>CAZFMD010000001.1:0-55929 GCA_964520025.1 uncultured Spirochaetaceae bacterium
ATGCCCGCCGGGCATCCAGGAATGTACGAACCTTGCCCAGCATCTCGAGGAAATTATGCATCGAGATGTCGACGTAGTACGCGTTCACCACGTCGATAAAACGGCTCATGTGGGTGCCTTTGAACTCGTGGGGAAGGTCGGCGTACATGTTGATCGTGGCCACCGTGGTCTGAGTTTGATTTTTCTTGTCCAGTACCTGAATCGGATACTTGACGTTTTTCACCCCGACTTTCTGGATTTCGATACGCCGCGGGTCGTGCTGATTTTGGACGTCTTTCATGCTTATACTGCTACACTTCCACTGTGGATTGATCGAAGGAGTACTGCACATCCTGAAATTGAGCGCGAAACTCCTTTACCTGATCCCCCACGTACTTGCCGCCGATCAGGCATCTCGTGAAAAACTCGGCGATGACCTCCATCTCTTTTTCCTTCATCCCGAAACGGGTCATCTCCTGCACACCCAACCGGATTCCCGCGGGATTGGCCACGTTCTCCAGGGGTTCATGGGGAAGCAGGTTCATATTGAGGATGATGTTGTTGTCTTTCAGGTGTCGAGCCACCTCGTCGCCACCGCCGAACTCGGTAACATCCACGGCCAGCTGATGGCTCTCCGTGTAGCCAAACTCCTGCCCCTGCACTTGAATGCCCGCTTCGTGCATCTTCGCGCCCAGATGCTTGGCGTTGGCGATAACCTGTTCGGCGTATTGCTGACCGAACTCCATCATCTCATACACGGTAATGGCCAGAGGCACCAGGGTGTCCAGATGATGGTTGGAGGAGGAGCCGGGAAAGGCGCCCTTGTCGATTTTGCGCCACTCGTTTTCCCCCGCGTTGCTGAGGATGATGCCCCGCTGGGATCCGAAGAAGGTTTTGTGCACGCTGCCGGTTATCAGCAGCGCCCCTTCTTTCAGCGGATTCTGGAACTGTCCCCCGGCGATCAGCCCCAGCACGTGGGCTCCGTCGTACAGCAATGCGATGTTCCGCTCCCTGCAGATATCGACCAGCTCCGCAATGGGTTCGGGAAAGAGGAACAGGCTCTTGCCGAAGATCAGGACCTTCGGAGAAACGGCGCGAATCAGCTCGATGGTCCGCTGTACGTCGATGTGATAGCCGTCGGGGGTCAACGGGAAGTTCACGATGTTGGTCGTATACTTGCCCACGGATCCGGCCCGGTGGTGACTGATATGACCGCCCCCCGGCGTGGAGTTGACCATAACCACATCACCGGGACGAATGAAGCGGCTGAACACCGCGTCGTTGGCTATGGTTCCGCTGATCGGCCGCACATCGACCTGCCGGCAATGGAAGAGGCTCTTCATGTGTTTCTTGAGGCGGCTCTCCACCTCGTCGATCAGCTCCGTGCCCTGATAGTAACGTTCACCGGGATGTCCTTCGGCGTAGCGGTGGGCAAAATCCGAGCCCAAAGAATGGCGCGCCCGATTACTCAATACGTTCTCACTGGCGATGAGGTTGAGGGTGCTGCTGCGCCATTGATTCTGCTTTTTAACGATCTCTTCGATCTGGGAAACGTTACGTTCGTACATGCTGGGCTTTACAATATCCCTTCGCCGCCGGGGTGGTCAATAAGTCGCTCGACTTTCGATAGCAGAACTGTATGGGGCTGAGCCTTGGATCGCGGCCCGCTACTCGCCGCCCTCCAGGTATCGCTGCAGGATCGCTACAAGCTCTTCGATTGTGTCCCGGGGCATCCGCTCCAGCCGGGACTCCATGATCCCGGCCAGCTGTTCGAGCTCCTGGGTCGCCTGGATAGCCTGCTCCAGGTCTACACTCAGATCTTCGATCTGCGAAACCCGCCGCTGCTGGGTCTCCAGCTCGGCTCTCAGCGTGGCGATCTCCTGTTCCAGCTCACTACGCGTTGCGGTTAGCTTCTGATCAACCGACTCGCTGCTGGCAATCCCTACCCGCTCGGCCATGGTGGCGCAACCGGCCAGCAGGAGCAACGTCCAAGCGCCCAGCAGCGCCGCTGTGACTGTCCTTCTCACCTTTCGTGCTCCTCGTCGAACTTCTTGATCTTCTCCAGTACTGTTTCCCTGGCCTCCTCGTAGATCTGGCTGATCATCGGGTCCCGGAAGTTGAATACCCGCTCCTCGAAGCTCGTCGACTCCAGACGGTCGAACAGCCGAGCCTTGGCCTCCTCCAGGCTCTTGCCGTAGATGTGGTAGGAATCGGCCTGCCAGTTCATCCGCCCCAATTCCACGGTTTTGCCGCTGCGGCGGGCAATCTCATCGGCGATGAGCTGTCTGTTGAACTGGATGAATCCGAACATGTTCATGAAGTTGGCTCCCCAGGCATCGTTGGAGCGAAAACGAACGTTGCAGTTCAGCCAGGCGGTTGCCTCCTCGTCGAACAGCAGGCGGTACCAGATGGACTGCAGGCAGGGAGGGTCGTAGCAGTCGAAGTCGATGTTCGGCATCCAGGTAATCATCTGAGCCTGTCGGGTGTGGGGTTGCTCCACCAGCTTGCTGACAACCTGCTCGATCTGATCCACCGAAAATGCCCCCGCCTGAACGGACTGCCCGTCTCTCGCCTCCCGCCAGCTGCCGTAGCTGTTCAGGCGCTGATGATAGGTGTACTCCCAGCGGGTGTCGTCGGGATCGTTCATGTTCTTGATCCAGTGATCCTTGGCGCCGCAGAGCTCCAGGACGTACTCCTGGAGATCCTCGATTCCGCCGGGAAAGGCCTTGTGGATCATGGGATCTGCCCAGGGATCCAGCACGGTAATGTTCATGGTGGCATCGAGGCTCAGGGGATCACCGGGCCGGTCGTACTGGGTGGCGATGCGAGTTCCTTTCTCGTACAGTGAAATCAGGGCCCGCTCATAGGCCTCTGCCAAAGACCGCCCCTGGACAAACAATACCGGAATGTTTTTCATATCCTGTCCCATTTACCTTTCTAACACCTGGGGGGTGTGAAAATGTCACGCCCCGCAACGGTATCCTCCCCGTGCTCTAATGGCGGAAGCTGCGCTGTCCGGTGAACACCATGGCTACGTCGGCCTCATTACAGGCCTGGATCACCTCGAAGTCCCGCTCCGAGCCGCCCGGCTGGATCACGGCGCTGATCCCCTCCCGGATTCCCACCTCCACGCCGTCGCGGAAGGGGAAGAACGCGTCGGATACCATGCAGGCACCCTTCAAGCCCCCGCGCTGCTCCTTCACAGCCTCGTCGATCTCCCGCCTCTCCCGCTGCCCAGCCAGAAGATTGTAAGGTTTTCCGTGCCGCTGCCAGCAGATCCGGTCCCCCAGCTTGCGGTAGGCCTTGTCCCGGGCGATCTCCGCCACCCCGACCCGGTCCTGCTCTCCGGTGCCGATACCCACGGTCATCCCGTCCTTTACGTAGATCACCGAGTTGCTGGTTATACCGGATTCCACGAGCCAGCCGAACAACAGATCCCGGGCCTCCGCATCGGTGGGTGGCCTGGAAATGCGGTACTCCCGCCCCTTATAGGCGGCCCGGGCCGGAAGAAAATCCTCTACGGTCAGGGTGCGGGGCGCATAGGACCACTGGGCCACGATCCCGCCGTCGATCAGGGTCTTGAAATCCACCGCCCGGGTACCCACGAACTCCTGCAGGCGCCGGATGTTGCCGATACGCATGACCCGCAGGTTCTTGCGCCTGCCCAGAATATCGAGAACCCCCTCAGCGAAAGCCGGGGCGGCCACCACCTCGCAGTACTGCTCGGCGATCAGCTGCGCGGTCTCCCTGTCCAGCTCCCGATTGATGGCGATCGCACCGCCGAAGGCGGCGAGCCTGTCCGCCATGTAGGCCCTCTGGTAGGACTCGGCCGGAGTTTCACCCAGAGCCACGCCGCAGGGATTGTTGTGCTTCACGATCACCGTGCAGGGGTCGTCCTGAAAGTAGCGCAGGATGTTGAGAGCGCTGTCAATGTCGGTGATGTTGATCTTGCCAGGATGCTTTCCCGACTGCAGCAGCTCAGGCTCGGAGGCCAGCAGGCGTCCCGGCTGGATGCTCTCCACCTCCCCCAACGCGAGATTTCCCGACACCAGCTTGTACAACGCCGCTTCCTGATCGGGGTTCTCTCCGTAGCGCAGGCCCCTGTCCTGCCCCTCGATCCGCCAGGTCACCCGCCGGAACTCCAGGCATTGCCGCCTCCCCCCCTGGGAGAAACAGATCTCCAGGGTATCGGGGAAGTGGTCCTGAGTGATGCTGCGGTAGGCGGATCGCAGGCTGCCCTGCGGGCTGCGCCCACCTTGCGGGCTGCGCTCGGTCTTGCGGCCGGACTTCTTCCCGCCGGCGTGTTTCGGTTCACCCATCACAGCACCTCCGGGTAACTGCCGCGAACCTGCTGCCGCGTGCAGGATCCCAGATAGGCGGCGATTGCCGTGTCGTATTCGGCGGTATAGGCGAAGGTCTTCTGAGCCAGGCGGAAGCGGGTGGCCAGGGACAGACAGCCGTGGGCTTGTTCCAGCTCCGCGGTGATCGCCCCGTAGTCTCCCGGGTCCACGACAGAAGCGACCCGCAGGTAGTTCTTGGCCGCCGCCCGGATCATGCAGGGACCGCCTATATCGATGTTGGCCCGGGCCTGCTCCGGAGTCACCTCCTCCTGGGCCACCGTGTTCCGGAAGGGGTAGAGGTTGGCCACCACCATGTCGATGGCCACGGCCCCGGTCCGCGCCAGGTCCTGCCGGTGAGCGGGGTTGTAGGTCTCGCTCAACAGTCCCAGATAGATTCTGAAATCCAGAGTCTTGACCAGCCCGCCCTGCATCTCCGGCTGTCCCGTATATTCAGATACGGCCACCAGCCGATCCGCTTTGGAATCACCGAGGATGTCGGCAATCACCCGGTAGGTCCCCCCGGTTGAGTAGAGGACCATCTCGGGGTTGATGCGCAGAAGCTCCGGAACGAGGGTGGCCAGCCCGCCCTTGTCGTAGGCGCTTACCAGCACCCGCTTGATTTTCACACTGTCGTCTATTTTTTCTACGAAGTTCATGGGTGCATATGTAAAAGAAAATAGGCCTTGTGTAAAGGCGTTTGGCTACGAACCGGGCTGGATTTTTCGCTCCTTTTCCATCTCCTTGATCTTCTCCTGCAGCTCGGCATAGCGCTTTTCATTCAGAGGGTAGAAGGCCAGCAGCACGGCGGCCGCCACGAAGAACACCCCGGCCACCGGCCCGAACATGAGCCGAATGCCCAGCCGAGCCAAGGGGGTCTGGGCAACCTCGGGGATGTAGCCGGTAACCTGGAGGATCAGCCCGACCAGGGGGAGTGCCAACAGACCCTGACCCGCCTTGCTGAACAGGGTCCACACGCCGTAGTAACCGCCCTCCATCCGTTCGCCAGTTTGCAGATAGCCGTACTCCACGGTGTCCGGGATCATGGCCCAGGGCATGGGATAGTGGGTGGACAGGCCGATTCCGGCAATGAACATCATCACGAAAACGAATGTCGTGCCCAGCTGGTGCCCCAGGGCAAAGACCAGCATGCAGGCCACCGCCATGATCAGCACTCCGACCGCATAGGTGGTTTTCTTGCCGATCCTCTTGGAAATCCGCACGGCCACGGGTATGAAGATCATGGCCGTAACCAGCAGGATCAACAGAGCAATCGTGGTCAGGTTTTCCTTCTCCTGGATGTACTTGAAGTAGTAGATCATGGTGGCGCTGACTATGGAAACGCCGACCATGCACATCATGTAGGTCAGAAGGATGAAGATAAAAGGCTTTGTCTTGAATACGCAGAGGTAGGACTTGAGAAAAGCGGTTTTCGGTTTGGACGCTTCGGTCAGCTCCGGCTCCCGCACCGAGAAAAAGGTAACAAGGGTAGCCGCCATCATTACAGCGCCGAAAATGATGCCCATCACGGAGAATCCGATGTTCTTGTTGGGCAGGGCGTTGATCAGGGGCAGCGCCGCCCCGGCCCCGATCAAGGTGCCGATGACCATGAACACGGCCCGATAGCCGTTGAGGCTGCTGCGTTCATGGTAGTCCTTGGTCAGCTCCGGTGTTAAGGAGGAGTATGGAACGTTCACCACGGTGAAGGCGGTGCTGAGGAAGCAGTAAGCCGCCACCGCCCAAACGAACAGGGCGGCGGGATTGCTCAACCGGGGATTGGTGAACAGGATGATCATGGCGATGAACCAAATGAAAGACCCGAACAGCAGATAGGGTCGGCGCCGGCCCCAGCGGGTCCGGGTTCTGTCAGAGATAAATCCCATCAACGGGTCGGTAATCGCATCCCAGACTTTGCCGATTCCAAAGGCGAGTCCCGCAATCCCCGCGGCAAGGCCCACCGTATCTGTGAAGTAGTTCAGCAACCAGAAGGCGACCACCGTGAAGTAGAGGTTGCCCCCGACATCCCCTATCCCGAAGCCGAGCTTGACCTTTACCGGGAGTTTCTGATTCTCTTCCATGTGCCAGATCCTCCTCCACAACCGTAATGTCCTATTCTGATCCCTCTTGGATGTGCGGTCAAGCGGATGTTTGTATAGCTGTTCGGCTCGGTATGACCCTGCACCTGGCAGCTGCAGGGTCAAACGAATGCGCGGCTTACGCGCGGCTCAGTCCAGAAGGATGTTGAACTTGGTAGTGTAGTCTTTGAAAAAGCGAAAGCCCCCGCCCTCACCGATAATGCGGAACACCGCATCAGGATCGTCGACCCGTATTCCCGAGAGGCAGTGAACCGGAAGGCCCCGAAAGGCTTCGGCCAGAAGAGGGGTGGAGGGCCCGAGGATAGCCACCTCCCGGCAGCCGGCGGCCAACCGAAGCAGATTGTCGATCGTAGCATTGATGAGTGAAGTGCCGGTGATAATTGCTACCTGGCTTTCGGGCAGAAGCTGCTCAACCCTTTCTGCCGGTTCGGCTCCCGGTTTGGCGACCTGATCCACGGTGCGTACCTGTACGGAAAGATTTCCCAGCTTTTCCAGCACCGGCAGGAAGCAGCCGACCATACAGATCCGATCCCCCTTGCGGATGTCCAGGTGATCGAGTATATCTCCTCCGAGGGCACGGGGATCGGGGTATGAATCGGCAATCACCGCGTTGGAGGCGGCCATACCCAGGGCCGAGCTTACAAGATCCTCCGAGCCGAGGTGCTCGATCAGCTGATCCGCTGCCCTCCCGGCCAGATTGCCCTGACCGCTCAGGCCGGCCCCGCAGGGCCGATCGGAGCGCTGGGCCGGGAATGTAAAAGCCACCCCGGTGGTCCCACTGTCCAGCTGAACCGCACAGTAGATCAAGCCGATCTGAGCGCGCCGCACCTGTCTGCCCGCCGCCTGATCCATGATATGGCTGCGGATCGTGTCTGATACCTTCATAGTTGCATTCCTATCGTTGGCTGTTTGTCGTGCCTTAGTGTACACTGTCATTCACTATATGCAAGGTGTTTTCTTTCTACGCAACACGATTCAGGAGTACGCCTGGGGATCCCGCACCTCCATCCCGCAGCTTCTGGGCCGACGGTCCCCGGCGGACACACCCCAGGCCGAGCTTTGGATGGGGGCGCATCCCAAGGCCCCTTCCCGGGTGCTTGTGGCACAGGGACATGAGCTGCCCCTTCCGGAACTGATCGCCCGGGATCCCGCAGCCGTCCTGGGAAAGGCGGTGGCGGAGAGGTTCGCGGGCCGTCTTCCCTTCCTGTTCAAGGTGCTGGCCGCAGCCCAGCCTCTGTCCATCCAGGCCCATCCCAACCTGGAACAGGCCCGAGCCGGTTTCCGCAGGGAGAACGAGCAGGGGATTGCCCTGGATGCGTTCCGGCGCAACTACCGGGATGACAACCACAAACCCGAGGTGATCTCCGCACTCACCCCCTTCTGGGCCCTGAACGGCTTCCGGCCGCTTCCAGAGATGCTCGATCTGCTGCGTTCCGTCGGCTTCTCCGGCATCGGGAAACAGATCGCCGCCCTCGGCGATAATCCGAGCCGGGCCGGCTTGAAAGCCTTCTTCGCCTCTCTGATGCGGCTGCAGCGGGAGACCCGGGAGCGGGCGATCCGGGAGGCCCTGGCTTGGGCCGAACGTCAACCGGGCAGGGAGGCGCTTACCTCTTCGTCGAGCCTTAAACAGCGCCGGTCGGCGCAAAGTCCGGACCGCAATACCATCGCCGGCTGGATTCTGCGCCTGGGCGAGAGCTATCCCGGGGACATCGGAGTGCTCTCTCCCCTGCTGCTCAACCTCCTGCTGTTGCAGCCCGGAGACACGATGTTCCTGGAGGCGGGGGTGCTTCACGCCTACCTCGAGGGAACGGGAATCGAGCTGATGGCCAACTCGGACAACGTGATCCGGGGCGGGTTGACCCCCAAGCACATGGACGTGGATGAGCTGCTGTCGATCCTGCGTTTCCAGGGGCGGGGCGTTCAGCTGGCCGAATCCGATGAAACGGCTCCGGGACACCGGGTGTTTCACACACCTGCACAGGAGTTCCGCCTGGCCGAGATCCGGGTGCACCCGGATCAGCCCCATCGCAATCCTGGAAGCGGCAGCATCCAGCTGATGATCGTCGTCGGGGGGGAGGGGCGGATCGAGGCTCCCGAACCGCTGCCCATCAAAAAGGGCAATTCTCTGCTGATTCCCGCCTCCACCGGCCCCTACAGCATGCACGGATCCCTGCACATCTACAGAGCCGACGTACCACTGTAGGTAAAATCGTGTATAATAATCCTGTGAAAGCGGTTCGCGACTGGGCCGAGACGATCAGGAAATCAGCGGAGAGGGCCTTCTACGGCAAGGAGCGGACGATCGAGAAGCTGCTCATCGCCCTGCTGTGCCGGGGTCACGTGCTGATCGAAGATGTGCCCGGGGTGGGCAAAACCATCGCGGCTCGGGCGCTGGGCCAGAGCCTGGGGGGCAGCTTCAAGCGCATCCAGTGCACCCCGGATCTGCTGCCCGCCGACGTCCTGGGGGTCTCGGTATACAATCCCAAGAGCGGGGATTTTACCTTCCGGGAGGGACCGATCCTCAGCAACGTGCTGCTGGTGGATGAGATCAACCGGGCCACCCCCCGCACCCAGTCGGCCCTTCTCGAAGCCATGGCGGAGAACCAGATCAGCGTGGACGGACGGCGGATTGCCCTGCCGGAGCCCTTCTTCCTCATGGCCACGGAGAATCCCATCGAGTTCGAAGGCACCTTTCCCCTGCCCGAGGCACAGAAGGATCGGTTCTTCCTCTCCCTGAAAATCGGTTATCCCGACAGGGTATCCGAAGCCGAGATCCTGGAGAGCCAGAGACGAACGACTCACCCGGTCTCGGATGTGCAGGCGGTAACGCAGCTGGATACCGTGCTGGAGATGCAGCAGCGGGTGGTGGAGGTGCATGTCAGCCCGGCGCTGCGCGGCTACATTCTGGACATTACCGAACAGACCCGCAAGGAGCCGCGCCTGAGACTGGGGGTTTCCCCCCGGGGCTCCCTGGCGATGTACAAAGGAGCCCAGGCAAGGGCGGCCATTCGCGGCCGGGACTACGTGATTCCCGAAGATATCAAGGAACTGTTCATCCCGGTCTGCGCCAAGCGGGTGATCGTGCGCTCGGAGCATCGGATCAAGGGAATCACCGCGCAGGATCTGCTGGCCCAGGCGATCGATCGGGTGGAGGTTCCGGTCCTCAAAGGCGTTTGAGTGAAGGCGGTCCATATATTTCTGCTCGCCGGTCTCCTCCTCCTGGTGCTGTTCTTCCCCCTGCGGATTTTGCAGTTCGTGGCCCTGCTTTACATCGGAGCCATCGGATTATCCTACCTGTACTCCCGCCTGATCTCCCGCTACGTAACGGTACGCAGAACAGAGGAGGTTCTCAGGACTCATCGCTTCGAGCCTCTGGAGATCACCCTGATCGTGGAGAACCGCGGCTTTCTACCCGTGGCCTATATCAATGTTTTCGACCAGCCGAACACCTTCTTCGCCTCCGAACCGGGCAACTTCCTGCTCAAACTGAGACCGGGGCAACGGAGAGTCCTGAGGTACACGATCGAGAGCCAGCGGCGTGGGCAGTACACGGTGGGACCGGCGGTGATCCAGGGTAGCGATCCCCTGGGATTTTTTCCCTTCCGCATGAAAGCTGCTGAGAGCCAGACCCTGATCGTGTATCCGGAAGTTCTACCCCTGTCCCTGCTCAGCCGCGAAGGCCTGCCCGCAGGCGCCATTCGGGTGGAAAATCCGATGTACGAGGACCTGACCCGCTACCGCTCCCTGCGGGAGTACCTGCCGGGAGACAGCCTGCGGCGGGTGAACTGGAAAGTTTCGGCGAAAGCCGGACAGCTATTCGTTATGGATTATCTGCCCCTGCTTCACGCTCCGGTGCTGATCCTCCTCAACCTGAACAGCCAGGATTATCCGATGCGCTACCGCTATCACCGCATCGAGCGGGCCGTTACCCTGGCCGCCTCTCTGGTCATGCATTTCCTCTCTCTGGGCCAGGAGATCGGTCTGATCGCCTCCGCACGGCTGGAAGGTGAGGAGTCGATCCCGGTTGCCGAAATTCGCGGCACCCACGGTCACGCCGCCACCCTGCTGGAGCTGCTGGGGAGGATGAACAGCACCCAGGGCGGTCCGGATTTCACCGAGCTTCTGTTCACCTCCGGCATCGAGCTGCCGGTGCGCACGCGCGTAGAGGTGATCACGCCCGTTCTCGGAAATCTGGATATCCGCCGCTTGAGACAGATCAGGGAAAACGGCTGCACCGTAGAGCTGTTTATCCTGGGCGAGCAGCTCGAGGCGGCCAGAGAGCTCTGCGGGCGGGAGGTCTCGATTTTCCCAGTGCAGGACTTCGGACGTGAGCTCCTCTATAAGTAGACGAACCCTGCGGCTGCTCCGTTCTCTGGTTCATCCACTGCTGTCGATCTTCCTGCCCCTGCTGTTCCTGCTGAGCGCCGATCAGCTTCTGCGGCCGCTCTTCCCGGGTATTTCCTGGTTTCCCCGACACCTGGCGCCCCTGCTGCTGGCCGCCGGCCTCGAAGAGGCGGTGATGGGCAACCTGCTGTTCAAGGAAAGAGCCGCCTTTCTGGCCCGAGCCAGAGAGCTTGTGGTGCTGCTCGCTGTGGCTTTCGGAGCCCTGTTCATCCTCCTGGGGTTGCGTTCGGGGCGGGGCTTTCATCTCTCCCCGCTGTTGATCTATCCGCTCACAATAACACTGCTGCAATGGCTTCTGTCCCACGGCATTCATTCCGGCTTGAGAGAGCGGGAGCTGCTTCTCAGTGCCCTAGCGGGCAAGAGCGGGGCGGTGCTCCGCCACTCCTTAAGAGGCTCCTCCTACCAGGCGGGACTCACGGTCCGGGTACTGCGAAACATCAGGGCGGGGATAGTAGTATTTCAGATTCAGGTGGTTGCCCTGCTGGTCGCCGCGGCGGTGCTGAAGCGCCAGCCTCCGCTCGGCGGCGCACTTATCGTTTCCCTGAATGCCTTGGGAGGGCTGCTCGGGATGGGAGTGCTGCGCAGCTTCGAAGAGCAGCAGCTGCTGCTGGGCAGCGGGCTTGCCCTGCCACGCGCTCTGGAGACGAGGCGGGTTCTGTTCAGCATCTCGATCCTGGCGGTGGCCGCGGTTGTGATCAACCTGGCGGCCCGCAACGCCTCCCTCCTGCCCCTCTCCGCTCTGATCGCCCTGATCAGGCGGCTGGCCTCTCTGTTTCGCTTTCCCGCCCGTCCCGGATTTGCCGATACCCTGCAGAATGCCCTGATCGAAAGGCAGCGCCTCTACCAGGCCATGCGCCTTTCTCAACAGGCGCCTGCAGCGACTCCATTCGCCCTGCTGATCGTGGAGATCATGCGAAGGCTCTTCCGCACCCTTGCCGTCACCGGCCTGTTCCTGTTCCTGGTTTTTCCCCTGCTGTCCCAGGATTTCCTCGACAGGTTGCGGGAGCTGAGGCCCTTAACGGCCCTCTGGAGATGGCTCCGTATCCCTCTCGGCCTTGCTGTCCGGCTCTGGCTGCGCCTCCTACGTTGGTTGCGCCGGCTGCGCCGCTCCCACCGGAGAGGCGTGCTGACCGTGGAAGAGGAGGATGCAGCCGCTGCTCCGAAAGCCAGCAGGACCAACATCCGAGGGCTGTCGGTACGTAAGCGGGTGCAGATGAGCCGGGTGCAGCGGGCTTTCCTGGCTCTGATCCGGTGGGGCGAGCAACTGGGCGTTCCCTATCTTTTTTTCCTTACGCCCCTGGAGTACTCCCGCCGGCTGGTTGCGGTTCTTCCCGCAGGATCGGGGCAACTGGCCTACGTGGTTGAGGTATTCGAAGAGGTGATGTTCTCCACCCACGTGGTAGCCGCAGGAAGGATCGCCTGCTATGTGCGTACGATCCGCAGCTTGAGCCGCCTCACTGCGGAGCAGGCAGGGGGGGCAACGAGCTGCCGGTGAACTCCTCAGCCAGGATGTCCATGTAGATGATATCGTAACTTGTGCCCTGGATTCGCCGGGCCTGACGTCGGCGGCCGATCTCCTTGAATCCGATCTTGCGGTAGCAGCGGATCGCCCGGGTGTTGAAGGCGTATACACTGAGCATTATGTTGTTCAGGTTCAGGATGTTAAAGGCGTAATCCAGCAGCAGGCGCATGGCCTCTTCCCCATACCCCTTGTTCCAGTAGCTCTTCTCGCCGATGAAGATCCCAGCCTCGGCGGTGCGGTTGATGTGATCCGGGTTTAGAAATCCGCAGCCGCCGATCAACTCGTCCTTCTTGCCCTCCACGATGGCGAAGTGATCCCCCTGGCGGACGAATCGCGCCAGGGTCTCCCTCTCCACATCCAGGTTGATGTTGTGATAGGCCACGGTGAGGTACTGGGCCACCTCCATATCGGCCAGCCAGGCGACGTACTTCTCCGCATCCTCAGGATTCATGGGGGAGAGGTAGCAGCGCTTGCCGATCATCTTCCTGAAGTACTTCATGATTCCCTCCGACCTACAGCACCCGGGTACCGGGATCCACCGCCGCATCGGGGCGCACCAGCACCACGTCCCCCTCTGCGGGGATCGCCCCCAGGACCAGCACCTGGGAGGCGAAACCGGCGATCTTCCGGGGCGGGAAGTTGGTCACGGCCAAAACCTGGCTACCCACCAGCTCCTCAGGGCTGTAGCGTCGGGTGATCTGGGCGCTGGAGGTCAGAACTCCCAACGGTCCGAAATCGATCCACATCTTGATGGCGGGCTTGCGGGCCTGGTCAAAAGACTCCGCACGAACAACGGTCCCGGTCCGAATTTCGATCTTTGAAAAATCTTCGTAGGTTGCCATTTGTTTCCCTATTTTCCCCGACTCAGGCGGAGCCGGTCAACCGGTGCCAGCGTTTCACCAGGGAGGTCTTCTCCTCGCTTCCACCGGGGTGATAGCCGGAGACCAGAATCAATCGAGCCTTGGTGCGCCCGCACAGATCTGCCAGCCGTTCCAGGTAGCCGTCCCCGTCCTCCCCCTCCACCACGGGCAGGTGCCCGAAGTAGACCGTGCCGTTCTGCCCGCAGAGCGTGAACACCTCCTCCAGGTCGTACATCTCCGGATTCCCCAGGTTCAGGGTGGAGATCTCCTGCATCTCGCAGACCATCTTCAGGAATCCGGGATGATGCCCGCAGTAGTGCAAAAACAACCTCCCGAAGGGTTCGGCCGCCCGCCGGATGAAGGGCAGACAAAAGGTGCGGATCATGTCGGCGGAGATCAGAGTGGCGCTATCCTCGGATATGCGGGCACCGGTATCGGGGAACCAGACCCCGATCGGCATGCCGTGGCCGTGCACCATGGACCCGCCCTGCTCTCCTAGCAGGTCCTTGAAAAACCTGGTAGCGGTCAGAAACAACCGCAGGCTCTGTTCCTGGATCGCCAGAACCTGCTCCCGGCGATCGCCCAGCAGGTACAGCAGATCCGTGCCCACGATCAGGTGGGAGAGATCGAAGATCCCCTGGGTGTCCGGGACATAGGGGTACAGCTCCGGCGGAACCCAGCCCTCCGTCTGGCGCCGCCCGAACAGCTGATAAAAGTCCCGAGAGAAACGCACCTCGTTTTTCAGCAGATCCTGCGGATCTCCGGTTATTTCGATCTTCTCGTACTGCTGCGGGCTGAGATGTTCGGCCAGCCAGGGGTGAAGCTCAGGCTGCAGCTCGATCGGCAGGCCCAGAGCGCTGGGAAGCAGGGTGGTGCCCAGGTCGGAGCGTACCGCGGGAATGCCGTCATCGATCAGCTCCAGATGCGGTTGGATCTCAAGAAGTCGTTCTTCCAGATGTTTCTCCGCGTCCCGGTGCTGCTCGACCAAATCGTAGCGCAGGTAGGGCTTACCCTTGGCCAGATGGGGCTCGGCGAACAGAACGGGACAGGGACCCTCCCCCTTCCAGAACTCCTCAAAAAAACGGAATCTTCGGCGAATGACGGGATTCATGCTTCAACCGATACGGACCTTGACCACCACCTTACGTACCTGCTGCGGATTCTCCCAGGTGCAGTTGGGCTTGTGAGCATCCTGCGGGTAGAACACGGCGAAGCTGCCCGGGGTCAGCTGCAATCGCGCCCGTTCGGTTCCGGATAGGAAAACGATATCCTTCTCAACCGAGTACTCGTCTTTCGGCGCCAGCTCCTGGAGCACAGCCCAGTAGATGATCTCCCGCCCGGACAGGATGTATTGGATATCGATATACCTTCGATGGGCCTCGAAGCTGCGTACGCTCTCCGGTTCGGTCTCGTAGGTCGAAACCAGGGCGAATAGCTCGTCCCCTTCGATTGGATGCTTGCCGTCCTCAAGAGCGGAGAAGTCCGTGCTCGCCAGATACTCCAGGGCCCTCTCGATTTCAGGGCTGACACCTCTGTAGCGACCGCGATTCTCGAGAATGTCCAGGATCATATTTCTGCTCCAACTCCCACTATACACGATATGTGGGGAACAGGTAATCCCGTTCGGCCTGCAGCAGCTCACACCGGCTCCCGCACCCGGGAGGCGGCGTAGAAGTGCGTTCTCCTCATCATCCTATCATACCACCGGGGGACCGAACCACGGGACCGGTCCTATCTGAGGTATGTGCGATTGACCCGCGGAACTCATGGACGTACCATGAGGAGGTCATGAAAGCAGCGGTGCTTACAGCTCCCGGGCACTTCGAGATTCAGGACATTCCCCGGCCCGGAATCGAAGCGCAGGAGGTCCTGGTCCGGGTCAGAGCCTGCGGGATCTGCGGTACGGATCTGCGCATCTTCAGACATGGACATCGAAAGATCGAACTGCCGGCGATCATCGGCCACGAGATCGTGGGCCGGGTAGAGGAGGTTGGATCCGGCCTACCCGCAGAGGATCTCGACTACGGCCCAGGCACATTGGTAATGGTCACCCCCGGCATTCCCTGCGGCCGCTGCAGCAACTGCCTGCGCGGTTTGTTCTGTACGAACAAGAGCTCGATTGCCTATGATTACCCCGGCGGCTTCGCCGAGTACCTGCGCGTGCCCGCCCGGGGAGTGAAAAGCATCATCTTCCCCCTGCCCGATCCCCTGCCAACGGGTCAGGAGCCGGCGGATTACGCGATCGCCGAGCCCCTGGCCTGTGCCCTGAACGGTGTGGAGCGGTTGGGCACGATTCCCCTTGGGGGCAGGGGCTTGGTCCTCGGCGCCGGTGCCATCGGCATACTGCTGGCAAAACTGCTTCTGCGCAACGGACTGCAGGACGTCGCGGTGGCCGATATCCGGGCTGAAAGACTCAACCGGGCAAAGGGGGTTCTCCCCTCCGAAATCACCCTGATCAACAATGCGAGGGAAGATCTGGTCAAGTGGACTGAACAATTCACGGATCATCGGGGCTTCGACGCGGTAATAGTGGCCTGCTCCTCCGTGGAGATCCAGGAGCTGTCCCTGGAGTTGATCGGCCTGTACGGAAAAATCCTCTACTTCGCCGGCCTTCCCCCCGGGCAATCCGGAATTCGCTTCGACAGCAATCTTCTGCACTACAAACTGGCCTCTGTGCGGGGAACCTACGGCTCGACTCTCTATCACAACCGCCTGGCCATGTCGATGATCGCCGCGGGCTTCACCAGGGGGATTTGCGATGCCCGCTATCCACTGGAGCAGATATCCGAGGCCTTCGAACACGCGGCACAGGGGCGGACCCTCAAGCCGGTGATCCAACCGTAGGGCTGCGTGATGAAGGCGTTCCTTGGCATCGATCTTGGAACCACGGGGATTCGGGCTACCCTGCTCAGTGAGGGTGGAAAAATCCTGGCCCGATGCAACCGGGGCTACGGCGGCGCTTCGGGACGGATCGACACGACGCGATGGGAGGCGGATGTCTCTATCTTTCTACGCGCGGTAAAACGAATCGTGAGAGATGTGCTGGAGGCTTCAGGGCTCGGAGCTTCGGCCGTGCAGGGAATGGCGATCAGCGCCATGGCCCCGGATGCGGTGGCCGTAGACGCCCAAGCCGAAGCGTTGATGCCCTGCATCCTCTGGATGGACCGCAGGGCCGTTTCCGAGGCTGAGGAGGTTCGCCGCAGCATCGGTGAGGAACGCATTTTCCTGCTCAGCGGCAATCCAATCGATCCCTACTACGGATTGATCAAAACCCTGTGGATCCGTAACAACCTGCCGGACACCTATCGCAAGGCGAAGAAAATTCTCAGCCTGAAGGATTGCCTGTTGGGCCGGCTCACGGGAAGGCTGGTCACCGATGTGAGCCACGCCGGGCTGTTCGGGATCGCCTACGACATACGGCGCAACTGCTGGGATCAAGGGGTGCTCCGGGAGCTCCAGCTGGATCCGGAAAAGCTCCCCGATCCGCTTTCCGGCGAGCAAATCGCCGGATACCTGACGGCCCACGCGTCATCCGAATTGGGACTAACACAGGGGACACCGGTAGCCGTCGGCATGATCGATTCGGCCGCCGGGTATCTGGCCTGTGGATGCCCGGAGGCCGGGCAGAGCGCCATGACCCTGGGCAGCTCCAGCTGTTGGGGCGTTTACACGCAGACCGACACATGGCCCAGGGGCATGAACATCACCAAGGCCCCATGGAATCCGGCAGGTTACCTCATCAACGCCAGCCTGGCCTCCGGCGGCATGGTGCTGGACTGGCTGCGGAATCTGTTTCATCCGGGCCGGGCAATCATCCGGGAAACAGCCGCGGGACCGGCCGGCTCATCCGGTGAGGAGATTGATCTGCACGGGGAGCTTGAGGAACAGGCGGCCCGAATCCCGATCGGCTGCGGCGGGCTTCTCACCCTCCCCCACTTCGTAGGCGAGCGGGCTCCGCTATGGGACCCCCATGCCCGGGGCGTGCTGTTCGGACTGCAACCCGGCCACGGGCAGGCGGATCTGTACAGATCTGCCATGGAGGGAATCGCCCTCAGCCTGTACAGGAACAAGCTGCTGCTCGAGGAAACGGGTATATTCTTGGATCACCGCATTCCCGTGACCGGCGGCTCGGCCCGCAGCCCTTTGCTGCGCCGTATATTGGCCGATGTGCTGGATTTCACAGTGGAATACGTCGGCGATGAGCGGGGCAGCGACTACGGTGCCGCCTGGCTTGCCGGCCGAGCCGCGGGTATGTTTGCCGATTACGGCACCCTCGGTGACCGCGTGCGGATTGTGGATACCATGGAGCCCGATCCTTCTGCTCACAGTCGATACATGCAGATCTACGATGGGGTATACCGGGATCTCTACCCGCGCTTGAAGGCGCTGTACCCGAAGCTTGCGGCTCCCGGGAGCTCGAACAACAGCCATGGCCGCTGACTATCCGCAGCCGGACGCGTAGACATGAGAGACAGTGTATGAAAGTGCTGATAACGGATATGCGACACGGCTCGATCCAGGAGGAGAGAGCGATCCTGGAACCGGCGGGGGTCACCATCGAAACCGCCTTCTGCCGCACCGAGGAGCAGCTGATCCTACGCGGACAGGGAGCCTTCGCCTTTCTTGTGTCCTTTGCCCCGGTTACCCGGAGAGTCATGGAATCGCTTCCCCAGCTGAAGCTCATCGTACGCTACGGAGTGGGGGTAGACAATGTCGACTTGGCTGCTGCCCGGGAGATGGGGATAAGGGTTGCCCGCGTCCCGGATTACTGCGTCGATGAGGTTGCCGCCCACTCCTTGGCGTTGATTCTGGCGGGCCTGCGGATGCTCTTCCCCCTGAGTCGGGCGGCCAAGAACGGCAACTGGATCGAAGATCCATCCTCGGAGAAGCTGCGGCGCCTTGCATCCCTCACGGCGGGCATCGTGGGATTGGGGCGGGTCGGCCGACGGCTTGCCGAGCACCTGCATCCGCTGGCGGCCGGGCTTTTGTTCTACGATCCTTATGTACCCGCCTCCGAAGTGTTGGGCAGAAACTGGGAATCGGCAGCCTCACTTTCCGAGCTTTTCCACCGCTGTCAGATCGTCTCCCTCCACGCTCCCCTGAACGAACAAACCCACGATCTCATCGACACCCGGGTACTGGCTGAGGCAAGAGACCTGATTCTGGTCAACACGAGCCGGGCTGATCTGATAAACCGCCAAGCCCTGGAATCGGCTATGGAGGAAGGACGGATCTCGTTTTTCGGGGCAGACGTATTCTGGCAGGAACCTCCCGACTACTCGGACCCCAGAACCGTGGAGTTCCTGAAGCGCAGGAATACTCTGATCACTCCCCACATGGCCTGGTACAGCGAGGAGAGCGAGAGGGAGGTGCGGCGTAAAGCCGCCGAAGAGGTTCTACGCTTTCTGCAGGGCAGGCAGCTCCTGCATCCGGTGTAGATCTTATCCCTCCGCCGCGTCGAACTCTCTGAGGATCGCCGCCACTTCATTGATCTGTTCATCACTCAGGCTCTGGCTGTATTGACGCATCCAGCGGCTGCCCCGGCCGGCCAACTCGGCTGCCGCCTTGGCAGCGGCGATGGAATTCCCGCATAAACGGATGATACCGTACAGGACGTTGATCCGGGCCTGACAGGCTCGTACCGTCTGCCAATCCTCCTCCCGCGCCGCTTGATAGATGCGGAGGTACGGTTCGATGCGGGCGTTGCCCAATCCGGTAACGATACCGTGGCAACCGGTCATCAGAGACGGCCCGTCCAGATAATCCTCCCCCTGGATCCAGATAAATCCTTCAGGGCTTTCGCCCAACACGCCCCGGCTGAAATCGAGGAAATTACCGGTGGAATCTTTTATCCCGACGATGTTCTTCTCCTGGGCCAGCTGGAGCACCGTTTCCAGGGCCACGGGATTGTGGGTATTTCCCGGAATGTTGTAGAGGATCAGCGGGGCCGGGGCTGCTGCTGCTACTCGGCGGAAGTGTTGCAGGATATCCTGCTGCCGCATGGCCAGGTAGTACGGCGTCACCGCGACAACGTAGTCCGGTTCTGTCGCCTCCAGGGCACGCATCTGCTCCAGCACGGCGGTGGTGGAAGGCCGGATGTAAGCGGCGCAGAGAAACTGGTCCGCCTTGATCACTTGACGTACAACCTTGAAGATCTCCCCCTTCTCCTCCGTGCTCAGGTACGCACCCTCGGCCGTGGTACCGCCGACAAAAAATCCATGCACCCCCGCCTCCGACAGATAGGCGGCCTGCTTTTCGAGGAGATCGAAGTCGATCTTCCCCTGCTCATCCATCGGGCTGATGATCGCCGGGATCACACCTTTTAACCGCGGTTTTTCTTTGGCTGTCATATCTTCACCTCTGTTCTATTCCCTGTTTCCGATATCCGCGCATATATCGAGCAAAGCCCGGACGCGCTCATCCGGGGTGGAAGCCTCGATGTCCGCCATCACCAGGTCGCAGGGCCCCAGATCGTCGTAGATCTTCTGCATGTCCCTCCGGATCTCCTCTATCTCTGCCTCCTGGAGCTTGACCGGGGAGTAAAGAACCGCCCGATAGGTATCGGGAAAAGTCTCCCGCACCCGGCGCATATCGCTCATCATCCCCATATCGAGGTAGCCGAGCTTGGGCAGCTCCGTTAGCACTTCGATATACGGGGTCACATCCCAGTTGCAGGTGTGTACCCCGAAGCGTTCGAAATTCCCGGCGATTTTCGCATCTAAGGGTCGGACGAACTCAGCATAACTTCCAGGGGAGATCATATTCATCACGCAGTTGCTCACGCTGAATTGATCGACCGGGAACCCCGAAGCCCGCTGCCGCTCCTGGATCTTGCGGGCCAGTCCGATCATCACCTCCGTGATCACCGAAAAGAAATGCCGCACCAGATCCGGCTTGTCGAACATATCGAGGAAGATTTCCTGACCCCTCAGGTTGAAGGCGTTGTTCAGCACCCCCTGCCAGTTCAGGTAGCCGTGGACCACTCCCCACTGCCGCTCGATGATGTCCATCTGCCGGAAGATATCCTCCACCACGGGGCTGTTCAGCACTCGATCCGTCTCAAGGGTTTCGATCTGCTCCAGGGAGAACCTACGCTCCGGATCCAGAGCGGGCCAGCGATCCTCCCCGTAGACCAGGGGAATGCCGAAGGCATGGGGGATCGGGTAGGCCCCGTAGACTCCGGAGATCGTGGCCAGATCCTGATCGTTGTCCGGATCCCAGTACGGTACGGACGGGAAGGCTCGATGAAGCTCCGCCTTCATCGCCTTCAGGGTTCCGTGGCGGTACCCCGGATCCCGGTGCCAGCGGTCGGAAAAGCTCACCTCGCAGCGCCGGGTGAACCAACCCGGCACAAAGCCCAGAGATACCCGGAAGGGCGGCTCCGTGCCGTCCGCGGGCTCCCGCCGAGCCGGAGAAGCGATGGGAATGTGATTGCGTAACTTCGCAATACTCACTTCAACCTTCTCTCAAAACCCCGTTCTCATAAATACCGTGAGCATCGGCGGCCCCCCGCAAGGCCAGCAGGTTTTCCTTGACAGCGTCCCTGGGAACCACGCAGCCGGATCCGAGAACGTATCCACCATGCGCACCGGCCTGGTGCATACAGGTAATGGATTCTTCGACTATTCTCTCAGGTGTGCCGTCCAAGAACGTCAGGGTGTTGACCCCTCCCATCAGCGAAACCGCATCCCCCACCCGCTCTCGTACCTGGGCGGGGGTGAAGTTGCCCAGAGGGTCCAAGGGGCCGATGCAGTCCAGTCCCGTTTCCACCAGGTCCTCGGCAATCGGCAGGATGTTGCCGCAGATGTGGCAGTAGATGCGCACCTCAGGATCGTAGGCGTGCAGGGCGTCGCAGACCTCCTTCATGTGGGGAAATACAAACTCTCTCCAGTGTTCCGGAGAAATAACGCTCATGTTCCCCACCGAGTCATTCAAGCGCAGAACCTTCAATCCAAGATCGATGTTGAACTTCCCCTTCTCGATGGAGATGGCCGCACCCTTCTCCATGACCGCATGGATCAGCTCCGGCTCTTCGATCAGATCGAAGAGGGCCCGGTTCATGCCCCTCATGGTGACCAGGAAAGCCATGGTAGCCGCGTCGCAGTCTCCGATGAAGCACAACCGATCGCCAAACTCGGCAAAGACCTTTCGCTGCCGATCCCCGCATCCCAGCTCCTCGTACAGATGCTTCTCCGGTACCGCAATACGCCGGGCATCCTGCCGGCTTTTCACAAAGGGTTCGTCCGCACTCCAATAGTGGTTAAAGGCCATATTGAGCGGTTCTTGTACGGTGAAGCTCTCAACATCATACAGATGCGTCATCAAGCCGCCCTGCATGTCGATCTCTCCCAAAGCTTCTCCCCGGCGATCGACCTCGAATACCCGATCTCCCTGCTTCCGGATGCGGCGTTGAGGAAAGTGAAACTGGCGGACCGCATCGACTCCGCACAAAAGACCTGCTTCGGCAATTATCCTGAGCGCCGCCAGAGGATCCGTTATGATCTTGGTCGGTTCGGTCCCGAGCAGCCGGGAGGCCAGATCGACCCAGATCTTGGGAACCACCGGCACCCTGTCCGGGACCTCTCCGTTGATTGCTGCGTACAGCCTTGTGCGTACATTCACCGTACTTGCTACTGCCCAAATGTTCTCGGGATAAACAGGACAATTTCCGGAACATAGGTGACCAGAAATAGAACACCGATCAACACGACGGTCATGGGCAGGCATTCCCGGATCACATCCTTCAGGGGAGTGCCGGAAATACCGGCCACGATAAACAGAAGCACCCCGAAGGGAGGAGTGGACAGGCCGATCATCATATTCAGAACGATCAAAACCCCGAAATGAACCAAATCGATACCCAGGGCCTGCACCAGCGGAAGAACCATGGGAATGAACACCAGGGTGATGGCCATCGTGTCTATGAACATTCCCAAGATGATGAAGAGGATATTGATGATCAGGAGCAGGACGTACTTGTTCCCGGTGATGTTCAACAGAAAACCGGCGAACACGTCCGGGATGTGCTCGATAGCCACGATGTAGGAGAAGGTGTAGGCCGCCCCGACTATGATCGCCAGCGTACCTGTAGTTTTGGCCGTTTCAAAGATGATGGTCAGCAGCTGCTTGAGGCCCAACACCCGATAGACAAAAAAAGCGATGAGAAGAGCCCAGGTCCCTGCCAGGGCACCGGCTTCGGTGGGCGTGACGATTCCGGTGTAGATGCCGCCGAGAAGGATCACCGGCGTGAGGAGAGCGGGAAAGGCGATCGCCGTGTTACGCACGAAGATCTTGAAAGGATACTTCTCCCCCTTGGGATACTTCCGCTTCGTGGCGATGATGCCGATGTAGGTCATCAGTGCAATGGCCATCAGAACACCCGGTACCATCCCGCCCATGAAAAGCGCTCCGATGGAGGCTCCGGAGAGCATGGCGTAGAAAACCATTGGAATACTGGGAGGGAAGATGGGACCGATCGTGGCCGATGCCGCGGTGACCCCGCAGCTGAAGGCGTCATCGTAGCCGTGCTGGCGCATGGCCTCGATCTCCATGATCCCCAAGCCCGAGGCATCGGCCACCGCCGAACCGGTCATACCGGAAAAGATCAGGGAGGCTACGACATTGACGTGCCCCATGCCGCCCCGCCATCTGCCTACCAGGGTATTGGCAAATTTGAAAATCATCTCCGTCACCTTGCCGGTGTTCATCACCTTGGCGGCGAATACGAACAGGGGCACGGCCAGGAGGATGAACTTCACGTTCATATTGGAGAGAAACTGGTTGGCTGCCATGCCGATCCCCGTGGCCGGGCCCGGCGCCAGGGTAAAGTAGAATATCGAGCTCATGATCATGCCCAGGGCGATGGGTATGCGCAGCACGAAGGTCAGGATGAAACAGGCAAAAAACACAAGTAGAGGCCAGTTCATGTTACGCCTCCCCCCTGAAAAGCTTTTTCAAGTCGACCACCAGGTCGTAGATCAATCGCCCGATCATGATCACCAGGAAGAAGACATAGGGCGAAAAGGCGATATTCATGGGGACCTTGAGCACGTCCGAAACCTTGAATCCCATGAAGCTCACGTACTTGTAGGAGGGATACAGGGAGACGGCAAAGGCCACAGCCAGGAGAAGGTTCCCGGCGATCCTCATCATCAACTGGCTTCTTGGTTTGACCCTGTCGTAGACCAGGGAAAAAACGACGTGGGATTTGTCGCGATAGGCATAGCAGGCTCCAAACAGCGTCGTCCAGATAAAAGCCATCAGGGTGAACTCGAGCGGCCAGGTGAGAGGTACGATGAAATAGCGGAAAAAGACCTGGATCATGAAGACCACAAACATGGCGAAAAAAGCGAAGCCCGGCACGTAGATCTCGGTAAAATCGAGAATGAACGAGCCCACTCGTTTCAAGATCTCTTTTCTCATATCATCTCCGGTATGTCGAAGGACCCCATCGCGAAAACGATGGGGCCCATTCGTTTTTCTGCAAGGATTTTACGAGAATCCGATTTACTTCATAGCCTGGATTTTGTCGTACAGCGCCATGTCCCAGTCTTTGGAGATATCCTTGCTCTCCGTCAGGTAGGAGTTCTTGGCGTACTCGGCAAAGGCCGCCCTGTCTGGATCCTCGATAACGATCATCCCCTCTCCTTTGAAGAAATCGACGAGCTCAGCCTCCGCCTTCAGATTCTGATCGGCGCAGGCCTGCCTGGCCTTGTCGATGGCCTTCATGACCAGTTCCTGATCCTCCGAAGTGAGGGACTGCCACTTCCTCTCGTTCATCGTGGGCCACACGGCATTGACCACATGGTCTGTGAGAACGATGTACTTGGTGACCTCGTAGAACTTGGCGTTCAGGTCGGTGGGAAGCGGATTGTCCTGTCCTTCAATGGTGCCGGTTTTGAGGCCCATATAGACCTCTCCGAAGCTCATGGGGGTGGGGTTGCCGCCCAGGGCTTTGCCCAGAGCGATCCAGGCCGGGCTGGTCGGGGTTCTCAGCTTGACGCCCTTCATCTCATCGGGATGCCGTACCGGTCCCACCTTCTCTACCAGGTTCAGCTGCCGGGTTCCCAGATAGAAAGCCGCAAGGGGCCGTACGCCTGTTTTTTGGGCCACGTCGTCGAAGATCTGCTTGCCGATCTCGCCGTTGAGCACGCTGTTCATGTGGTCGTAGCCGCTGAAGGTATACACCGCGCCCAGCATGGACAGATACGGCACGAACTCGGCCAGCCAGTTGGCGCTGAAGTAGGCCATGTCCAGGCTGCCTTCGCGGCAGGCGGCCAGCTCCCCCTCCTGGGTGAAGATCGCGCCCGAGGTGTAGAGCTCTACTGTGATCCGGTTGTCCGACAACTTCTCCAGCTCGGTCTTGAAAACCCACATGGCCTTGGTGTGAGCATCCGCCGGCACGCTGATGGAAGACCAGGTGAGCTTAACCGGTTTGGCAACCAGCTCCGGGACCGGTTCGGGGGGAGCCGGCTTCTCGCCGCCGCCGCCGGCAAAGGCAAAGGGCACCACCAGTGCAAATACCAGAAGCAGGATGAGGATTTTGCTTTTCATGAAAGCACCTCCTTACATAGAGTTTTTTATTGCTATACCCTTGGCTCTGAGGGTTTATAGCCCAACCTTCTCGATATCTCCGCGGCCCTCTCCATGACCGGCGGAGCAATTTCCTCAATCCTGGCCGGAGTTATCCTCTGCGACGGTCCGGATACGCTGATGGAGGCGACAACCTGTCCCGTGTGATTTCGCACGGGAGCGCCCACGCAGCACACCCCCTCCTCGTGTTCCATTGCGTCGGTGGCAAATCCGCAGTCTCTGATCTTGCGAACCTCTGCGTTCAGCCGCTCCCGGTCGGTAATTGTGTTTTGGGTGAATCTGGGAAGGCCCATGCTCCGAATGATCTCCTCCACCTCCCCGTCATCCAGGCAGGCAAGGATCGCCTTGCCCACTGCGGTACAGTGCAGTGGAGCCCGTATACCGATAACCGAATAGGTTCTCAGCTGTTTTGTTGATTCAAAACACTCGATATAAAGAACCTCTTTTCGGTCCAGAACCGTCAAATGAACCGTTTCGTCGAACTGCTCGTGGAGGCTCCTCAGGCTCGGGATGGCTACTTTGCTGATTTCCAGGTTTGCCTGGGCCTGCTTGCCCAATTCGAACAGCTTCAATCCCAGAGAGTATTTGTTGCGGTCGCTATCCTTCTCCAAAATACCGGTTGCCAAGAGGGTGGAAGTGATTTCGTGAACGCTGCTCTTGGGAAAGCTCAAAGTCGTGCTGATTTCCGTAACGCTCTTCTCGCCTTCGCTACTGAGAACGTCTAGAATTTTCACTGCACGATACACAGATTTGACCATTTTGTTCAGAATACCGAACACGGTTCGCTATTCTGAAATATTTTAACAGACCTCTTCTCGATTGTCAACGGTTAACCGCAGCGGTTAACCGCAGCACTATCCTCCCAAATCCATCTGCTGCTTTATCTTCGCCACCATGCCCTCCTCCGACGCGGTTAGGGGCAGGAGCGGGGGCCTCTCAAAACCGCCGGGCAGCCCCATATCTCGCATGATCCTTTTGGTCAGCTGTATGGCTTTTCCCGCTTCCCGCATGAAACGGATGTACAGAACAAACCGCCGGCTCAGCCGCTCGGCCTCTCCATAGTCGCTCTGCGCACAGGCCCGCCACAACTCCAGAGTCAATTCAGGCGCAAAATTTCCGGCCAGAGTATAGAATCCGCTGGCACCCGCCAAGGTCGCCTGGGGCTCCCAGAGCGGACCTCCGCCGTTCAGGATTGTAAGCTTGCCAGCCAGCCCCTCAGCGCATATCTTGAATTTCGTGAAATCCGCCGTACAGTCCTTCAGCGCTATGATCTTGTCCATGCACGCCAATTCCTGCAAAACCTCGAAATCGATGTCTACACAGACCTGTACGTTGTTGTACAGCACCACACCGAGATCAACGCTCTCCGTCAGGCTCCTGTAGAATTCGAGAATTTGGGCATTGCTCGGGACGAAATAGTAGGGTGGCATGACCATGACCCCATCTGCACCGGCCTTCTGTGCGCTCTGGCACAGATGAATCACGCTTCGGGTATCGGTGGCATTGCAGCCGACCACAACGGGCACCTGCCCCTCCGCCTCTTCGACAATCGCCCGGATGATCTCCTTGCGTTCCTCAACATCCACGGAAAAGCACTCACTCATGCTTCCTAGAGCAACCAGGGATCCTGTTCCCTCTCGGATGCCCCGGTCGATCAAACAATGGGTCAGCTCCCTGACGCTGTCTATGCAGACGTTTCCCTGCTGGTCGAAAGGCGTAACCATGATAATCTGCACACCCTTCATCCGCTTCCGCAGATCTCCCGGTGAGGTACCCGCCATATTCAATCTCCTGTTAGATGACCTCCAAGCGGCTGAGGTGTTTCTCGATCTGCTCTCTCTCCTGTGCCGTCGCCGGATCCAGAGGAAGTCTGCAGGGGCCGACCGGATGACCGGCGATCTCCAAGGCCGCTTTCAGTACCGGAATGGGATTCACCCGCCCGTTCGGGCACAGGGCCTTGAAGAAGGGATCCAGGGCCAGGTGGATTTGAAGGGCTTTCTCATTCTTTCCGGACAAGAACAGCTCCATCATGTTGCGTATCTTGTCCCCGACCAAATGGGAACCGCCGCTCACCGTACCCGCCGCTCCCTGCACCAGACCGCAGAGGGTCATAATGTCGTCTCCGTTGTAGATACTGAAATCTTCGGGCGTTACCAGAGCATACTCCGTCATCTGGGTCGGATTCAGTCCCAACTCGTCTTTGATGCCCCTGACATTCTCGATTTTCGAGAGCCCGGCTACGGTTTCAGGATTGATATTCACCCCGGAAAAGAGGGGAATATTGTACAGCATGACCGGCAGGGACGTTCCCCGGGCAATCGTTTCGAAATGCCGGTAGATTCCTTCCTGGGTCGGCTTGCAGTAGTAGGGAGATACGACCATCACGGCATCGTACCCGAGCTTCTCTGCTTCCCGGGTCAGCAGCAGAGCCTCCCGGGTAGATCCGGCCCCCGTGCCGGCCACAAGGGCCGCCCGGCCGGCCGCCGCCTCCTTGACAACGGTGAAAAGCTCAATCCGCTCGGCGTTCGTGAGGGCGTGAAACTCTCCGGTCGTGCCGGCCACCAGAATAGAATCGCAGTATGACTTTCCGATTAAATGATCTACCAGCGTTTTCGCTTCCTCGTAGTTCAACTCACCGTCCTGGGTAAAGGGGGTTACCAGGGGTACGATGATATGCTTCAAGGTCTCACTGAGTGCTTTCATGGGAATTCCTTCCTTGAGGCAGCTGCTCGTTCTGAATCGCCAGTCGCCGCCGAAAATTTATCCGATTTAGGTCTGATATCAGACAATAACACACATCATTGGACACGTCAACGGGGATTTATGAAATTGACGCACTAAAGCCCTCGGCAATATACTGGGATCAGGCAAAACGAAACCGTCCGCTAACTGCCCGATAACGAGAGTAATTTTGAAGGCGATTGAAAAAGTATCGATCATCGATCTGGTGGTAAAGGAGATCCAAGAGATGTGCCTTTCCGACGAGATCGCCGTTGGTGAGAAACTACCCACCGAAAAGAAGCTGGGGGAAACTCTCAACGTAGGCAGGTCCACTGTTCGTGAGGCTATTCGGATTCTTCAGGCCACCGGGCTTGTCGAGATGAAACCGGGCAGGGGCGCTTTCCTTAAATCGAAAACCCTGAATGATCCGTCTACCATCAGCAAGTGGTTCCGGGAACATGAATTCCAGCTTCGTGACTTCATGGAAGTTCGTATGGCCCTCGAGCCGCTGGCCGTGAAGCTGGCGATCCAGCGGGGCACGGAAGCGGAGCTCACAGAGATTGCCGAGATATTCAAAACCTTCGAGCAAGCCCAGGAGAACAAGGATGTCATCAATCTCGCCATCAGTGACGAGGCCTTCCACAGCGCCATCGTGAAAGCCACCCACAACAAACTGTTGATCATTATCAATCAGAATATCGCCGACGCCTTTGCGGAGTATCGGACCAAGTCTTTCGCCTCAAAAAATACGGCCAACCATGCTCTTGAACCCCATCGAGCAATCCTAGCCGCTCTGCAGAAGCGGGATGGTGCGCAGGCAATGGAACAGGCAAGGAGACACCTCGAAATTTCACTCAGGGATATCGAACAGGTGGTACGTGAAGAGCTTTAAACCGGTTTTAGGATCCGCACAAACAACTGCGCTACGGCAGATCCAGGGACAGGATGTAGCGATCCAGCTGCTCCCGCTGTCGCTGCTCCTGGGCCCGCAGATCCTCGATCATTGTCAAGGCCTGCTCTAACAGATCCTCCTGTTCGTCCAGCAATCCCACGTAGCGCTTGTACAGATCCGAGGTCTTCTCCAGCCGGGACATGTTCTCCCGGATGCGGCTCTGCTCCCGGTGGATGGTGTTGACCTTGCGCTCCTGCTCCTGCCGCAGACTCACCGTTTGGGCCAGGGCAGCCTTGCGTTCGGCCAGCTGCTCCAGGGCCCGCTTCACGCGCCGATCCACGTTACGGGCACTGAGGAAGTAGGTGATCTGGTTGTCGTTGATGTTGGTGAGCATCACGGTTCTATCGAGCTGCCGCTCCTGGGCGACCAGCAGCTCTTCACCACCACCTGCAGGGACCTCCACGAGAAAGCGATAGGCGCTGCGGGTGGTCTCCTCCGCCTTGGCCGGAGCGACCAGGTCCCAGTCGGGATTCAGGGGATGCTCGATCAGCACGGAGCGGGAGCGGTTATCCGAGTTCTTGAGCCGGTAGGTGGATTCGGCGCGTTGGGAAAGGGTGCTGATCAGGGTTCCCTTGACGATGCGCACCGACAGCAGGGTCTCCGGAACACTGCGGGAGCTGAGGGCCACCTCCGTGTCCAGGTCGATGGCGAAGCTGATCAGCCGCTCGGCCCCGGCCGGAAGCGTGTCGATGCGGGCGTCCCCGGCGTAGCTTCCCTGCTCGAACACGGTCAGGGGTCCGCCCATCAGATCGAATCCGGTCGTGTTCTTGAGCTTCAGCCCGTAAAGCGGGTGTTTGGCCTGCACCCTCTGGTTGTAGATCGAAAACCTCCGGCCCTCCACCTTCTGCGTCACGATCGGCAGCATGGCCGATTCCTTGCGGGGAACCGTCACCGGATGCCGGATCAGGTAGCGGAAGAAGCTGCCCGCCTCCTCCGCCCGGGCGGCCGTGGTCACACCCTGGCTCAGATCCAGCTGGTCCCGCAGAGCCTGCTCTTCGAGCATCGGTTCGGCCATGGGCGCGGCCCGGGATTCGGCCATGCGCTGTTTAGCCATGGGCGCCTCCGGTGGAGCGGCGGCCAGGCCCAGATCCTCCTCGTAGCGTTGGGGCGCGATCGAGGAGTAGGTCTCCACCTGCACCGTGGGGCGGGGAACATAGATCGGCCTGTAAAGGTCCATAATGAAGGAGATGGGGCGGCCCGACACCAGGCTCAGGGAAACCTCCCGCCAGTCCTCATCCGTGGTGTTTTCCACGATGGCCCAACCTTGAAGAAAATGCTCCTGCCCCTCTTCCAGGACCAGGCGGTAGCTGGTCTTCCACAGGGGAGCTTCCAAAAGGTAGCCCACCCGTATCCGCCGCTTCCCCTCCCCGGCGAACCCGACGGTGACCCGTTTCTTCTCCGCGCTGCGGCTCTCGGCCAGCAGGGACAGGGCCTGATCCAGCTCCGCCTGCAGCCGGGGGTTGAGAAAGCGGAAGGAACGCACCTCGGCCAAATTGATGCTCCGCATCCCTTCAACGGTGAGCAGATTGAGGAAGGTATCGGCGGTATTCTCACCACTGGGCTTGGATTCCACGCCCACGATCGTCCCGCTGATCCGTTGAGAGGTGGTCAGCTCCACCGCCTCCCCCCGCACCTGGGTCAGGATCTGAGCTATTCCCGGATTACCGGTCAGGTCGATGGCAAAGCTCTGCAGGGTCCGGGCCAGCGGATCCCGGGAGGAATAGGTCACCTCCGTGACCTGGCCGCCGTCCAGGTCCTGCACCACCAGGCTCTTGAGCAGATCGTTGATGTCCTTGGTCTTGAAGTACAGATCCAGGTCGGTACTGCCGTTGACCGTCCCCTCCCGCTGGAAATAACCTACCCCGCTGGTGAACAGCACTACCTTGGAGAGGGGAAGCGCTCCGGAGGCCCCGGGAAGACTCGAATTGCCGCCCTCCCACTGGCCCTGGGCGGAAAGCTGTGTCGCCGAGAACAGCAACACGATCAGCACGCCGAAAACAACCACACCGATTCTGGTTTTCATACCTCTCACACTACAGCGCCCGGTGGCGGAATTCAAGCATACCGGCCGCCGCTTGATCTTTCTCTCACTCCCGGTCATGGTATGCAGACCAACAATGAAACGGAAACGACACCTGATTCTCTTCTCCGGGGCAGTATTTCTGCTCTGGTTTTCTCAGTACGTGTTCGTCCCCACCCTGCCCGAGTACCTGCGGGACAAGGTGGGAAGCCTGGCCGTGGTCGGCGCAATTCTGGCCATGTACGGCCTCTGGCAGGTCGTCATACGCCTGCCCCTGGGGATCCTAATCGACGCGGTAGGGCGGCAGAAGCTGTTCCTCCTGGGGGGCTTCCTGGTTGCAGCTCTGGGAGCCCTGATCCTGGGTACAGCCGGGACGACCGCCGCACTGTATGTCGGCCGTTCCCTAACAGGCTTGGCCCAGGGGATCTGGGTGCCCCTGGTCGTGGTGTTCAGCGGCTTCTTTCCCGCAGAGCAATCGGTGCGGGCTGCCGCGGTGGTGACCCTTGTCAGTGCCGCGGCCAGGATCGCCGCCACTGCCCTGAACGGGTACTTGAACGTGTGGTGCGGCGTCAATTTGGCCTTCTACGTGGCCGCAGCGGCCGCGCTGCTGGCGGCGATACTCGTGCTGCCCGTTCCCGTCAACAGCAGGCCCGCCGGAGCACCGAAACCGGGACCCTTGCTGCGACTTTTTGTGCGTAAGTCTGTGTTGCTTCCCTCTCTGCTGGCAGCGATCAATCAGTACACGCTGTTCGGCATATCCCTGGGATTCATGCCGGTTCTGGCCGGACAGCTGGGCGCTGGGGACGTTACCCTCGGCTTTCTGGCCACTGTGAATCTGCTGTTCTTCTTGCTGGGGAACCTGACAGCTACCTCTTCGAGCTCTCGACTCAGGTCGGAAACCCTGGTGCTGGCATCATACCTCCTGTTTGCTGCAGCCATTGTCGCAGCCGCACTGGCGCGGAAAGTTCCGCTGTTGTTTATCTGCCAGGGTTGCCTGGGCGTAGCCCACGGAATCGGCTATCCGGTACTGATGGGCATGACCATCCGGGATATCCCGCCGCAACAACGTACCGCGGCCATGGGACTGCATCAGTCGGTCTATGCCGCGGGGATCTTCATCGGACCTTGGGCAAGCGGCGCGCTGGCCGAAGCCCTGGGTATCCGCCCGATGTTCGGCATCACCGCCGGTTTGGTCCTGGTGCTCGGCTGCAGCGGGTCTATTGTGCTGTCCCGACCTCCGGCAGAGAGGCGAGCAGAGCAGCCAGGGAGCGGTACCAATCCTTGAGTTCTTTGCCCGCCACGGGAATGCCGATAATGTCCAGATGATCCGTGGATTCCAGCACCCCCATGTAATTCCACTGTCCCGGCAGCGGCTCTCCGCTGAACAGCTGTACTTTGTCCGCAGATCCCAGGGTCGGCCCCTCCATCGAATTGGTGTTGACGATCCCGTCATTCTGCCACCAGGAACTGTCGATGGGCAGATCCGGTTCATCCTCCCTGGAGTATGAACCCATAAATCGGGCGATGGAGGCAATAGGTCCGGGCACCCCGATCTCCGGTACCTGTGTCCCGCTCAGCGGATCGCGATAGGTTGCCTCGGTTGCCCAGGAGAAGTAGTAGACCGGGGCTTGAGCCTGAACCCAATTATTGAGCTCAATGGCTCCCTCGGGGGAGCCGTCCCAGTAGGCTGTGTCTGTGGAACGAGTCCAGATATCGCTGGAAACCACCCGATCCCGATACGAGTAGAAATCCTCCCCGGGCATGCGGGCCAATCCCCACTGATCGAGCTTGAAATCGTAGTACAGATCGGGAGAGCTGGAGCTCAGTGAGATCAGAAAGGTGACGGCCGGCTTGATCAGCGACTGATCCCAATTGTATCTGTAGGCGAAGGTCGTGCCGTCGTGGGGCGAAGAGATCGTGGTCAGGCTACACACCCAGGATTTGCCGCCCTGGAACAGGGGATGGTTCCCCTGCCCCGAAAGCGGAGAGCCTTGCTCCAGCAGTTGGATCAAAGCTCTGCCGGTGGGCCCGCCCAGGCTGTGGCCGATGATGTGGACCTTCCTGACCCTGCCCGAATCCGAATCCACCTCGCCCCACTCCGGATACAGGCCGGGATAGCTCCTGCCGTAGCGATCGTGCCCAAACTCAATCGAGTGGGCTTCCCCGTAGTCGACCCGGCCGCCCTTGATGCACGCGTACAGCTCACAGGTCCGATCCCAAATACTGGATACCGGACCCACAGCGGCCGTATAGGTCTCATACCCCGCCTCCCGCAGTTCCTCCTCCAGATCGCTGAATCCACCCCAGTACTTGAAGCCGAACAGCTCCTCCCGGCCGAAGCCGAGAAAGCCATGGACCAGAATGATGGGATAGCGGTTGGCTCTGCGCTGCAACGAAATGGTCTCCAGGGAAGGGGGGCGGCCGCTGCAGGCCACCACGAGGGAAACGGCAAAAACAAGGATCGTCGCTCTCCGATAGCTCATCAATTTCTATTATATACAAACAGATGTCTTGATTTCATCGTAACCGGAGCACTAAATTTACGGTATGGCGACGGCCGGCTGTGCACAGATCAACGAAAACCTCTGGGAAATCCCGCGATCCTACAAACAGGGCATGCGGGTCCCGGTGCGTATCTACGCCAGCAAACAGCTGCTGGACAGCATGGACGCCTCCGTGTTCGAGCAGGCAACAAACGTGGCCACCCTGCCCGGGATCGTGGGCTACTCCTTCTGCATGCCCGACGGCCACAGCGGCTACGGCTTTCCCATCGGGGGGGCGGCCGCCTTCGACACCGAGACCGGCGTGATCTCACCCGGAGGGATCGGCTTCGACATCAACTGCGGCATGCGCCTGGTGGCAACCTCCCTGACCTGGGAGGAGGTCCAACCCGTGCTGCATCGGCTGGTGGACCGCCTGTTCGTCCGCATCCCCGCCGGAGTGGGGGCAAAGGGACCGCTGGAGCTTTCCCGCAGCGAGTTTCGCACCCTTTCGGAAAAGGGCATGAAGTGGTGCCTGAAGAAGGGATACGCCATCCAGGAAGATCTGGAGCGAACCGAGGAAAACGGCTGCATCAAGGACGCGGACGCCTCCAAGGTCAGCGAACGGGCCGTGGAGCGGGGCTACAAACAGATCGGTACGCTCGGATCGGGCAATCACTACCTGGAGATCCAGGTGGCCAAACCGGAGAATATCCTGGATGAGAAACTGGCCTGCGCCTACGGAATCGACCGCCCGAATCAGGTGGTGCTGATGTTCCACTGCGGCAGCCGGGGCTTTGGGCACCAGATCGCCACGGATTATCTGCAGGGTTTCCTGCGGGTAATGCAGTCCAAATACGGAATACCGGTTGGGGACAGACAGCTGGCCTGCGCTCCCTTTACCTCGGAGGAGGGCCAGGACTACTTTAAAGCCATGAACTGCGCCATCAACATGTCCTTCGTCAACCGCCAGATAATCCTCCACCGGATCCGGGAGGTGTTCGCCGAGATCTTCGGCAGAGATCCCATGGATCTGGGGCTGCACCAGATCTACGATGTGACCCACAACACGGCCAAGGTGGAGCGTCACACCTTCGAGAGAAAGAGACGAAACCTGCTGGTACACCGCAAGGGCGCAACCCGGGCCTTTGCTCCCGGCATGGGGGGGATTCCGAAGGAGTACCGGGAGGCCGGGCAGCCGGTGATTATCGGCGGCAGCATGGAAACCGGATCCTACCTGCTGGCCGGTGTCGAGAGCGGGGAGCAGAGCTTCTACACCACGGCCCACGGAAGCGGACGCACCATGGGACGCCGCCAGGCCAAAAAGCAGTTCCGGGGACAGGACCTGGAGAAGCGCCTGCGGGATCGGGGCATCTACATCCGCAGCGTGTCCTACTCCGGTCTGGCAGAGGAGGCCGGAGCAGCCTACAAGGACATCGACCAGGTGGTTGAGGCGACCGCAGCCGCCGGACTGAGCCGGCCGGTGGTGAAGCTTGTCCCCGTCGGCAATGTAAAAGGATGATGAGGCGTAGTGATGCCGTACCGCTACCTGGACGATCTTACCGTTGCCGATGTGGCTTTCGAGGCTCGAGGCGCCACCCTGGAAGAACTGTTCACCGCCGCCTGGCAGGCAACCCTGCAGGTGATGATCCGCAATCCGGCCGCCCTCGCCGCCGTGCAGAAACGCAGCATCGCCCTTGAGGAAACGAGCCTGGATCTACTGCTCCACAACTTTCTTCAGGAACTGATCTTCTACAAGGACGCCGAGGGCCTGTTGCTGAGAATCGAGGACTGTCGAATTCAATGGGAACCGCAGAGCAGCAAACCCGCCAAACTCGAAGCACTAGCCGGCGGTCAACCCGTCGATGCCAATATTCACCGGCTGGGTGCGGACGTGAAAGCCGTCACCTTCTACCGTTTCAATCTGGCCCGAGAGAATCGGGTATGGCGAGCGACCGTGATTCTGGATGTATAGTAGCCGCTTCACGTACGGGATTTTCCGTTGGGGCGTTTTCTGCGTTTGACAATATGGAGAATTGCCTGTAAAAATAGCTGAACCAAGGAGCACTGCACCAAGGAGCACACCGAATGCCAGAACCGATTGAGGTCCTCCCGATCACGAACAGGCGTGAACTCGAGACCTTTATCAAACTACCCTGGAAGATCTACAAGCAAGATCCAAACTGGGTACCGCCTCTCCTTGTCGAACAGAGAACGACTCTGGACACGAAGAAAAACCCCTTCTTCCATCACAGCGAGAGCCAGAACTACCTGGCTTACCGGGATGGCACGCCGGTAGGCCGGATTTCGGCTATCGTCGACCACAACTACAACGAGTTTCAGAAGGCGCATAGCGGCTTTTTCGGTTTTTTCGAATCGATCAACGACAAAACGGTGGCGCAGGCGTTGTTTTCAACCGCGGCCAAGTGGATCCGTGAACGGGGGATGAACCGGATGCTCGGTCCCACCAACCCCTCCACGAACACCGTCCTGGGCTTGTTGATCAACGCCTTCGACAAGCCCGCGGTGCTGCAGATGCCCTACAACCCGGCCTACTATGTGCAGCTGGTCGAAGAGTTCGGACTGACCAAGGCCCACGACCTGTACGCCTACTATATGGAGGACATCGTCCCTATCTCCGATAAGATCCAGCGAGTCTCGGAAATTGTACGGAAACGCAAAAAAGTGACTATACGGCCCGTCAACATGAGACGCCTGAAACAGGAGATCCAGCTGATCAAGTCTGTTTACAATGATGCCTGGGAGCGAAATTGGGGCTTCGTCCCCTGGACCGATGCGGAGCTGGAGTACATGGCGGCGGATCTCAAAATGGCCGCCATCCCCGACCTGGTGCTGTTCGCCTACGTTGACGGCGAGTTGGCCGGCTGGTCCCTGGCTCTTCCCGATATCAATCAGGCCATAAAGCGCATCAATGGCCGACTGTTTCCCTTCGGTATCGTGAAACTGCTCTGGCACTCCAAGAGAACCGATATGCTGCGGGTGCTGAATCTAGGAATTCGCAAGAAATTCCAGGGCATGGGGCTGGACGCGATTCTGTATTACGAGACCTACACCCGCGGGAACAAACACGGATTCCACCGCGGGGAGTTCTCCTGGATCCTTGAGGAAAACCTTCCCATGCGTAACGCCATGGAAAACTGGGGCGCCAGGATCTATAAAACCTACCGCCTGTACGGCAAGGACCTTTAGGATTCCGCTACCAATCCCGAACCTCTGCTTCCAAGAGCATACGGATGTCGACCAGCTGCCCGATGTGGTAGGAGTTGTGGTCGACGACCAGGATCGCCTCCCGCAGCAGGTTCTGGCCGCTTCCGTGGTCAAAGGGAGCGAACAGATCGTTGTCCGGATTTTTCACCAGATCGATAATGTCCTTCAAATCCGCTCGGAATGAAGCGATCGTCTTCAGCCATTGCTCCTCGCTCTCAGGGGCAGGATTCTGAGGCCAGTACCCTGAAGGGTACTCCGGGGAAACGTGGGAGGGGTTTCTGCAGAACTCCAGGATATCCCATTGCACAATCTGCAGGTGGTAAACCAGCTGCCAGGCCGTGTGAGCCAGATTCGGAACCTTTTTTCCGGTCAGATCGAAAGGAAATTCATCCACCGCCGCATCGAAATCGATATGGGCTCCCCGGCCCGAAAGGTGAAAGGCAATTTGGTCCCTCAAATCGGTGTTGCCGTTCAACAATGTTTTCATGGATTCAGTATGACACACGGGGCCGAGATTAGCAAATCCGGGGGTTGTCCACGGGAGACAGGATCAATATGATGGGCCCGTGGATCGAGTAGATATCCTAGTCATCGGCGCCGGAGTGGTTGGATTGGCCGTGGCCGAGCGCCTGTCCCGCACAAGAAGAGGTCAGGAGATCGTGGTGCTGGAACGCCACGACGGTTTCGGGCGGGAAACCTCCTCACGCAACAGCGAGGTCATTCACGCCGGTCTGTACTACGCACAAGATCTGCTCAAGACCACGCTCTGCATCCGGGGTAATCCGATGCTCTATGAGCTGTGCCGCAAAGAGGGAGTGCCCCACAGGAAGACCGGCAAGCTTATCCTGGCAACGGATAAATCCGAAGAACAGCAGCTGCAGGGTATCTTCGAACAGGCCGAGAAGAACGGAGTGGCCGGTATTCGTCTAGTCTCCGGCAAAGAAATCGAGGCCTTGGAGCCCTACTCATTCGGGCTTTCCGGCCTGTACAGTCCGGAAAGCGGCATCATCGACTCGCACCAGCTGATGAAGTATTTCGAGCACACGGCGGAGTCTCGAGGCACCACCATGGCCTACGGAACCGAAGTGATCGCCCTGGAAAAGAGCGTCGACGGATACGTTGTGGAGATCAAGGACACCGATGGGGAGCAGCTGCAGCTTGAAAGCGCCGTGGTTATCAACTCCGCCGGTTTGTGGGCCGACAGGATCGCCTGGATGGCCGGCATAGACGTGGACAAGGAAGGCTACCGTATCTATCCGTGCAAGGGCGAGTACTTCAGCGTTTCCAGCCGCCACCAGGGCAAGGTGGGACGCCTGGTTTATCCCACTCCCTCTACGATCCACCTGGGGGCCCACGCGGTCTTGAGTTTGGACGACAGGCTGAAGATCGGGCCCAACGCCGTGTACGTAGATGAGATATCCTACCAGGTCGACGAGGACGGGCAGGAGGAGTTCTATTCCAAAGCGCGGAGATTCCTCCCATTCCTGGAGCTCGAGGATCTGGCCCCGGATATGGCCGGGATCCGTCCCAAGCTCTATCGGAAGGGCGAGCCTTTTCGGGATTTCATCATACAGGAGGAGGGAGAGCGGGGCCTGTCCGGTCTGGTCAACCTGGTGGGGATCGAATCGCCGGGATTGACCACCTGTCTTACGATTGCCGAGGAGGTGGATCGGCTTCTGTAGGTTAAGCCTACAGATCGATTCCGAAATTCCTGATCTTGTTCAGCAGGGTACGCCGGGTAATTCCCAATTCGGCTGCGGCCCTGGTACGGTTTCCCTCCCAGCGGTGCAGAGCGGCGATGATCGCCTGCCTCTCCAGGCTCCGCAGGGTGGCTGGAGCGGGGGCAACGGGAGCTTCGCTCCGGGGCAGGGACAGGTCTGAGACGCTGATGGACCGCCCCTCGGCGAAGATCAAAGCCCGCTCCAGCAGGTTCTCCAGCTCCCGCACGTTACCCGGAAACGAGTAGCCCCGAAGCTGCTGCAAAACCTGAGGATCGACCTCCCTTATATTCTTACCAAGCTTATAGTTGAGCTTGCCGAGCAGCTGACCGATCAGCAGGGGAAGATCATCCAGACGGTTCCGCAACGGTGGAACGGCCAGATGGACCACGTTCAGCCGGTAGAACAGATCCTCCCGGAAGGTCCTCTGTCGTACCCGCTCCCGCAGGTCCTGGTTGGTGGCGGCCAGGATGCGCGCATCCACCGGTATCAAATCCGTGGCACCCAACCTCTGCACCTTCCCGTCCTGAAGCACCCGCAGCAGCTTTACCTGCAGCTGGGCGGGCATCTCCCCGATCTCATCCAGAAACAGGGTTCCCGTGGAGGCCACCTCGAACAAACCTACCTTGCGCCGTTCCGCCCCGGTAAAGGCGCCCCGCTCGTAACCGAAAAGCTCGCTTTCCAGGAGGGACTCGGGAATCCCTCCCACGTTCACGGGAATGAAGGGATTATCCGAGCGGGAAGAGAGGTTGTGGATCAGTCGGGCGATCACCTCTTTGCCGGTACCGCTCTCACCGGTGATCAGTACCGTGGAGGGGGTGTCTGCTACTTTCCCGATCGTCCTGCCGATCTCGAGCATCCCGGGCGTCTCTCCCAAGCCTTCGATCCCCGGCTGGGCGACCCGGCCGCCCAGGTCGATCTGATCCCGGAGTTTCTGATTCTCCACGATCTTCTTCAGCCTTACAATCAGCTCCTCCGGATCAAAAGGCTTGACGATGTAGTCCTGGGCGCCTAGCTTCATCGCTTCCACGGCATCCTGCACCTCCCCGAAGGCGGAAATCATGATTATGGGCAGGCGTGGACCTTCGTCGCGAATCCACCTGAGCAGCTCCAGGCCGTTCATCCCCGGCATGCGCAGGTCCACGATCCCGGCAGAGAAGACCTGCTCCTGGAGCAGACGCTTGGCGGACAAACCGTTTTCCGCGGACACCGTTTCGATGGCCTCGGTATCGAGGAATCGCCGGATAGATTCGCGGATGTTCTTCTCGTCGTCTACGACCAGGATTCTCATGACTGTCTCTGGTGTGGATTCACCCGGTGTGGATTGCCGCGGACTTTACTGGTCTGGGGCGGGTTACCCCGCGGGAGGGAAACAACGGCTCGGGTTCCTCCCTCTCTTCTTCTCTGGACTCTCAAGGCCCCCCCGGCCGCTTCCACAAACCGTCTGCAAATGGAAAGACCCACTCCGGAACCGCTGATTTTACTCGTGTAGAAGGGATCGAAAATCTTCTCCCCCGCGTCCACCGGCACTCCCTCTCCCCGATCCAGAACCGTAATCTCCGCTCTGGTTTTCGACCTCGATAGGGCGATCTGTACCGAAGGCGCTTGCGGGGAGGCTGCCTGGCTCTCCAGGGCATTGTTGATCAGATTCTCCATCACCGAGCGCAATCTCTGCCTGTCAAAATGAATCTCGATTTTTGAACCGCCCTCATTCGTATAGGCGATCTGCCGGTCATAGCGCAGGATCATCTCCTCCACGAAGGAATCCAGGCCGATCGTTTCCGGCTGTCCCACCGGGTCCCGAAGAAAATCTCCGATCCTGTCGGTGAGCAGGCTCAGCCGGGCGACCTCCTCTTCGATGATTCGCAGGTCCCCGTGATTCGCCTCGGGCAGGGTCTTGCGCAGGATGCCCGTCTGAATGCGGATCGCACTCAGAGGATTCTTGATCTCGTGAGAGAGGGTGCGGCTGGCCTCGCCCAGCTGCGCCAGCTGCTGCTGGGAGGCCAGGGTCCTCCTGTACAGAGTATTCTTGTGGTAGAGGTAGCCGACAAATGCGATCACCAGCAGGATCAGAAGGGGCGCCAGCAGACCGGCGGTCTTGAAGGTACGCCGGGTGGACCAGTAACCTTCCACGCTGAGCTCGAGAAACAGCAGCTGCGAATTCTCCGGGCGCATCATCCGGGGCATACGGCGGTGCATATCCATCATCCCGGGAACCATACCGACCCAGCGGATCAGCGTCAGGGTTCTGCGCTCCTCGTGCAAGCGCAGGACCGGTCCGCGCAGGAGCTCCTGCTCCCTGATACCGGAAGGCAGCTGCAGGAAGGGGGGTGCGCTGCCCAGGCGCTGGAGCGCGGCGCCCTGGGAGGTGTAGATCCCGAAACCCACGATCCGCTCCTGCAGGGACTCGCCGTTCAGCTCGCCGCCGTCTCGGCTGGCCTCCATCAGAGCCGCCGCGATCCTCTGGGCCTCGTACTCCAGCAGAAGGCTCTCCCTCCTGCTTCTGCCTGACAGCAGTACCAGCACAAGCGCGGTGATGGTCAGAAACAGGGCGAGTAGAAAGACGAAAAAAAGCAGTTCCTCTTTAAAGAATCGGCGCAATCCCCGAGCCATAATTGATTGTAGCTTTCAAACAAAAAAGGGAAAAGGTCGCTGTGATCTATGCACCGCGAACCTTCTCCCATCTATGGTTAATGGACCCGGAGGCTACATCCGCCTTCCCCAGTCACGGTCCTCATCATAGCCGTAGGGCCGCCGGCCCCGTCCCATCATGCCCCCGCGATGGCCTCTTCCCGGGCCCCTCATGCCCCAGCGGCGGTCGTCCTCCAGATCGTACTCCTCACCGTCGATTACCGCCCTGGTGACCCAGAGATGCAGTTCCTCGTGCTCCTCATCTTCGAAATCACAGCAGGGCATGTCTTCCACAGTGTACCCCTCCACGGTAATGGTCTGTCCCTCCTCCAGCTCCAGTTCGTGGGCATAGAAACGAGGCACGAGAAGCTCGTACTCTTCAGCTCCACTTTTCAGCTCCGGATGCATTCGATTCTCGAAGTACAGCTCGCCGGTGACGGTGACCGTCTCCTCGGACAGCTGCGGCCCATCCCAGCGGGGCATGCGCCGCCAATCCGGGCGGACCCCTTCGCTTTTGTCTTCCTTGTTACCGGAAGCAAAGGCTCCAGTCGCGGCAACCACGGCAATCAGGAGCAGGAACATAATCTTCTTCGCATTCATAGATACCCTCCGTATCGTATTGGTTTTGCTTTGTTCACGCCAATGAGTAATGCACGAAGCGTGCCATACTCACGGGACGAGGCGGGGGTTCTACCCGCGGCTCCACTGATTTTTTTGACCTGACGACGCCAGTTCCCAGATCTTGGTGAGAAATCCTTTCTCATCAGTAAAAAGTGAGAAAGAATTTCCCATCTGCAGGGGGTAGCGGCGAAACTCTACACTTTTCTCCCCAGGGCTCGCAGGCCGTTGAAGATAACCAGGAGACTCGCCCCCATGTCGGCCAGGACCGCCATCCACAGGGTGGTCAACCCGAGGGGCGTCAGGGCAATAAACACGGCCTTGAGGAGAATCGAAAAGGCGATATTCTGCTTGACCAGCCGGAGCGCCCGCCTGCCCAGCCGAACGGCCAGGGGCAGTTTGCTCAGGTCGTCGGACATCAGGGCCACGTCCGCCGTTTCCAGGGCCGCGTCGGTTCCGGCAACCCCCATGGCGATGCCCACCGTGGCGGTTGCCAGAGCCGGGGCATCGTTGATCCCGTCCCCGACCATGGCCGCGGCGCCGTAGACGTCCACCAGCTCCCGTACAGCCGCCACCTTGTCCTCCGGCAACAGTTCCGCCCGGAACGAATCCATGCCGATGCTCTTGGAGATAGCCCCGGCGGTGGATCGGTTGTCCCCGGTGAGCATCAGGGTTTGTTTCACGCCGAGCTGTTTCAAACCATTCAGCGCGGCCGCTGATTCCCGCCGGGGTTGGTCGGCAACGGCGATAATTCCCAGAATGGTACGACCGTCCCCGAGAATCACCGCGGTGTTTCCCCTCTTTTCCAGGGCGTCCAAACGCTCGTCCAGCTCGGGATAACACCAGCCCATCTCCTCGAACAGGCGGTGATTGCCGATGTAGTAGCGGCTCCCCTCTACGGTGGCCGCCGCTCCTCTTCCCGGCATACTGAGAAACTCGGCGGCTTCCGGCGCTGCGATCCCCCGGCTGCGGGCCTCCGCCAGTACGGCTGCGGCCAGATGATGCTCGGAGCGGGATTCGATTCCCGATGCCAGGCGGAGAACCGTCTGTTCATCCACGCCGTTCAGAGCCACGACCTCACTGACGGCGAGCTTTCCGTAGGTGAGGGTTCCGGTCTTGTCGAAGGCAAAGGCCTTCACCGCCCCGATTGCCTCCAAGAAAATCCCCCCTTTGAACAGGATCCCGTCCCGGGTCGCCCGGGCCAGGGCGCTGACGATGGTCACCGGCGTGGAGATGACCAGAGCACAGGGACAGGCCACCACCAGCAGCACCAGAGCTCGGTAGAACCACACGCCCCAGGCCGCACCGGTTATCAGCGGCGGACCCACGGCCACCAGGGCGGCGATGAGCACGATCGCCGGGGTGTAATAGCGGGCAAAGCGATCCACGAAGCTCTGGGAAGGGGCTTTGCGGGAATGGGCCTCCTCCACGCTGTGGATGATCCGGGAGAGGGTGGTGTCCCGCACGAGTTTGCTCACTTGGATCTCCAGATAGCCGCCGCGATTGATCGTGCCCCCGAAGACCTCATCTCCCCCGGCTTTGGACACCGGGAGGGATTCCCCGGTTATCGGGGACTGGTCGACTTCGGATGAACCTTCGATTACCGTGCCATCCAGAGGCACCCGTTCCCCGGGCCGTACGGCCAGGATATCCCCGATGCGAACTTCCTCGACCGGTACGCTGCGCTGCCCTGCTCCGTCCCGTACCCGAGCCACATTGGGGGTAAGCTCCATCAGGCTCTTGATCGAACGGCGGGCCCGATTCATGCTCCATGATTCCAGCAGATTGGCCAGAGCGAAGAGGAAGATCACGCTGGCTCCTTCCAGCCACTCACCGATAGCCGCAGCACCGATCACCGCCAGGGTCATGAGAACGTTGATGTCCAGGGTCCTGGTGCGCAGAGCGTGGAATCCCTTACGGGCAACCATCCATCCGCCGCTCACAATCGCAGCCCCGTACAGGGAGATCGATATCCACGGCTCCACGGCGGCCAGGGAGACGAAAAATCCCGCTGCCGTCAGCAGGCCCGAGACGATCGTCAGGATCAGACGTTTACGGGCAGCCCAGAGTCCCCGGACCGGTTCCTGCTCCACCTTCTCCCTCTGCGGGGTCATCTGGATCTCCCGCAGGGCCTCTTCGATGCGGGCAGGAGAAATTTCGTGAGCGACTGTGAGCTTCTGGGAGACGAGGTTGAACTCCAGATCGAGCACCCCCTCCAGGGCGCCCAATTTCTTGCGGATCAGGGATATCTCCTCGTCGCAGTCCATCTCGGGGATGTAGAAAACATCCGTGTGACGGTGATCCGTTGTCGGCCTGGAAGCGGCGTATCCCAGATGGCCGATTTCCCTGCCGATCTGCGCCGCATCGATACGCCCCGGATCGTACTCCACCTCCATCTGGCTCGCCGGAAAATTGACGGCGACCCAGAGAACTCCCTCTTTTCGAGACAGCATCCTCTCGATGGTGTTGGCGCAGTCTGCGCAGTCCAGTCCTTCCAGGTTCAAGATGTCATGGGCAAAGCTTCTATCCAACTGGACACCCAGCTCACGCACCTGCTTCTCGACAGCAGCGGCGCTGGTCAGGTCGGAATCGAAGCGCAGGTGTAGAGTGCGATCCTGCTCGGAGAGCTCAACCGAATCCACCCCTTTGAGCCGAGACGACATCTCCTGCAAGCGTTGGCGGCAGTGGGCACAGTCCTCGTTCTTGGGGATGACAATCGGCACGTCGAGGGTAAGCTGCATGATCGGAATTTACTCATTCATGACTGAATCCGTCAAATACAGACAGCTGCCAACCTCCATGGGACACGCACCCGACAACCCTTTGCCACTGCAACCGCCGTGGTGTAGACTTGTTCCACTATGAACCGAAATCAAACACCGGAGGCACCGGATCTTCAAGCCATTCGGGCTGCCGCCGAACGCATCCGTCCATACGCTCACCGCACCCCGGTCCTGACCTGCTCCAGTCTCGACTCCATGGCCGAAGCCGAGCTGTTCTTCAAGTGCGAGAACCTGCAGAAAGTCGGGGCCTTCAAGTTCCGGGGCGCTGCCAACACGGTGTTCTCCCTTTCCGACCAGGAGGCCTCCAGGGGAGTGGCCACCCATTCCTCGGGAAACCACGCCCAAGCCCTGGCTCTGGCCGCACGCCTGCGGGGCATCCCCGCCCACATCGTGATGCCGGAGAACTCCCCGCAGGTCAAAGTAGCGGCGGTGAGGGGCTACGGCGCGCGTATCGTGTTCTGCCCGCCCACCCAAGCGGACAGAGAACGAACCCTGGAACAGGTGGTGGCCGAGACCGGGGCAACCTTCATCCACCCGTACAACAACCCGGGGATCATCGCCGGTCAGGGCACCTGCGCTCTGGAGCTCCTGGAGCAGGTTGCCGATCTGGATGTTGTCATGGCCCCGGTGGGCGGCGGCGGCCTGCTGAGCGGAACAGCCCTATCCTGCGCCTACCTGCGGCCCGAGGTGCGGGTTATCGCCGGAGAGCCAAAGGGCGCCGACGATGCCTTCCGCTCCGTACGGGACGGACGCATCTACCCTTCCGAGAACCCCCAAACCGTGGCCGACGGGCTGCGCACCTCCCTGGGAACCCTGACCTTTCCCATCATCCGCCGCTACGTGCAGCGGATCGTGACCGTGGAGGAGCAATCGATCGTGGCGGCCATGCGCCATATCTGGGAACGGATGAAGATCCTGATCGAGCCGTCGGCGGCCGTGCCCTTTGCCGCCATACTGGAAGGAGGGATCGAAGCACGGGGCAAACGCATCGGCATCATCCTGTCCGGCGGCAACCTGGACCTGGACACCCTTCCCTGGCTGTAAAACTTGACGGGCCCCGCCCATTCCCGTATTGTCGTGTTGATTCGATACAGCGTATGCAAAAATCCAAGGAGGATTCGATTGGTGGATAACAAAAAAAGCCCGAAGGAACGCATAGAGGGTTTTCGCAAGCAGGGGCTGTCCCTGGATATGACCCGGGGGAAACCCGGCCCGGAGCAGCTGGAACTCTGCAATGGGATGCTCACAATCGTGGATGAGAACAACTACCGCACCCCCTCGGGATTGGATGTCCGCAACTACGGGGGCCTGGACGGTTTCCCGGAAGCCAAGCAGCTGTTTGCCGAGTACCTCGAGGTGAGCCCGGAGGAGGTGATCATCGGGGGCAACGCCAGCCTCAATCTGATGTACGACAGCGTGGCCCAGTGCGTGACCCACGGAACCTCCAACGGGGGCAAACCCTGGTTCGGCCAGAACACGAAGTTCCTCTGCCCGGTTCCCGGCTACGACAGACATTTCACCGTGTGCGAGCACTTCGGAATCCGGATGATCCCGGTCGCTCTCACCGAAAGCGGCCCGGATATGGATGAGGTGGAGGATCGAGTTCGGCGGGACGCGAGCATCAAGGGAATGTGGTGCGTTCCCAAGTACAGCAATCCTTCGGGAGTCGTCTACTCAGACGATACGGTTGAACGCCTGGCCTCCATGAACACCGCGGCGCCGGATTTCCGGATCCTCTGGGACAATGCCTACACTGTTCATCATCTGGGCGCAGGCCCGGCTGCCCTGAAGAACGTCCTGGAGGCCTGCACCCGCTCCGGCAATCCGGATCGGGTGCTGATCTTCGGCTCCACCTCCAAGGTGTCCTTGCCCGGAGCGGGACTGGCCCTGGCAGCCGGCAGCAGGGAGAACATGGATTGGCTGCGCAGCAGGCTGACCGCCCAGACAATCGGACCGGACAAGATAAATATACTCCGCCACGTGCTATATTTTAAGGATATGCAGGGCATCCTGAATCACATGGACAAGCACGCCCGCATCATCGCTCCGAGGTTCCGGGCCGTCCAGGAGATCCTGCAGCGGGAGCTGGGCGACACGGGGATGGCCGCCTGGACGCAGCCCAAAGGGGGTTACTTCGTGAGCCTGGATACCAAACCGGGCTGCGCAAAAGCCGTGGTCTCCCTGGCCGGAGAACTGGGGGTGAAGTTCACACGAGCGGGATCCACCTGGCCGTACGGGAAGGATCCCCGGGACAGCAACATCCGCATCGCCCCTACCCTGCCCGCTCTGGAGCAGATTCGCAGCGCCGTGGAAGTGCTGGCGGTCTGCATCCAATACGTCGGCTCGAAAGGCGCTGCATGAGGAATACGCCCCGGTTCCTGAGTCCCCGGGCCCTGCCGGCCCTGATCGTCCTCGGGATCCTCGGCGTGCTGTTTGCCCCGGGCGTGGACGCCCAGAACACCTCGGTCCAGAGCATCTCGATTCTCAAGCCGCAGGTTTATCCCGACTCCCCGGAGAACAGAGCCCTGATCGGCAGGGTGATCCAGTGGTCGGTGACCCGCAGCAATGATCTGTACGCACAGCACATCACCGTGGACTACAATCAGAGAGGTGATCGGGCCGACTACTCCGTAACGGTGATGGCCAGTTTTTCCGGAGAGGACAGCGTGATAAGCACCCGGATGATCCGCAACCGGGACGGGAACGAAGCAGAATCCGTGCCGGTTCTCGGACCGGTCACAGCGGCAAGCGCGATTCACCTGGCCAATTCGATTTTCTACCAGTGGAGCTCCTTCCACGACTACCTGCGCGGCCAGCTCGAGGCGCCTCCGGTGTACGTGGAGGAGATCCCTCTGGATCTGATCTCCCAATCCCTCTTCGGTATGCCAGCCATGCTGGCCCCCTGGTCCGCGGCGCTCAAAGGGGATTCCCACATCCTGGTCGGCACCTCCACGGTCTGCCTGGAGATGGACAGAACCTTCCGGGTCATCGACCAGCCGGGCAGAGAACTGTACGACAACGGGGAGCCCGGCTACGCCAACGTGGTTGCCGTGACCCCCGCCGGCACGATCTTCTTCAAGAACCTGAGCAGCGGCAAGGTCATCAAGTGGTTCGGCAGCGGGTTGAAGCCCCAGAGCTGGAAGATCGGAAACGAGTACATGGGTTCTTTCGTCGCCCTGGCGGACGGAAGCGCCCTGGCGGCCCACGCCGGGCAGCAGCAGACCCTGCAGCTGAAGAACAGGCGGCCCGCCAAGGTGGATTTCCTGACCCAGCCGAATCTGTACTACAGCGCCCTGGCAAGCGGACCGGAGGGCAATATCTGGATCTATTCGGTTGCCGAGCGCAGGGTGCGGATCTACACCACCGAGGGTCAGCTGGTGGATTCGGTCATCCCCCTGGATCCGGACAAGCCGGTTCCCACCCAGATGACCGTGTATCCGGACGGCAGTTTCATCTTCTTCGCCCAGGGATGGCTGTACCGCTTCCGCCGCAACGGCGTTCCCCTGTGGCGCACCAACCAGCTGCTGGGGCCCGATGAGTTTGCCAACCTCACCCACGCCTGGGCCGCTCCGGATCCGAAAACCGGGCTGATCTACCTGACCGATGTGCAGGGCCGAAGGATCATCAAGCTGCTGGACAGGGCTTACGGCGAGCGGTTGGGAATACGCAACCCGAGTGAAGAACAGCTGATTCGCTCTAACCAGCGCCTGTTCCGCGATCCCGATGATGTGTCTGCGCTCAAAGCCAAGGCCGAGCTGTACGAGCGCAGCGGATCCATGGAGATGGCCCGTTCCATGTGGGAGAAGATCCTGGAAATCGAGCCTTCCTCCTCGGAGGCTCGAAACCGACTCGAGCACATCGAGCTGGCTGGGCTGCTGGCCAGGGCCTCTGAAATGGAACAGCGGACCCGTGCGACCCTCGAAACCCTGGGACCCGAGTCGGCCCGGGTAGCCTACACCCAGACCATGCAGCTGTACGAACAGATCCTGAAGCTGGATCCGGGCAACCGGGAGATCCAGGCCAAACGGCGGGAGTTGAAGCTGATCTTCGACGAGAGCCAGAGACGCATCACCATCACCGCCGCCGAGATCGAGGATCTGTTTCCCTCTCTGATGCAACAGTACAGGACCCGGCCCGTGGGAACGGTAACGGTTCACAACATCCTGGATGAGGAAGTCCGGGAGCTGACCGCCAGTGTGTTCATCGAGGGGTACATGGACTTCCCAACCGAATCCGCTCCCCTGCCGAGATTGAAGTCCAGGGGGAGGGTGAAGCTGGATCTCAGTGTGCTGTTCAACACCTCGGTGTTCGATCTTCAGGAGGATCTTCCCGTGCAGGCGAGGATCGAGGTCAGCTACCGGAGCTCCAGAGGCCAGGAGAAGATCTCCAAGGTCGAATCCCTGATGCTGTACAGAAAGACAGCCCTGGTGTGGGATGACTCGGCCAAGCTGGCCGCCTTCATCATGCCCAACGAGGAGATCGTCAGCACCTTCGCCCACCGGGTTTCCGATATCGGCGAGGTGGCCGAACGCTACCGTCTGTCCAACCGCCTGTTTCGGGGCATTCGTGTGTGCGACGCCCTCGGCAGTTACGGGATCACCTACATCGAGGACCCGGATTCCCCGATCTCCCGGGTGCTGGGCAAAGCCGCGGTGGTGGACACGGTGCGCTTTCCCCGCACCACCCTTCTGATCCGCTCCGGCGACTGCGATGACACCTCGGCTCTGCTCGGTTCCCTTCTGGAGTCGGTGGGCATCGGCACGGCCGTCATGACCTCTCCCGGTCACGTGTTCCTGGCATTCGACACCGGGGAACCCAAGGAGAATCGCTGGCTGTTCAGCCACGGGAACCTGCAGGCTCTTGTTCACCAGGGCACGATCTGGCTTCCCGTGGAAACCACGTTGTTGGAGGAGGGATTTTTCTCGGCCTGGAGGAGCGCCTCGGAGCAGGTGAGCAAACATCGAGGACGGATCGAGTTTCTTCCGGTTCGGGAACAGCGGGATCGCTATCCTCCCCTGCCCCTGCCGGCCACCGACCTGGGCGTGTTCGAGCCCCCGGATCGGGAGGTCAGCGCGGTGTTCAACCGCTCTGTAGAGGCGGTGGAGGACACCCTCTACGGTGAGAGCCTCGATCTGCTGGAAGACAGGTTGAGGAGCCAGAGGGGCCTCGCGGCGGCCAGGGTTCGCAACCAGATCGGCGTGCTCCACGCCCGTTTCGGCAAGGACCGGGAAGCCGAGGCTGCGCTGTCCCGCTGCCTGGCCGAAGAACCGGGCCTCACCGCAGCCTATCTCAACCTGGCCAACCTGAAGCTGCTGCGGGGGGAGTTGGAGCAGGCCGCGGAGGTGGCCCGGGCCGGCCTGGAGCGGGATCCGGATTCGGCTCTGCTCAACGTGTTCCTGGCTCTGTACCACAACCGCAAGGGGGAGCCGGCCAGAGCCTCCTCATATCTGGACACAGTCCGCAGTTCCTCTCCTGAGCTTGCCCGACGCTACAGCTATCTGGCCGATTCCTCGTCCGCGCAGGCGCGGGCAGGTCAGCGGGAAGATCCATCCCTGATCTGGGATTCCGGCGAGTAGGTCGAGACGCAAGGAGAAAGATGAACAGCGCACACATAACACCGGAACTGTTCGCCTTCTTCCGGGAGCTCGAGCGAAACAACAACAAGCAGTGGTTCCAGAGCAACAGAGAACGCTACGAACAGGAGGTTCGCCTGCCCCTGCAGCGCTTCATCATGAATTTCCAGCAACCCCTGGAGCGGATAAGCCGTCACTTCCGGGCGGATCCTCGCCCGGTGGGGGGCTCGCTATTCCGGATCTACAGGGATGTGCGCTTCTCCCCGGACAAGAGTCCCTACAAGACCCACGGCGGCATCCAGTTCCGCCATGAACAGGGCAAGGATGTTCACGCCCCGGGTTTTTACCTGCATCTGGAACCGGACAATGTCTTCGCCGCGGTCGGACTATGGCGTCCCGATTCTCACGCCCTGGGGCGGATTCGCGAGACGATCGCTTCGGATCCAAGGGCCTGGTTACGAGCCAAGACCGATCCGGAGTTCAACCGACAGTACGAACTGGGCGGAGATTCTCTCAAGCGAGCCCCGCAGGGATACGATCCCGGCCATCCTCAGATCGAAGATTTAAAGCGAAAGGACTTCATCGCCCACGTTTCGCTTTCCGAACAACAGGCCTGCGCTGCGGATTTCCCGGACCGATACGCCCGGCTGTGTATCGCAGCCGCGCCGTTCATGAGATTCCTCACCGAGGCCCTGGATCTGCCCTGGTAGGCAGGCCCTCCCCGCCGTTACCAGTCCAGCAGCCGCTTCTGTCCCTCGAGCGCCCGGATATCTGTAACATCCTGACTGACCTCCACCACTCCCCTGTATATTCCCTCCTGATCGTAGAGAGCGAAGTAGCGGATATGGATGAAACGACCGTCCAGGGTCAACCAGAACTCGGCCGTATCTCTCTCCTTCTGCTTGAAGCTCTCCAGGATCTTTTCGACAACGTGCACGCTGTTTGGCGGGTGACAGTTCTGGACCGCCCGCCCAACCACCGCCGGACTGCGGGGAAAGATCCTCTCCCGCCCCTGGGAGTAGTAGCGGACCCTGTCGTTCTCATCCACGTAGGTCATGTCGATGGGAAGGTTCCTCAGCATCAGGTTGATCTGCTGCGGCAGCAACTTCCCCACATCCAGGGGGATCTCCCCTGACTCCTCCGCCCCGGCTGTGATTTCAGCGCCTGATGCAGCCTCGGAGCCTCCGGGCTTTCCCAGCTCTTTGGCCACGGAGGCGGCGATTACCACCGATGGATCCCAGAGATTCCCGGGTTGGACCCAGGCGTAGCCTATTTCCGGCTCGCCCCGGCGGATCTCCGCCCACTGCTTCTCCGAGAGTTTCTTCAGGGAGGTGGGAAAGAGTATCTTTTCCTCCATGAAGATCATCCGCCCCACGGCCCGCAGCAAGCCCCGGCCCAGGGCCGCGAACCGGCTCCAGTCCTCCTGTTTGTAGGCATCTTCGAACTCCCGCAGCTGTGTCCTGATCTCCTCGTGCTTTCCCCACATCACCTTGGAAGGTCCGGTGAACTCGACCTGTTCGAGGTAGGGAAACAGCTGGTTTTCCTTGCGCCGGTAGTGGATCTCGAGAGCCTTGAGCTCTTCCAAAACCGCCTGGAACTCCCGGCTGCGTGCCCCTCGGGGCACCTGCTTGAGCAGCGGGCGCATCCTCCTCAAGATCTTCCGCAGTGCCCTGTTCTCCTGCAGGTAGGTATGCACCGGATGCCCCGGCAGTACCTTGTTTTTTTTCCGGCGCTCCAGAGCCTGTTCGAACACCTGCACGTGTACATCGCAGACCTTCTGCACCTGCTCCACAGGAACACCCTCGGCGATCAATGCCTGTTCCATTTGGGCGATCTCCTCCGGGCTGACATTGCGGATCAGCTGGGCGAATCGCTTCTGCACCGCTTTGATATCACTGCCCTCGTGCAGATCCTTCACGATTTCCTTGAGCTGCTGCTGCCGATACTCGGCACTCCCTCTTTGAACTTCACTCATCGTTTACTCCTACAAAAAGTTTAATCCACGCGCCGGATTGACACAACAGACCCATGACCGGTGCACGCCGCTGCCACAGTGGAGACACACAAATCCCGGGCAGCGGTTTCCACATCGAATATCATCAAATCCGGCAGTTTTGAGATTGATCCAGGTCAATGATCGGCCCGACGAACGCTGAGAAACGGGTATCCGCCCGGATACTTACACAGCAAGCGCCAAATCACGTACAATTCAGCTGGAGCATGCGCGTCGAAAACCGGGTTACACTTATTCTGTTGACACTGTTTCTAATAATCCCCCCCCGGGGATGGACGGAGGAGCCCGTAGATCCGTCAAGGGCCCTGCACGTGCTGGCCGGAGCTTCCGGCGCTCTGCTGGTGGGTGCCCTGGCTTACCCTCTCGTGGACCTGGGTTCGGACCGCTGTGATGCTGCTCTGGTGGCGGGACTTGGGGTGAGCGGTGCTTTTGTCTTGGGTTTGACCAAAGAGCTGCTGGATCTTGGGGGATGGGGCCAGCCCGAGCTGTCCGATCTTCTGCTGACCCTGGGCGGGGGCCTGCTGGCCGGAACCCTGGTATACGCACTGAGCTGCCTCCAACCCGCCGCAGAAGAAGGGAGCCTGGGAATTTCAGCGGTGTACGCAGCCTTCGGGCTGATTCTCTCCCTTCCGGTGGGAGAGAACCTCTTCGCAAGAACTAATCTTTCTTTACGACCTCGATCGTGAAGTTGCTGGCCAGAGCGGCGATGGCACCGACCGCGGCCAGAATAGGTGCAACCACCATTCCGACAACGCCGAGGGTCAGGGGGATCTCGATATAGGTCTCCCCGTTCTCGTTCTTGATGATGATGCGGCGAATGTTCCCCTCGTGGATCAACTCCTTCACCTTCTTCAGCAGATCTTCGCCTTTGACCTTCACTTCCTCGATTTTTTCCGCCATCGAAAACCTCCCTGGGTTGTTTCTACTAATATACTAACACCGCAAACACTTGGAAAATGCACCGGGCAACCCATTTTTCTGAAGAAACCGTTGTTGCTAAAGAACCCGCTGGATATACCGTAAGGCTGCCTCCGCGCCTTCGCGGTAGTAGCCCTGATCCGGGTACATGGTGATGTGTTTCAGATGCATCTTGAGGTTGTAGATGCTCTTGCGCAGCTCGAAGGTCTCATCCTTGGGAAAAGCGCTCCAGTAGCGGTCGTAGAACCTCGGGCTCGCCAACCCGAACATCTCCATAAAGGACAGCTCTCTGGCATAATCCGCCCAATATCCGGGAATATCGATGTACCCGCTGACAAAGGGAGCTCCGGGATAACCGGAGTCCTCGAAATCCACCATGACGTTTCCCGACCAGATGTCGTAGTGAGTCAGAGTGCTTCGCCGGCCGATGTCCAGAGCCGCGGGAAAGCGCTGGCGGATCCGCTCGATCTGTCCGAGCATGTCGGTGTCCACCAAAGCGCTGGAGCTCACCTCCGCGAAAACCGTGTCGAATCTGGGCAGCCAGAACTCAGCCCAGTTCTGGTGCCGGCTCTCCTCCCCCACCTCCACACCCCCGAAGCCGCTGCTGCGCTCCTTGTGCAGCTCGATGAGCTGGGCCGCGATCTGGTCGCTCAGGCCGTTGACCATTTCCCCGGTAAGCAGTCCGAACACCCGGTGCAGCACCACCCCGGGAACCCGGGTCATGACCAGAAGCGTGCCGGGCAGGAGCTTTCCCGAAGTGTCGACCAGTAAAGGGCGGGGAACCGGCATGGCCGTGTGGCTGGTGAAGAAACCCAGAACCCTATACTCGCGGAGAATCTTCTCATCCATCTGAACCGGACTGATCTTGCAGACGATCTGCGGCTGGCCGGTGGAGAAAGACAGGCCGACCACCCGGTTCCAGCATCCGCCACTGAGGGTTTTGACTTCCCTGATGCTCGGCCGCCCGGAACCATCCTCGGTCTCGGCAAAGGCCAGTTGAGAGACGGCGGAGAGCCGCTCCTTGGTCAGGAAGGGATCGATCTTCTCCCGCAGGATTTCTTCGCGAACGTTCACGCGGGCTTACGCTGTAGTTACTTTGTGGAGCTTTACCAAACGCTGGGCCAGCAGTCGGGCCAGGAATATACCATAATGCGGCCGCTCTTTGATGGCATTGATGAAGGCTTCCTTGGAGATCTTGATCAGAACTCCCCTTCCCATGGATTTCACGGTGGCGGAACGGCGATTATCCAGAAGAAAGGACATTTCTCCCAGGTAGATGTCTTCCGGGGTGAGAATGGAGACCTGTTTGCCGTTGGCGATAATTTCGAAGTGCCCCGAGACGATGTAGTACAGGAAACTGGACTTCTCCCCTTGGGTGAACACGATATCCCCTTCCTGGAATACCACCTCTTCCTGGTCGGTAAACACCTTCGGAACCACCTTGCCTTCCCGGGTCAGGTGGCTGATCTCAAAGCTGACCTCATTGCCCTTGTCGTTGTATGAGAGCTTGGACACGTAATGCGAGGCCATGGCAATACCCCGCCCGTGCATCTCCTCAAGCCCCTCTTCACCCGTGGCCGCGGTCTGTTCCTTCCAATCGAAACCCTTCCCCTCATCCCGGATCTTGAAGGTCGACTTTTTCGGGGTGATCTTGTAGTTCAGGTATACTTTCTTGATACAGATCCCGGGATCATTATTTTTCTCGCGAATCAGATCGAGAATGTCCTTGCCGCTGTTCAACCATTCGGACTTCTCTTCGTAGGAGATCCGGCAATTCCCGTGCTCGATCGCATTCAGCAGCAGCTCCATAGTGGCGGAGTAGAAACGCTCCTTCTGTTCGTGATCGATAAGATTGGAGTTAAGGAGGAAATTTGCCAGGAGGTTCGAATAGGTCACCAGGTCGAAAGGATCGTTTTCCAAGACGAACGATCCGGCCAGGTTGGCCTGAAGAATGAAGTGCAGATCCCGCTGGAACAGAATGCCCCGGTTCTGACTCAAAATCCGCAGCAGCCGGGTGAAGTAATCCTCCAGCTTGCTCTTCTCTATGGCGGTGATCGTGTTGATCCCTTCGAACATCCTGAGGATCTCCCGTTCGTTCTCCCCTTCATGGAGGATGACGAATCCGCCGGAATGCAGCCAGGGATCGCTTTTGATCTCCTTGAGAATGTTTTTGAGCTTGATGTACTTGTCCGAGCAGTTGACTACGATTATATCGGGCAGCTCGTAGTTGAGGTGCTGCACGATTCGGTTTTTGTCACGCAGATAGATGGGAACGAACTCATCACCGGACTCCGTGCAGACCTGCAGGATAATCTTGTTCGTCTTGTCGTCGGTGCTCAGGACCGCGATATTACCCATTAAAACCCTACAACAGCTACTTTCTTAATATTTGACACTAATAGTGTACAGTATCTGTGAAAAAAATTCAGCCTACTATAGTACTTCGGTTCGCTCACTCTTAATCAAAAGGAAATTGGCAGATCCCCGGCACCGCGGGAATCAGCGTGATAGCGGGCGATTCCGTGGAATTTCCGACTGGAAAACGGTATACTTCTTTTATAAGGGAGGAGTTAGGCATGAAACGAACGGTTACAACAATCCTGCTGATACTGATCGCGGCGTTCCCTCTCATTTCAGAGGATCTGCTGGTGGAATACGTAGAGGGGACTCTGGAGGTCAAGGAAGGTTCGAACTGGTACGAGCTGTACATCGGCGACATGGTTCCGGAGAACAGCGTGATTCGTCTCTCCGAGAACGGCTTTGCCGAGCTATCGACCCGAAACGTAACGGTTACGTTGAGCGACGACGGAATCTATAACACTCAAAGCCTACTCCGTTCCGGACAGAAGGTGGCCTCCTGGGATATCGGCGGTGTGGTGAACTCCAAGCTCTCGAAGCTGCTCGGACCGGGCCAACAGGGTGAGACCGCTGTCATGGGTGTGCGAGGCGCCGCTGCGGACCAGGGCGAGCTGACCTGGGTCGAAGAGGGCGGAGAGTACATGGAGAAGGGAAAACAGCTTCTCGTTGAAGGCCTGTTCGACGAAGCGATCCCCGTGTTCAAGGACGGAGCCGACTGGGCACTCACCGAGGATGAGCGTTCCGAGTATCTGTTCTACGCGGCTTATGCCCACTCCCTGAAAGGGGACAATGCCGTTGCCCTAATTATGCTCGAAGACATGGCTCTCGGATCCGACTCCGCCATCTTCACCGATTATACGCTGCTGAAAGGAAAGCTGCTGATCGAAAACCTGGCTTTCACCGACGCCCTGGATCTTTTCTCCCAGTACCTCAAGCACCCCGACATGGGGGAGACCACCCAGGTTGTCTACTTCCTCTCTGCGCTGTGCCACCAGGGTCTGGAGAACCGAAGCCAGGCTCAGAAGTTCCTTCAGGACGCAATCAACATCAACGCCTCTTCGGAGTACGGACAGGCCGCCCAGCGCATGATGGGGAGTTTGTAAGCAGCAGCCGGTCGCAATACCA
>CAZFMD010000002.1:0-2533 GCA_964520025.1 uncultured Spirochaetaceae bacterium
CGAGTATGTTCCAAGGAGTATTTACGGCACTGATTACCCCGTTCACCCGGGACGGGAAGATCGACGAGCAAGCCCTGAGGAAACTCGTCGACTTCCAGATTGACGGGGGGATCGACGGACTGGTTCCCGTGGGCACCACCGGGGAAAGCCCCACACTGAGTCCCGAGGAAACCGAACAGGTCATTCGCGTCGTGGTCGAACAGGCGGCAGGCAGGGTCCCGGTGATTGCCGGAACCGGCTCGAATTGTACGGACAAGGCGATTCACATGACGGAACTGGCCAAAGCGATCGGTGCCACAGCCAGCCTGCAGGTGGCCCCCTACTACAACAAACCAACCGGGGAGGGGTTCTTCAGGCACTTCACGGCCATCGCCGATGCTGTGGATCTGCCCATGGTCGTGTACAACATACCCGGCCGGGCCGGGAAAAACATAGAAAATCCGGTCATGCTCAGACTGGCCGAGCACAGGAACGTCGTGGCTGTCAAAGAGGCCAGCGGCAGCATTGCCCAAATGATGGATCTGATCTCAAAAAAACCGAACGACTTCAACGTGCTTTCCGGAGACGACAACATGACCTTCCCCCTGATGGCCCTGGGTGGAGCCGGGGTCGTTTCAGTGGCCAGCAACATCGTGCCGGATCGTATGAAACAGCTGACCCAGGCGGCTCTGCAGGGCGACTGGGATCGGGCCCGCAGCCTGCACTACGAACTGCTTCCCCTGTTCAAGGGAATCTTCCTGGAAACCAACCCCATCCCGATCAAGTCGGCCATGGCCATGAAGGGTTTTGTCGAGGAGACCTACCGGTTGCCGATGTGTCCTCTAAGCCAGGAGAACAGGAAGGCCCTGAACGAGATACTGAAGCGGCTTAAGATCCTCTAGCTTCGATAGCCGCACTGGCTACTTCGGCAACTCCAGCTCCGATAGCAGACGCTGGCTGAAGCTCAGCAGCTCCTGCGGGGAGAGCCGCTCACTACGGATACTCAAATCGACCCCCAGATCCTTAAAAACCCGATCGAGGTGGGCGACCGGCTCCGGGGGAAAAAGCCCCGCGGCCAGCAGGTTGTTCCTCATGGTCTTACGCCTGCTGCGAAAGACCGTACGCAGAAAGCGGAGGAAGAAACGCCAGTTCGGTATCTCGGATACCTCGGGATTGGGCCGTAGAACAACAACGCTGGAATGTACCTCCGGGGGAGGATAGAAGGAGCCGGGTTTGAGCTGCATACGCTGGGAGATGCGGTAGACGATCTGGCAGAGCACGGAGAAGGAGGAGTAGTTCTTGTTGCCCGGCGCGGCGTTCATCCGCTGTGCCAGCTCCCGCTGTACCATGAAAACCAGCCGCCTGGGGCAGACCCGGTTTTCCGCAAGCGTTGCGATCAGGGCCGAGGCGGAGCTGTAGGGCAGATTCCCCACTACCTTGTCCGGAGGATCCTCTTGACAGTAACAGGACCTCCAGGTTTTCAACACATCTCCTTCCACGAGCTGGAAATTCTTCCGCTCCGAGAAGGTCTCAGTGAGATAGCGGATCAGTCCTCTGTCTATCTCAAAGGCCAGCAGGGAGCGGACCTGCGGAAGGAGAAGAACCGTCAATGTCCCCAACCCCGGTCCGATTTCCCAAACAGTCTCCTCGGCGTCCGGCTGGACCAACGCGACGATCTGGCGCCGCGCACCCTGATTGACCAGGAAGTTCTGACCCCATCGTTTTTGAAGCCGCAGTCCGAGCTGCTCCACGACTCGACGGATCTCGATCGGGGAGTTGTAGTTCAACACGCGGGGATCCTCCTACGTATCCGGCTGTCCTCGGCCAGGGGCAGGAGCAGGATAGCGAGGAACAGCCAATACGTGGGCCTCCAGGAAACGTACAGACCCGGAGCGCGGGAAAACAGATCCAGGCAGAGGGTAATCGCTCTGTGCACCAACCTGAGCCCCTGTGCCAACATTCCCTCTGTCATCCCTCCCAGCGGGGCGGGCAGGAAACTCAAACCCACGAACAGAACCCCGCCTCCCAGAAACACGGTGACCAGGGGGATGAGCACGAGCGCCGCGGCCACTCCCACGGGATACAGCGCGCCGAAATGGTACAACACCAGAGGCGCGGTGCCGATCTGCGCACTGAGGGAAACGCCCAAAGGCCAACCTACAAATGCGGGTAGATGGCCCTGCCAGACACGGTGCAGGAACGGACCTATCAGCAGAATGGCCGCCAGAGAGAGAAAGGAAAGTTGAAAGGAAAGATCGAAGGCGTAGTGCGGGTGTACCAGCAAGAGCAGCACGGCGGCCATGCCCAGCAGGTTCAGGGGCTGGATCTCCCGATCCAGCGTGTAGCCGACAGCCGCGATCAAGAGCATCACCGCAGCCCGCTCCAGAGAGGGACGCCATCCAACCAGAAAAACGTACCCCAGCAGCAGTATACCGGCAATCAGGCCCCGCAGCCGCCTGTCCCGCAGGAAACGCAGCAGCTGGCTCAGCAGCAGGTAGAGGATGCCCAGGTGCAGGCCGGAAAGTGCCAGAAGATGGAGGCTGCCGCTGGTGCG
>CAZFMD010000002.1:2633-11164 GCA_964520025.1 uncultured Spirochaetaceae bacterium
GCATAAACGGTCACCTCCTGCCCCCGAAACAGGGCCTGTCCGCCGCGGACCCAAACCTCTACCGCACCTCGAGCCGAGCCGCTGCGCTGCCCGTCGATGCTCACCACCTGCCGGAGCTTAACGGGGTAACGGCTCAGGGTTCCCGAAGCATCCGGTATGGCCGTACTGTCCTCAGCCAATACCCCCCTGAACTCTCCGACCCGTCGCAGAGGTATCGCGGTATGAGCCGGGGAAGCGGGGAACAGGCGGGGGTAACGATCCCAGCGTGGTGTCTGCGGGATTCTCATGCCGCCGATCAATATACCCAATCCCAGAAAACCCAACATCAGCCCGGCTTGTTTCAGGCGGGGATTGTTAATAGAGGCAATCGGAGCGGAGGCGGCCAGAAAGACGAGTCCGACCAGGGGAAAGAGGATGAATGGCAGGGCCCCGCTAAAAAAAATTGAAGTCCACAGGGCGAGTGCAAAGAGTGAAAAGCTCGCAAGGGTGCCCCGAATCATCGGGCAGATACGGCGCGCTTCGGGATTACCACCTCAGGTTTTCCAGAGCCTCCCGAGCGGCGTTCTTGACCTCGCTCGAGTAGCTCAAATACTGGGCGTACAACAGATCGTCAAAGGCCGTCTTGTCCCCGAGAAGACCCAGGTTCTTGACGACCGCCAACACGATGATGTTGTCGAACTCCTGTTGCCTCTCGGTATAGGCGTTGAGAAGCACCAGGTACTGGGTCAGGCGGATCGCGGCCTCGTGCGTCTCCATGGCACCGAGACAGTCGATGGCCTCTACTACGCGCCGTTTGTCCGTGAGTCCCCTGTCGTATTCCAGTAGAACCGTGTCGAAATGCTCGATGGCCAGATCCGTGGCTGAGGACCACTTCCGTTCCTTCAGAGCCACCGCGGCTACGTAACGGATATCCCGGGCGATCTGCCTGGAAGGATTGTCCACGGCCGCGGTGTGAAGACCCACGTCCATGGCGAATTGAGCGATCTCCGCCTTGGCGTTGTCGTCCAGGCGATCGGTTTCCATGGACATCTGCAGGGCAAGCTTCTTCTCCTCCAGATCGCTCTCTTTGAGGATACCGATCATGTTGTCTTTGAGCTCACCCCCCAGGCGAAACAGGCCTTCCCGGGCCGAACGGGAGATGTCATCCGTGTAGCCGACCGTCATGGTGGTGAACAGCCCGGGAAACGAGCTGCGATCCCCCAACTCTCCCAGAGCGCGCACCGCCGCTGAGATCACATAGACATCCGGAACCTTTCCGGTCCGGAAGATCGTGTTCTCCTGGCCGAGCCAGACATTCAGATATTCGATGATCTCCTCGTCGCCCCGGGCCAAGGTTCCCAGAGCATTGAGGCAGCTGATCCGTACTCCCGTCTCCGGGTCGGTGTCGAAGAGCTTCCAAACCGAATACCTGCCCTCGGTGTATCCGGAGGCTTCCATCTGGTCTACAGCCAAAATGGCTAATTGTCGAAAGCGCTGGTCGGTATCGATCAGGGTGAAGTTGTCCAACACATAATCGATGGCCTGCCGATACAGAGGGCCCATTTCGGCATAGCCGCTGTTTCCCGCATCCTGAATGATCTGCATTTTCACATCGAGACTGGCGATGGCGAAATTCCTGGTGAATGATCGGAGCAGATCCTCCGGGTTCTGAGCCCAAAGGCCGGATATCACCAGAAAAAATAGTAGAAAAACAACCAGCCAGCGTACTTTTTTCATTATCCCACTCCTCACAGATACTTCTACCAAAGACTATACACCATCGCAATCTTTCCTTGCAATTATGTAAAAAAGATTGCGATCGGTACTCATTGTATACCCGTCAGTAAAATAAACCACGGACTTTGCCGCATCTCGGTTTTTCGCTATAATGGCAGAATCCTCGCATGAGCAGAAAAACAAAGATAGTCTGCACAATCGGTCCCGCTTCCTCCTCTCCTTCAGTTCTGCGGGCGCTGGTGGAAGCGGGGATGGACGTGGCCAGGATCAACTTTTCCCACGGTGATCCGAACTCCAATGGGCTACTCATTCAAGGGATTGTAGAGCTGAGGGAACAAACAGGAAGGAATATCGGGATTCTTCAGGATCTGGGGGGGCCCAAGATCCGCGTCGGACAGCTGCCCCCGGAGGGTATTCCCCTTGCGGAAGGAAATACGGTTCGCCTGCGGGCCGGATCGGAACCCCGTGTCTATCAGGAGGGAAAACCGATTCCCGTCGATTATCCGGCCCTGCAGCAGGATGTTCCCGAAGGAGCCCGGGTACTGCTGGACGACGGATTGCTGGAGCTGAAGGTAGAGCAGAACGCCGGGGATCATCTGCGCTGCCGGATCCTGCACGGAGGACGGCTGTACTCGCACAAGGGAGTGAATTTTCCGGATCTGATCCTATCTCTGGGCGCTCCCACCAAAAAAGACCTGGAAGATCTTCGTTTCGGACTCAAACGGGGGGTGGATTTCGTGGCCCTGTCCTTCGTGCAGACCCCCGCTGATCTGGAGGCAATTCGGGAGGTGGTCGGGGAATCCGAAACTGCTCCCTGCGTGATTGCCAAACTCGAGAGAGGATCGGCCCTGCAGAATCTCGACGCCATAATCGCCGCCAGCGACGGCATCATGGTAGCCCGGGGAGACCTGGGTATAGAGGCGGAGATCTCCATGATCCCTGTGTATCAGAAAACCGCGATTCGCAAGGCAAATCTGGTTGGCATTCCCGTGATCACGGCCACGCAGATGCTCGACAGCATGATCCGTAATCCCCTTCCCACCCGGGCCGAAGTTACCGACGTGGCCAATGCCATCTACGACGGATCCGATGCCATTATGCTCTCCGGAGAGACGGCCGTGGGGGCCTACCCGGTCGAATCGGTACGCATGATGCGGGCGGTGGCCGATCACATCGAAGAGAACCTTGGACTGGATCGCGGCTGGGTCCGTTCCGATGAGCAGGAGGCCAGTTATTCAACCCAGCTCGCCGTGGCGCAGTCTGTATGCCAGACCGCAGAACGGCTGGGAGCACACTGCATCGTGGCCCAGACGATCTCCGGTACCACGGCCCGTTTGATTTCCATGTATCGTCCTTCCACACCGGTAATAGCCATCACTCCCAAGGAGTCAACCTTTCATCAACTGTCGATGGTCTGGGGAGTCGAAGCCCTGCTGATCCCAAAGTTCGAGAAGGACTTTCTCAAGACAACCGCAGCGGGCGACAAGGTACTAATGGAGCAGGGTTACGTGAAAAAAGGTGATCTGGTGGTAATTTCTGCGGGAATACCGGCTGCCGAAAGCGGTGGAACGAACGTGATGAAGCTTCACACCGTGGGTTTGGACTGAACCTTGTCCGGATTCTGATCCCCGAAGATATTGTACACGAAGGTGGAAATCGCGTTTCGCGTCCTGACGCTGGGCGGGACCGCCTGTACGTGTAGCAGAGAGACATTCTTCTTCTGATCGAAACTGACTCCCTTGGCCAAACCGCATAACACGATCATCCGGTCGGAAAGCTCGAATTGCATCTTTATGGGCAAGCCCGCTTTGGTCCGTCCTCCCACCATCAGGCAGGCCCCATCCTCGGAAATGTCCAGAAGCCGGCAGCGCAGCCCTTTGGCGCTCTCCTCCAGTTCGTTCGCATCCTGAATGCTTTTCAGCGGATACACGGTGGCCTGCCGGTTTGTCTTGACCCGGATCGATCGCCGCTGCTGGGTGCGGGTAACATCGTCGGTATGGGCTACGTGGATGATTGGATACTTCTGATCGATGAAATCGTTGAGCACCTTGGTTCTTATGAAATACCCGGCATCCTCGGCACGCCAGAAATGCAATCCGATCTGCTGTCCCTTCCACATGAAACCTTCCGGCAGCCCCGGGCCCTGCGGTCTGGACAGGGCGAGGTACTTGGTGCGGTTTTCGATAACCATCGTGGCGAACGGCCCGGCACCGGGCAGCATGGCCCGCATGCGCTGCCTGGGGACGATATCCCTGGAAGATTTGAGTCCCAATCGGTAGCGGGGAAGATCAAACTCCACACGCCTGCGCAGATCGTAGAGTTTCAGCAGGAGGTGATTCGATTCCTCGTCATCTATCAGATCCTGGGAGCGGAGTTTGATGATCATCTCCTTTATCGCACGGTTCAGCTGCTTGATGCTCCAAAACAGGGCGGTGGGATTCTCGATTTGGGTTTCAATGGCGATCCTGCGGAGCAGCCCGACTTCACGAAAACTGAAGCCCGATTCTTTGCCCTTGGTGTAGAACTGGATCCAGGGAAAGCTCCCGTGCCCGACGATTCTCAGGTAAATGAATATAGCGATAACAATGGCGGCCGGTACGAGAAGAATTATCCACCACATAATTACATTATCGATAGCAACTTGATATACTTAATCCATTAAATCTGTCGTGCCCGGTGATCCAATCCGTGTTGCGAATTGTAACGGGAAGAGGGGAGAAAGTCTAATTCTTTTAACTTCCGGTAAAAAAAATCTCATCGAGATGGTTCTTCTCTTCCTGCTGTTCTATCTGCCCGGTTACCTCTGGCCTCAGCAGGAGTTGCTGGAAAACAGCCAGCACCTGGGCTCCTACATGCTGCAGTTTCTCATTGTAGCCCTCCCTCAAATCCTGCTGCTGCTGTACATACTGAGCCTACGCGCGCGAACTTCCTACCGCGAGTTCGGCATCCTTCGACCAAGAGCGAAGGATCTGCTGTACGCCCTGCTGGTTTTTGTGGGAGTATTCGCGCTCCTCGCCCTGCTGGCGGTCATTCTTATGATGCTGCCCTCGGCCGGACGGTCGCTGTTCACCACCGGCTTCCGCTGGAAACTCGAGAGTCCCCGCCTGATTCCCCTGGTCCTGCTGTTCTGCCTGGTAACGGGGTATCGGGAGGAGTTGTTCTTCCGCTCCTATCTGTTGACTCGTTTTCGCCAGCTGCAGCTGCCGGTGTTCCTCGGAATCGGAATGAGCACCCTTCTGTTCGCCGCCGGGCACGTGTACCAGGGTGTTGCCGGACTGGCCATAGCACTTATCCAGGGCCTGTACTTCTCGATCCTCTTTGTTCGCTTCAAGAATATCCATCCCCTGGCCATAGCCCACGGATTGTACAACGCCACGATTCTGATGATTACCCTGTTCGCGGGCACCGAGGAGTTTGTAACATTGCAGACGAGCTTGCCCCTGAAACCTTGTTAATGGTAGATTGCTATATATGAAGCGAAATATATACCTGCTGATGCTGCTGCCTCTGATAGCACTGCTGTTGGCAAGCTGCGGTTCCGATAGTTCAGAGCCCTCCGGTGATGCCGGCCCCGACCCGGCAAATCTCGAAAGCAGCGCCCAGAGCCAAGAAACCCCTCCGGCTGTGGAGCTGTCAGAACTGGAGGCCAGGCTCGGCAGCCTGGGATTTCAAATCCCGAAGGAGGAACTGCAGGCCATCGATTTCACTCTGCAAGATCTGACGGGCCGGGAGACAAGCTTGAACGCTTTCCGGGGCAAGGTCGTATTCCTCAATTTCTGGGCGACCTGGTGCGGGCCCTGCAGAGCCGAAATCCCCTCAATGGAAAAGCTGTACACGGAGTTGAAAGACCAGGGATTCACGATCGTAGCGGTCAACAGCCAGGAGTCTGCGGAGCAGGTCTCGGCCTTTGTACAGGAGATGGGGATGAGTTTTCCCGTGCTGCTGGATTCCGCCGGTAAGGCCGGCGCCACCTACACGGTACGGGCCATTCCCACCACCTATATTATCGACCCCCAAGGATCAATCAGGGGACGGATGGTGGGAACCCGGGAGTGGTACACTCCGCAAATCATCTCTCTGGTGAAGGATCTTCTGCGCTGATGTCGACCAATATCAACGTGGCAATCGCCTTTGCCGCCGGCATCCTGAGCTTCCTCTCCCCCTGCATCCTGCCGTTGATTCCCTCCTACCTTTCACTGATCGGCGGTGTATCGGTCCAGGAGCTGGGTGAGCGGCAGCGATCCAAAGTATTCCTGCGCACCCTGCTGTTCGTCCTGGGATTCTCTGTCGTGTTCATCGCCTTGGGTGTCCTGTTCAGCGGTACCGGAGGATTTTTTTCAGGCGCCACGCAGATCGTCAACATCGTGGCCGGAACCCTGGTCATTATCCTGGGATTGAATTTCATCTTCAACTTCTGGAAGTTCCTCAACTTCGAAAAGAGAATGCACGTGCGCTCCTCCCCAACCGGCTGGCTGGGAGCGCTGCTGCTGGGCATGGCCTTCGGAGCGGGCTGGACACCCTGCGTGGGCCCGATTCTGGCCTCGATTCTGTTCCTGGCGGGAAGCAATGCCCGGATCCTGCAGGGCACACTGCTGCTGGCCGTTTACTCCCTGGGCCTGGGTCTGCCCTTTATCCTGGCGGGCCTGTTCTTCTCCCAGTTTCTCGGCGCCCGGGAACGCATGAAGCGGCATTTCAACACCCTGAGGATCGTGAGCGGGGCCTTCCTGGTATTTATCGGACTGCTTATCGCTCTGGGGCGGTTGCAGCGTTTCAACATCTTTCTGTTTCGCCTGGCCGGCTGGCTGGAGAATTGGAATGCCGCCCACCCCTGGCAGGTACGACTCGCCTTCACGCTCCTGTTCCTGGTCCCGGCCTTTGCCCTCGGTATCTCCTACATGAAACGGGCTCGATCGGAGAATCGCCTTCGCCTTCTTCCCGGACGAGCCGTGTTTCTGCTGCTGTTTCTGGCCCTGGCCATCGTAACGGCAAGTGGTGTGCTCGATCCAACGGGATTTTTCACGTTCTGGTTCACCTACCAGGGCATTTGAGTTTTATATCTTTACACACACAAGATACAGTGTAATAATGAGCGTTCGAAACTGAAACATCATCAATCTGGAGTCGTATGGATATTTTCGAAAAGTGTTACGGATTCAAAGAAGCTCAAACCGCCCGAGAGAGCGGGTATTATCCCTATTTCATTCCGATCGAAGAAAATTGGGGCAGCAAGGTTCAGATGAAGGGCCGGGAAGTGATCATGTGCGGATCCAACAACTACCTGGGTCTGGCCCAGGATCCGCGTGTTCAGGAAGCGGCCAAGAAAGCCATCGAAAAGTACGGAACGACCTGCTCCGGATCCCGTTTGATCAACGGCACCTTTACCCTCCACGAGGAGCTGGAGCATCACCTGGCCCATTTCATCGGCCGGAAAGCGGCACTGTGCTTCACAACCGGATATCTGGCCAACCTCGGCTCGATTTCCGCGATATTGGGCAGAAAAGAGCACGTGCTCAGCGATCGCTACAACCACGCCTCGATCGTCGACGGGATCATGCTCTCTTCCGGCCTCTCGGGGGGCACGATCAAGTTTCATCGCTACCAGCACAACAATCCCAAAGCACTGGAGAAAGCCCTGGCCTCCCTGCCCCACGAGGAGGCCAAACTGATTGTAACCGACGGGGTGTTCAGCATGGAGGGAGATATCGCTAAACTCCCCGAATTGAAGGAAGTTGCCAGCAGGCACAACGCCCGGCTATATCTCGATGAAGCCCATGCCCTGGGGGTAGTAGGGAAAACCGGACGGGGCACTGAGGAACATTACGGTCTGGAGAACTGCGCGGATCTTGTAATGGGAACCTTCTCCAAATCCTTCGGTGGAATTGGAGGTTTTGTGGCCGGGGATGAGGTGATCATCGATTATATCAAGCACTTCGCCCGCCCCCTGATTTTCACGGCCAGCATGCCCCCGGCGATGATCGCCGCGGTCATGACGACCCTGGAGATCATGCAAAAGGAACCCCAGCACACCCAGCGCCTGCAGGAAATAGCCCATACCATGGTGCGGGAGTTCAAGGCGCTGGGATTCGATGTGGGTGTTGCCGAGACACCGATCATTCCTCTGATCATCGGAGATAATGAAAAAACATTCACCTTCTGGAAGGTGCTGTTCGACAACGGCGTTTACGCCAATCCGGTGATCAGTCCAGCGGTTCCGCCGGATCGCTCCATCATTCGCACATCCTACATGGCCATCCATACGGATGAAGAGCTGGACCAGGTACTGGAGATCTGCAAGAAGGCGGGAAAACAGGTGGGAATCATCTAGAGGAGAGGAGGAGTTTAGCATGCAAGATATCAAACAACTGCTTCCCCATCGGGAACCGTTTCTGTTTGTGGACCGGATCGAGAAGTTCGATGATGAGGAGGTCATTGGTTATCGCAGGTTCACCGACAAGGACTTCTTCTTCAAAGGCCACTTCCCCGACTACCCGGTGGTACCCGGAGTCATCCTTGTGGAAACAATGGCCCAGTGCGGGGGTGCGGGAATCCGTCTGGCGGGTAAGGTGGATCCGAACGCCCTTTTCTTTCTCGCCTCTGTGGACAAGGTCAAGCTGCGCCAACAGGTACGGCCCGGAGACGAGGTGAAGATGGTAATCAAGAACCTACGGGTCAGCCCGAAAACACTGAAGCAGAGCGGCCAGGCCTTCGTGGGCGACCAGCTGGTCGCGGAGGCGGAGTGGTTCTGTCTGTTTGGTATGCCCTAGGCTCTGCCGGATCCGCCATCCCCTACTGATCGAGATCGGGGGGTACGGCCT
>CAZFMD010000002.1:11264-41547 GCA_964520025.1 uncultured Spirochaetaceae bacterium
CTAGGCTCTGCCGGATCCGCCATCCCCTACTGATCGAGATCGGGGGGTACGGCCTTCCGGCTTTCCGCCGCAGGCTGGCGGGGAGCGCCATCAGCGGCTTCCAGCTCTTCGATTTCTTCGTCAACCGCCTCTAATTCCTCTATATCCTCCAGATTGAAAGACGGCTCTTCGGAGCTCTGCGCTTCCCCCTCCTGCATTTGCCCCGCATCGGCTTGCCCGACTGCCGGCTCCTGTGGTTCCAGGGCATCCACCGCCACGCCCAGCTCGTCTAGATCCTCGGAGAGAAAAAGGTCATCCGCGCTTTCAGGCTGCTCTTCTTCATCCAGCGCCTCCACAAGCTCGGCGGCTTCCTCGATATCCTCCTCTTCAAGACTCTGCTCCAGCTCCGGGATTTCGGAGAGCTCGGCCGGTTGTACCGGTACCGGTGTAACCGGTGCAGGCGGTTCAACTGATGCAGCCGGTTCAAAAGCGTCTCTCTGCTCCGCCGTTTCGAGCTCGGGCAAAACAGCCATCTCCTCCGCAGCCTCCTCTTCCCCTGTCTGCAGCACCTCCTGGAACCAGGAGAACGTTCTTGCCAGGCTCCCGGTCATCTCGCGCAGATCCCGGGAGACCTCCAGAATCGTGCGAATGGTCCGATCGACTCCCGCCACCCCGTCCTGGATCTCCTTATGCGAGCGGGTGACCTCCTCCATAGCCGCAGCATTGGCTTCGATCATCTGCCTGATACTCTCGCTCTGCTCCATGATCTCCCGATAGCCCTGGACCATACCCTGAGCCATCTGAACATTGGTAGCCACTGCCTGATTCGATTCGCGCATCAACGTATTCACCTGATCGGAGACGGTACGAGTCACGTCGGCAAGCTTACGAATCTGCTGGGCCACCACGGCAAAGCCCCTTCCGGCTTCACCGGCTTTGGAGGCTTCTATAGAGGCGTTGAGGGACAGCATATTCGTCTTGTCGGCGATGCCGATGATCTGGGATACCGCCTTGGTAATGGTGATGGATTTCTCCCGTAACTCCTCCAGCTCGGTGAGGGCGCCGCGAATCTGATCGTTAAAATCGGCGATCCGTGCGTCTACCTCGGTGGTCATCGATAGAATCTGCTCCTCCTTCTCAACCACCTGAATTTCAGCCCGGGCTCCTTCTTCTATGGAACCCATGATCTGTCCGATAGAAAAGGCCTGCTTCTGAGCGCTTTCCACCAACCTGTTGGCCAGGACCATGCTCTCCAGGTTCCCCCGCTCCAGGCGGGTCTTCCCGTCCTTGAGCCGCACCACCATATCCCGATCCGTCTGGACACGCTCGACTAGCTCCTGATCGGTTTCGGCAGCTCCCCGTGCCCGGTGCAGACGGCTCCAGCCCAGAATCCAGGTAATCAGCAGGGCCATCACGCCCTGCAGGTAGGAGGCCGGATGGTAAAGCCAACGATACTGCGGCCCGGTAAGCAGAGGATAGAGCGTAAAAACGCCGGCAGCCAGGAACAGGAACAGCACGGGGATACAGATCCCGGGATGTTTCTTGAGCGATGATGCGCAGAGCACTGCGCCGAAGAGAAGAGTCACACTCATAGCTCCGACCTGCAGGATTCTCCAGAACAGAAGATTGTCCAAGGAGCCGATTGTCGACCAGAGAATGACGATAAAAGTCAACGGCGCAGCCACTGACACTACCAGGCTCCACCTCAGGGTTTGCAGCAACTCGGCACAGCCCAGGAGCAGCAGAAACAGACCGGCGGCGAGAAACACCGGGAACAGGCGCAGCACCGTCATCAGGGCAAGTGCCTCTCCCAACAGCACAGAAACGACAAGAGATCCCGACAGGAACAAACTGCCCAGGCTCAGGAACAGGTTGTAAAGCCGTCTCTCCACAAAAGCGGTAAAGGCCGCAAAAAAAGACACAACGAGCAGGTAGAGCACGATCACGGTGTTGATCCCGACCCCCGGAATGTTCCGCTTCAACATCTCCGTCAATCCGCCAGCAGAGGCCACGATCTGCACCGGCCCATCCAGCCAGGAAGCCCCGGGATGACGCAGCCGTATATGCAGGACTGAGGCAGAGGCCGGTTGCCCCGGCGAATAGGGAAGCGGGTAGGTTCTGATTGCAGCCGTGGGTCCGCCGGTGTCGCCGCTTCGGGGGACAACCGGAGCTGCCAGGATCGCCCCGTCCAGGTACACCCGGGCAGAAAAACCGTGAGGCGGCAGAACCAGCAGGGAGGGCTCTGGGGTGACAATCTTCGTGCGGAGCCAGAGGTAGCCCTCCCGATCCCCGCCCACGGATTCGAAGCTGCCTGTAAACTCGAGGGGCCGCCACCCCCGCGACGGAGGCGTATCGCTGTCGGTGTTTGCGAAGCACTCCTCCCAATCCCCGAGGGTCCGCTGGGTTTGCCCGCTCAACTGCAGGGGAATCAACAGCAGCAGCACCAGGATCAGAACAATCCCTATTCGATTCACAGGTCGATCTCCAGGCCTTTTCGCATCGTATGATAACTGCCCAGATTATCCCGCCTTCCGCAGGCTACAATCAGAGGCAAGCTGGTCCTCCCCTCAGGGATGAAAGCCGCGTTCGGGAAACTGAGCTCCAGTACGGTTCCGCTCTGATCCTCGGCCAAGCGAAAAGCGGTTGGCTCGGCTACCGGCGCCTCTCTGTGGCCGTGCCCGCGCCCCAGCTGTTTTACGAAGACCTGCTCGCCGGAGTCGACATATCCGATGTAGATCGAGGCCTGGTTCATTCGATTTGATCCCAAGCCCACAGCTACCCAGCCTTTCAGATCGGAGCGCAGGGCAACGCAGAGCAGCTCCCGTGTTCTGTTCAGGTAGAGCATGCCCCTGGGCAATTCGACGACCAGGCTGTATTCGCCGGGAGATATGATGCCGTCGATCTGCGGAGCATTCGCTGAAACGGCCAGTGTCTCCTGAGCCGCCAGAGCGCCGGTCAGAAACAGGCCAAAGATAGCGGCAACAACGATAGTCTTACGTCCCATCCTTTGCCTCCTGATCCAACCATATCATGTCCGTTGCGTTTGGGGTAGAGCGAGAAAAAAACGACTTCAATATTGACAAAAGAGGGCTGATACAGTAAAGCATAGATATGAATACTGTTGCCCTGCGGGCCGAATCGAAGGACATTATCATCCTTCTCCTTCTATCCCCTTCAACCACCCCGGGAGGGTAGGACGGGCCGTAAATGGCACCATCAGCCGTTTTCCTTCCTGGAAAACGGTTTTTTTTTGACGAGGAGTACAGCTGTGAGCAGAGAGTTGAACAGTGCAGTCGTAACAAAGGGAAACGCCCGGGCTCCCCACCGGAGTCTTCTCTACGCAATGGGCTGGGACAGACAAAACCTGGAGAAACCCCTGATCGGTGTGGCTAACGCCTTCAGCGAGCTGATCCCCGGACACCTGCATCTACGCCAGGTAGCGGATCGAGTCAAAGAGGGAATATGGTCCGCCGGAGGCGTTGCCGCGGAGTTTGGAACGATCGGTGTATGTGACGGATTGGCTATGGGACATCCGGGAATGCGATTCTCCCTGCCCAGTCGCGAATTGATAGCCGACTCGGTCGAGCTGGTCGCCAAAGCCCACGCCCTGGACGGGTTGGTCATGGTAACCAACTGCGACAAGATCGTCCCCGGCATGGTCATGGCAGCCGCCCGGATCAACATCCCGACTGTGATCATTTCCGGCGGTCCGATGCTGGCCGGCGAGCACGAGGGACGTAAGATGGGCCTGGATTCGGTATTCGAAGCCGTGGGACAGTTGTCCTCCGGGAAGATCGCGACTGAAGAGCTGGAGAGAATCGAGTGCCGCGCCTGCCCCGGAGCCGGATCGTGTGCCGGACTGTTTACAGCCAACTCGATGAACTGCCTCTGCGAGGCCCTCGGGCTGGCCCTTCCCGGAAACGGCACGATCCCGGCGGTGTACGGAGCACGCATGGCCCTGGCCAGGGAGGCGGGACGGAAAGCCGTAGAGGCGGTGCGGCAGGATCTTCGTCCCCTGCAGATCCTCACGCGGCAGGCCTTCCTCAACGCAGTAGCCGTGGACATGGCCCTGGGCGGATCCACGAATACGGCTCTACACCTGCCGGCCATGGCCGCAGAGGCCGGGGTGGAGCTCACCTTGGAGGATTTCGACAGGATCAGCGACAGGGTGCCTCATCTGTGCTCCCTGGCCCCCTCGGGACCGTACTTTATAGAAGATCTACACACCGGCGGTGGGGTTATGACGGTCTGCAAGATACTCGATTCCCTCGAAGCAATCGACGGAAAATCGCTAACCATAACAGGCGGGCCGATCTGCGAGTCCTACAGCAACGCCCCTGATCCGGACGGCACCTATGTGGCCAAGCCGGAGAAGCCCTACCACAGCTCCGGAGGCCTGGCGGTGCTGAAAGGAACACTTGCTCCCGGAGGGAGTATCGTTAAGAAGGCGGCGGTGGACCCGGCCATGCTGGTCCACGAAGGACCGGCCCGGGTGTTCGACTCCGAGGAGGCGGCCCAGAGTGCAATTCTCGAGGGTAAGATCGTTTCCGGAGACGTGGTGGTGATCCGCTACGAGGGACCGAAAGGAGGACCGGGAATGAGGGAAATGCTCTCCCCCACCTCCTCCATTGCCGGAATGGGCCTGGACAAAGAGGTGGCGCTGCTCACCGACGGCCGCTTCTCCGGGGCAACCCGAGGAGCCTCGATCGGCCATATTACACCGGAAGCGGCTTCGGGTGGGCCGATCGGCCTGATCCGGGAGGGAGATCGTATCCGTATCGACATCCCGGCCAAGCGTCTGGACCTGCTGATTTCCGAGGAAGATATGGCCGAGCGGGCTGCGGCCTTCAAACCGCTGGTTAAACAAACCGGCAGCCAGTACCTGGACAGCTACTCCCAGAACGTGAGCTCGGCGGCGCAGGGAGCCATACGAATCATAAGATCGGAGGGTAGGAATGAAGATTAGCGGAGCGGAACTTTTCGTAAAGGCCCTCAAAGCCGAGGGAGTCAAACATCTTTTCGGATTTCCAGGGGGTGTTGTGATTCCGGTCTTCGATGTCCTGTACTCCGAAACGGAGATCGAGGTCATCCTGACCCGGCACGAGCAGGGAGCGGTGCACGCAGCCGACGGCTACGCCCGTTCTACGGGCAAGACCGGAGTCTGCCTGGTGACCAGCGGACCGGGGGCGACAAACACGGTTACCGGCATCGCCACGGCCAACTTCGATTCCGTGCCCATCGTCTGCTTCACCGGGCAGGTCTCCCGTTCCATGATCGGAAACGACGCCTTCCAGGAGGCGGACATCGTGGGAATCACCCGGCCGATCACCAAGCACAACTACCTGATCCTGGACCGTGCAGATCTGGGGCGGATTTTGAAGGAAGCCTTCACCATCGCCAACTCGGGAAGACCCGGGCCCGTGCTGGTGGATCTTCCAAAGGACGTGATCCTGGAAAAGGGAGACGACGAGTATCCGGCAAAGGTGTCGATCCGGGGCTACAACCCGGTGCTCAAGGGTCATCCCAATCAGATCAAACGAGCCGCGGCGGAGCTGAAGAAGGCAAAGAAGCCCCTGTTTTACGTTGGCGGGGGGATCCACATTGCCGGAGCCGTAGAGATCTTTCACAAAGCCGTGGAGAAGACGGGCGTACCGGTGGTTCACTCCCTGATGGGCACCGGGTCCATACCGGGAGATGATCCCCTTGCCCTGGGCATGCTGGGAATGCACGGCACGTATGTCGCCAACATGGCGGTTTCTCATTCGGATCTGCTTTTCGGAATCGGCAACCGCTTCGACGATCGGGCGACGGGGGATCTATCCAAGTTTGCTCCGGAAGCCAAAATCGTGCATATCGATCAGGACCCGGTCTCGATCTCCCGCAACGTTCCCGTTGAGGTGCCGATCGTGGGAGACGCCCGCCAGGTGCTGGAGCAGCTGCTGCCCCTGCTGGAGGCGCCGAAGCTCGACGAGTGGCTCAAGCAGTTGTTCACCTGGCGAGAGGAGCATCCCCTGGAGGTGAAGGTCGGGGAAAACGGGGATAGCGCCCATCTGCGTCCCGACGATGTAATCCAGTCGATCTGCCGGATCTTTCCCGATGCGATCATCGCCACGGAGGTGGGGCAGAACCAGATGTGGGCCTCCCAGTTCTTTACCTTCCGCCACCCCCGCAGCCTGTTGACCTCCGGAGGCCTGGGCACGATGGGCTACGGCTTTCCCGCGGCCATCGGGGCCCAGATCGCCAATCCGGACAGGAGAGTTGTCGACATCGCCGGAGACGGTTCGATTCAAATGAACATCCAGGAACTGGCCACGGCCGTCTACAACCAGCTGCCGGTGATCGTAGCCATTCTCAACAACGGCTACCTGGGGATGGTCCGACAGTGGCAGGAGCTGTTCTTCGACAAGCGCTACTCCTCCACCTGCCTGATGCGGGGCAAAGAATGTCCTCCCGAATGCACCGGAAGGGCCGAGGGATGTCCAATGTACCATCCGGATTTCGTCAAGCTGGCCGAGGCTTACGGCGCGGTGGGCCTGCGGGTAACAAAGCACGAGGAAATCGAGCCGACTCTGCGGGAGGCGGGCAAGATCAAAGATCGGCCCATATTCATAGATTTTATAGTGGAGAGAGAGTTCAACGTGTTCCCCATGGTCGCTCCGGGGGCCGGGAACGCGGAGATGATGTTCTCAGAAGGGGGGCAGTCATGACGCACGTGCTATCCATGCTGGTGGAGAACCACCAGGGAGTGTTGTCCAGGATAGCCGGTCTGTTTTCGGGCCGGGGCTACAACCTGGAAAGCATCACCGCCGGGATCACCACGGATCCTCAAATCACGCGCATTACCCTGGTGTGCAAGGGGGACGACAACGTGATCGATCAGATCAAGAAGCAACTCAACAAACTGATCGATATCATCAAGGTTACCGATCTGAGCCCCCTCCCCTCCCTGCATCGCGAGCTGGCCCTGATCAAGGTGCGGGCAAAAACGAACCAGCGGGGAGAGATATTTCAGGTAGCGGATGTTTTTCGCGCCCGGGTCCTGGATGTGGGACTCGATACCATGGTGCTGGAGGTCACCGGCTCCTCGGAGAAGATCGACAACTTCATCGCCGTGCTTCAACCCTATATAATCCGGGAGGTGGCCCGCAGCGGCTTGATTTCCATGGAGCGCGGCAGGAAGCAGGCCAGCCCTCAACCGCAGCAGCGTAAGGGCGCCTCGGAAAAGCTGAACGATGATTTCAAGATCTCGATCGCCTGACCCGGGCATTCTGTACCAACTTTAGAGAGGTTGAAAAAGATAGAAAATGGAACGGATATACATCTTCGACACCACCCTGCGGGACGGCGAACAATCCCCGGGGGCTTCCATGAGCATCGAGCAGAAGTACGAGATGGCGGTGCAGCTGGCCCGGCTGGGGGTGGACGCCATCGAAGCGGGATTTCCCGTATCCTCCCCCAGGCAGTTCGAGGGCTGTAAGACGATCGCCCTTAGGGTGAAAGGTCCGGCCATCACGGCTTTGGCCCGGGCCGTGGAGAAGGATCTGGAGGCGGCCTACGAATCGATCAAAGAGGCCGAGCGCAAACGCATTCACACCTTCATCGCCAGTTCCCCTATCCACATGAAGCACAAGCTCAATAAGGACCCGGATGCAGTGCTGGAGATGGCCTGCCAGGCGGTGCGCTGGGCCCGTCAGCGGGTCGATGAGGTGGAGTTCTCTCCGGAGGACGCCACCCGCAGTGAGCTACCCTTCCTCTGCCGCCTGGTGGAAAAGACGATCGAAGCGGGGGCTACGGTAATCAACATACCCGACACGGTGGGTTACTCGGTGCCCGAGGAGTTCGGCACCTTTATCCGCAAGATCATGGAGGGGGTGCCCAACATGGATAAGGCTGTCCTGTCGGTACACTGCCACAACGATCTGGGATTGGGCGTGGCCAACTCCATTGCTGCCATCAAGAACGGCGCCCGCCAGGTAGAGGTGACGGTTAACGGGATCGGAGAACGGGCCGGCAATGCCTCTTTGGAAGAGCTGGTCATGGCCATGAACGTGCGTAAGGACCTGCTGCCCTACAGCACCGGAATCGATACCCGGCAGATCTACCACTCCTCCCGCCTGCTGAGCAACATCATCGGCTTCCCTATTCCCAGGAACAAGCCGATCGTGGGAGAGAACGCCTTTGCCCACGAATCGGGGATCCATCAGGACGGTGTGATCAAGCATCGCGCCACTTACGAGATCATGACTCCCGAGGATGTGGGCCGGGATTCCAGCACCCTGGTGCTGGGCAGGCACTCGGGCAAACACGGTTTCCGCCGCCGGCTGGAGGAACTTGGACTGATCCTCACCGACGAGAACGTGGATGCGGCGTACAAGCAATTCCTCGATCTGGCGGACCGCAAGAAAGAGGTCTACGACGACGATCTGTACGTGATCGTACGCGACCTGATCGGCGAGCACATGGACGCCTACGAGCTGACCTACTTCAACTTCCAGTCCGGCAACATGGCGGTACCCACGGCCACGGTTCGCATCAAGGCCGAGGACCGTATGCTGGAAGAAGCGGCCACCGGCGACGGGCCGGTGGATGCCATGATCAACGCCATCGACCGGGCCACCGGTATTTCGGCCCAGCTGCTGGAGTATAACGTCCAAGCCATCACTCCGGGACGTCGGGCCATAGGCGAGGTTTCGGTAACGGTACAGATCAACGGAGGACGTTATATAGGGCGGGGAGCTTCCACCGATATTGTCGAGGCAAGCGCCCGGGCTTACCTGAACGCCATCAACCGCTTCAAGACCGCGACCCGGTAGAGCTATCCATTCCCGTCCGGCATCCAGGACAGCGGGTGGATCGTATCCGCGGTGGGCAGCTTCAACGACCGGCTCAGCTGCCGCAGCTCTGCGGCTACCGTGGCGGCTGTCTCGTGATCCGCACAGATCAGGAAGAACGCTCCTCCACCGCCGGCGCCGCTGAGCTTCCCTCCCAGGGCTCCTTTTGCCCTGCCCTGTTCAAGCAGGTGTTCCAGCTCCGGGGTGCTCAAATCCAGGCTGGCCAGGTGTTCCTGGGCTTCCAGAGCCAACTGTCCCAGCCGCCCGGCCGCCGCTTCGTTCCTGCCCCGGCCCGCTTGAGCCCTCAGGATTTCTCCGCTCTCCGCGGCCAGGGTGCCCAGCCGCTCCAGGACCTTGCGCACTCTTTGATCCGAGGCAAGCACCTTCTCCCGCAATGCCCCGATCAAGGCTCCGGCGCTGGCCCTGCGGGGTACCGCGCCGACGACCAGATGCAGAGAAAGACCTGCCAGCCTCTCGGCGGCAGGGAGCCGCGGGGGATCGGGCCGGAAGCTGTACAGTCCGCCCAGCAGGGCCAGCCCCGTGTCGATACCCGAGGGGGTTCCGTGAAACAACTCTTCAGCCCGATGCGCCCATTCCCAGATCCGTCTTGAATCCGACTCCCCCCGCCAGGCGGCCACGGCAACGGCCAGAGCTACACAGAGGGAGGCGGAAGAGCCGAAACCCAGCCCGCGGGGAATCCTGGATTCCAACTTCACCGTTGCCCCGATACGGTGGTTTTCACGGTCCTGCCCGGACAGCTGATCCAGCAGGGCCAGGACCCGGAGGATGGGTTCCCGATCCTCCTCCCGTACCCCCTCGAACTTCCAGCCCTGCAGGGATTCCGGGTGCGGATCAAGCTGCACCCACAGGGCGGTATCCAGGGACAGGCCCACGGCGGGATGGGCGTACACGGCGGCATGTTCCCCGAACAGCAGCAGCTTGGCCCACCCGGAGCCTAGGTATGCCACCGTACTCCCTCCCGGGCCGGGGCAACGGCTTCCAGGGCCGGCTCAACCGCCGGGGTTTCGGCCAGGTAGATCCCCAGTTCATTTCCCGCGCCCAGAGCTTTGAACAACTCCGGGTTCAGGGAATCCGGGGCTTCGATGGCGGCGGACACGCCGATGTGCTCGCCCAGTCCAAGGCCCAGTTGTTTCGAAGCGATGAAGGCCCGACGGGCCTGGGACCAGCTATCCGCCTGCAGGAAGCGGCGCACGGTGCGGTTGGATTTCTCCAGAAAGCTGCTCCACGCCGACGGATCGCAGCTCTTCCAGCGTTCGTAGTGCTCCAGGGAGTTCGGGGTAGATACGCTCGCCGGCCCGCGAAAGACGTACAGGGGCGGAAGCCAGGGCAGCTCTACGGCCTGCCAGGAAGGTTCCGCTCCCCCGGACAGACAGCCGATTCCGCCGTACAGGGAGGCGTACACGTCGTAGCCGCTGCCCCTGCCGCCCTGGGAACGCCGATGGGCCAGCAGGGCCAGCCTGGCCGCGCACCGCAGCAATTGGGACCCGGCGAATCCGGACAGAGAGAGAAGCGCACAGGTAAGAGCCACGGTAACCGCGGCGCTGGAACCGAATCCACTCTTCCTGCCGCCGGTGAAGAAGGCCGAGGAATCCACCACGATGCGCGCCGACGGTTCCCGGGATTCCCCCGCCTCCGGCGTCTGCCCGGCGGGCACACAGATTCCCCGCGTATACAGCTGCTCCCGCCAGGTCTCGACCACTGCTGCGATCAGCGGGCTGGACTTCTCGGAATCCCCACTCCACCGCACCGCCTCTCCTCCCCACCGTCCCTCCACGATCAGAGTGGGAGCCGGTTCCGTGTCCAGGACCACCCGCCTGTCCACGGCCATGGCCAGGCCCAGGCCGCCCTCCTCGGTCACGGCGTACTCTCCCAGCAGCAGGAGATTCCCCGGAACGGACAGACGCATCACGGTTCCGCCACTTCGCAGAGCGGGCCTTCTCCCACCGAGGCAACTATGAGCTTCAGCTCGGGGTCGAGAGCCTGGAGACGTCGGCTGATGGTTTCCACTTCGGCGGCCAGGCAAAGCACCTTGACCTGAGGCCCGGCATCCAGGGTTTCCCAGGCGCCTACCCCCTCATCCCTCAGGCTCTGGCACTCCCGGATCACCGCAACCGTGGCGGGCAGCCAGTACAGCACCGGCGGGCTTGCGGCCAGAAGGGCTGCGTGCATACGGCTGTAGCTCAGACGGGCAACCTCTCCCAAGGCGCTGATATCCCGCGCCTCCAGAGCGCTCAGGGCCGGATCGAGCAGCTGCCCGGCATTTCGCAGCCAGGCTCGGTAGTAGGGGGAGGAGTGGCGGGTGGCCTCCATGGCGGCACGGGAGGAAATGGGTTTAGCCTTGCGGCTGACCAGGGCTATAACGATGCGGAACTCCGGCCAGTACTCGGACCCGTACAGCTGTTGGGCCGCAAAGCCCCCGGCCGGCAGCAGGGTGAAGCCGCCGAACAGCGACCGGGCCGCCGAAGCGCTGCCGGAGCGGGCAAAGGCGGACAGCTGGGCCGGGCTCAGATCCAGCTCCAGGATCCGGGCACAGGCGACCGTCAGGGCGGCAAAACCGGAGGAGGAGCTGGCCAGGCCGGCGGAGGAGGGAAAATCGTTGCTGGATTCCACCCGGAAGTACACTTTCCTGCCCGCGGCGCGGCGCAGGGAATCGAAGAGGGGCAAAAAGCGATCCAGGGCTACCGCTTGCCCGTCGAGCAGGATCGAATCTTGCTCGGCGATCCTCACTGTGGTGTCCGTGTGTACCCCACCGAGGGTTACAGCCAGGCTCGGGGTGGCCGGCAGGTTCTGCCGGGTATTCTTCTTGCCCCAGTACTTGACCAGAGCCAGGCTGGGGGATGTACGGCAGTGGACCTCTTGCTTCATCCGTTCCTCACTCCCTCCGTAGTTGCTCGAGAATGGCAACCGCCTGCTCGCGGCTGTAGCGCCCCTCCTTTGCCAGAGCATCCGCCACCCGGCGCACCTCCTTGCCCCGAGCCCCGGCCTGGTAGGCCAGGCGGCCGGCGTGGAGCTTCATGTGTCCCCGTTGGATCCCCCCGGTCACCAGCGCTAAAACGGCGGCGAAATTCTGGGCAAGCCCCACCGCCGCCATGATCTGCGCCAGCCTGCGGGCGCCGGGCGATCCCAGCACTCTGAGGGACAGGCTGCTGGCCGGATGGAAGCCGACGGCTCCGCCCAGGCCGCCCACGGCCAGGGGAAGCTCGATCTCTCCGGCCAGAGCCGGCTCTTGGGGGCAATCCCCCGCTCCGTCCTGCAATGCGTAGCGACTCAGTGGCCGGTAGTGACCCGAGCGGACAGCCCAGGCATGCGCTGCTGCCTCCACGGCCCTGGTATCGTTCATCGTGGCCAGCACAACCGCACTGATGCCGTTCATGATCCCCTTGTTGTGGGTGATGGCCCGCTGCTCATCCTCCGCTGCGATCCGGTAAGCCAGGACGATCCTTCGGGCCACCTCCTCACCCCCCATTCCCTTTGGGCCCAGGGCGGAGAGCTTCGATACGGGCAAAACGAAGCGCGCGCCGGCCCGCCGGTCCCGGGCGGCATTGCTGAGAATACACATCACCGCCTTCCCGCCACTCAAGCGCTCCAACTCGGGTCTGACCGTTTCCGAGGCGGTGTTCAGAGCATTGGCGCCCATCGCATCCCGGACATCGATCTTCAATCCCACAACCAGGATGCCGCTACCCGGAAGGCGGTTCAGCTCCATTGCCCGATACCCTCCACCGCGGGCTTTCATCCCCGACAGGGCGCTGTCCACCAGAACGCCGATACGCTCCTGTTCCTGCAGCAAGCGGCTCTCACCCTCCGGCGAAACAGCCTCCAGAAATACCTGGGAGGTCATCACGGATTCATCGGACCAGGTCACCAGGCCGCCGGAGCGGCGCAGGATCTTGGCGGCAAAGGTGGCGGCGGCGATTACCGAAGGCTCCTCGGTGGCCATGGGGATATCCAGCTGTTCTCCGTCAATCAGAAAACCCGCGGCAATACCCAAGGGAACGGGTACGGATCCTATGGCCCCCTCCACCATGATGTCGGACAGCTCGTCCAGGGCGGAAAGAGGGCAGATCGCCTCCCACTCCTCCACTTGAGGAGCGTAGGTGGCGCGGATCTGTTCCTGCCGGTCAGGCAGCTCGTTTTTGCGGAACTTTTCGGGAAGGGGTCCTGCGCTCATCGCTTGAGCGTAGTGTATGCGATTTAGCGTGTCCTGACCAGAGAATAATCGAGGAGTTCGAGCAGCACCTCCCGTTCCTCGAACTTGAAACCCGGCAGCCAGGGTATCAGGGATCTTCTTACCCTCCCGGATATCCGATCCGATGGGCTTGCCGATCTCGCTCCGGTCTCCGAACAGTCCGATCTCATCATCCTTGCGCTGGCGGATGATGCCCATATGCTCCCCGGCTTTCTCCAGAAGGTGCAGCGTGTGTTCGTTCTGCTCGGCCGAAAGGCCGCCGATCCCCTACATCGGCGGCGGGAAGATACGCAGGGCGGCGAACCACACCAGCTGGATGAGGAAGTACACCAGGGGGAGCCGTGTCTTCACCGAAAGTTTCAAATACACGAACAGCAGGGCGGCGGCCAGGGCGATAAGGAACCAGGCCAGGTAGTTCTGAAGGGGTATGCCCGCGGATTGCCAGGTCCAGTAGTCCAGGCGGATCGCCGTGGGCTCCAGCAGATAGTCGAACCCGACAGCCAGGAGCGCGGTGAAGGCGGCGACCAGCGGACGGTTGCGAAAGATCAAACGGGCAAGGCTCAGGGCACCGAGAATGACCATCAGCCAGTTGAAGGCAATCACCAGGGGCACGGCGAACAGCTGGGGTCCCAAGGTCTGTCCATAGGTGTAGGGCCCGAAGATCTTGCCCGTGGCCGTGCCCAGGGCTTCGAGAATGAAGGTAATCACATAGACCGATACAGCCCAGATCAAGACCCCCCGTGCGCGTTCCAGGATAACCGGGAAAAAAGCGATAAGCCCGCAGGCCAGCAATGTGTACGGGGTCATGCCCAGCATCAAGGGCAGCATTGCAGGCAGACTGTGCCCTATGAAACCCACCACGAAAAACACTCCCAACAACACCGCTACGATCAGCTCCCGCTTGGTCATCCGATTCCTCCTTCGTGACGCTGGATCAGATCCGAGGCGATCTTCCCCGACAGGACGGCCAGGGGCATGCCCCCGCCCGGATGCACGCTGCCGCCGCAGAAGTACAGCCCCCGGTAGCGCCGGCTGCGGTTCGGATGCCTCAAGAATGCGGCCATCGACGTGTTGGAAGAGATCCCGTAGAGGCTGCCCAGCCGGCTGCCCGTCTTGCTGCGGATATCAGGAGGGCTCATCACCTCCTCCGTGGCGATCGCTCCTTCCACCGAACGGCCCAGAGCCTGATGCACCCGGGAGAGGATACGCTGCCTGCCGGCCGCTATTTCCGCCGGCCAGTCCTGTCCCGCTTCATACGGGGCGTTGATCAGCACGAACCAGTTCTCCCCCTGCTCCGGGGCGTCCCCCGGAGTGACCTTGGAGGTGATGTTCACGTAAACGGTCGGGTCGGCCGGGCACATCCGCTCTACGAACAGATCGCGGAACTCCTGCGGATAATCATTTGAGAAGAAGATGTTGTTTACCCCGAGCTCGGGATTGCTCTGCTTCATGCCCCAGAAAAAAACCAGCCCGGAGGAGGAGGGCTCCAGCCGCTTGTAGCGCAGGGCCAGGGGCGCCTGGGGATCCCCGAGAAGATCCTCGTAGGTGCGCAGCACGTCGGCATTCGACACCACGATGTGGTAATCCAGGTTTTCTCCGCCGGCGCGGATACCGTTGACACGACGGCCCCGGTGAAGGATCCGTTCCACCCGGGTGTCGAGGATCAGTCTTACCCCCATCTTTCCGGCCAGCTCTCCCAGGGCTGCGGGAATGGCGTAGATCCCCCCGTCCACAGCGAATCCTCCCAGGGCGTATTCCACGTAGGGGATGATATTCAACGTGGCCGGTACCTTGTAGGGACTGGAGCCGTTGTAGGTGGCGGCGCGGTTAAACAGCTGGACCATCCGGGGATCGCGGAAGAAGGAACGGTTGGCCGCATCCATGCTGCGCAGGGCATCGATCTTCCCCAAGTTGAGCAGGCTCTTAAGAGAAAAGAGCTTCAGGTATGAGGAGAGCTCGTGGAGGCTGTTCCAGAGAAACAGCTCGGCCGTGTTCTCGTAGATCCTTCTACCGTAGGCAAGATAGCGTTCCAGGGCATGGGCGCTGTCCAGTGTCTTGGTTTCAATTTCCCCGCCGAAACGCTCCCGCTCGCTGTAGCTGAACAGACGCGTGCCGTCCGGGAAGAAGTAGTTGCAGATCGGGGCCAGGGAGATGAACCGCAGATGATCGGCAAGGCGCTGTCCCACCTCATCGAACAGCTGTTCGAACACCGCGGTCATGGTCAGCAGGGAGGGGCCGGTATCGAAGCGATATCCCCCGATGCTCCTGGTACCGGCCTTGCCGCCCACGGTCGGCTGCTGGTCGTACAGATCCACGGCATAACCGGCGTGGGCCAACCGGATCGCCGCGGAAAGACCTCCCAGCCCCGCGCCGATCACGGCCAGCTTTTTCTTACTCACCCCCTGCCTCCGGGCTGCGGCGCAGCAACCGAAATACCAGGAAGTTGAAGCCAAGCAGGGAGAAGCTGTAGAAGAAATCCTCCAGGGGAATCGTGTACACCCGGATCCCCCAATTTTCCAGATCGTTGTACACGACGATGGGGATGGCCGTGAGCAGCCCGTTGAAGATCAGGAAGGGCACATAGGTCAGGACCACGGCCAGCCAGAAATGCCTGCTTCCCAGCAGCCCGGGACGAAGTGCGGCGGTCAGGGCGAAGAACAGGGCCACCGAAAGCAGCACGGTAAGGGTGTACACCTGTGAGCGAAAGATCACCGCCAGAACCGCCAGAACCGCAGCGAGAACGAACCAGATCCATCGGGGTATCCTCACGCTCCGCTCCCTGAAGTAGGCTCGTACTACCTCGTAGATGAAGATACAGCTGAACGGTACTACCAGGAAGAAGAGGATCTCCGCAGGGGGCAGGCCCAGAATCCTGAAGGATCCGGCGTAGCGCTCCACGAAGCCCCACACCTCGGCTGAGGTCTTGAGGATATCCCAGCCGATGTACACGGCACCGACGATGCCCGCGGCGGCGAACACCGCGGGCCAGGAGCTGACGTAGTGCACCTTTTTATCGAAGGACAGCACCAGGGGGACCGCGGCGATCCCGACGAGGATCCAGAGGTACAGGTTCATCTCGGCCCCATTCCCAGAGCATTGGCCGCCACCGCTGCCCAGATCCGCGCCTTGGAGGGTTTGACCTTGCGCTGGAACACAACCATGGGATTGCCCTCGATGGTCCGGGCCGTCCAGTTGTACATGTCCGAGGCGGTCTTTATGGGAATCAGGTAACGCCGGGGGATATAGCGGAAGCCCTCCTCCGCCTCCCGCTGCCAGATCCGGTACCTGTCCAGGTGATGCCGGAGGAACTCGTTGAACTGGTCAGGGTGGCTGTGCACGTACTCCGGCTCCAGACTCTCAAGGGGCGTTCCTTGGAGGGGCAGATAGCGCCTGCCCAGGGTGCGATCCTCATCGATATCCCGGATGAAGTTGATGTACTGCATGGAGCGCCCCAGCCGCTGCGCGTGGGGGAAGGCCTCAGGTGCCAGATCCATCACCCTGGCCATGTACAGACCGATCACCTCGGCGGAGCCGTAGATGTACTCCAGGGTGTCCTCCAGCCGGTTGTACTCCTTCTTGCTCAGATCCAGCTCCATCGAGTGCAGGAACGCCTCGGTCCAGGCCGGGTCGAAGCTCTTGCGCGTTTGAAGCTCCACGAAGGCGTCGATGATCGGATCTCCGATGGGCCCCTGCTTCTGGGCTCTCCGGTAGGCCTCCTTGAAGGCGTAGTAAGCCTTCGGGTTCTGAGGCACGCTATCCACGAAGTCGTCCGCCACCCGCACGAAACCATAGAGGGCGAACACATCCTCTCGCACCGCCTTCGGGAAGAACAGGCTGGAGTTGAAATAGGTGCGGCTTCCCTGCTTGAACGTCGTTCGATGGATCTGCTCCGGACTCACGAGGAACCTCCTGAAATCAGCCGGGCCGCCACCTGAGCGGCAATCAGCACCATGGGTACCCCGACTCCCGGGTGGGTGTACTGACCGGCGTAGTACAGATTCTCCACCCGCTTGCTTCGAAAGGCGGGACGGAAAAATGCCGTTTGATTCAGGGTGTGGGCCAGACCAAGGGCCGTACCGCCGTAGGCGTTGTAGTCACCGATGAAGTCCCGGTGGCTGAAGATACGGCGTACCACGATGGATGAACGGAACCTCTCCCCGATCACCTCCTCTATATGCGCGATCACCTGCTCGGCGTAACGCTCCCGAAAGCTCTCACTGTCGTCCAGCCCGGGGGCCACCGGAACCAGGATGAAGAGGTTCTCATGTCCTTTTGGCGCCATCTGAGGATCGGTTTTGGAGATGCAGCTGAGGTAGAAGCAGGGCTTCTGAGGCCAGGAGGGCACCTTGAAGATCGTATCGAAATGTTCGTTCCAATCCTCGGCGAAGTAGAGATTATGATGAATCATGTTCTTCAGACTCTTGTTCAGGCCGAGGTAGAGGATGAACATCGATGGAGCGAATACTCTGCGTTTCCAGTAACTTGCGGGCAGGCTCCGGAACCTGTCCTCCAGCAGGTTGATTTCGCTGTGGGCATAATCCGCATTGACCAGAACGATGTCGGTCTCCACCTCCTCCCGGTCGGTTACCACCCGGGTTGCCCGGCCCGAGCCGTCAACCTCGATCCGCTTCACCTCGGCGTTCAGACGGATCTGCGCCCCCTGCTCTTTCGCCAGTTTGGCGATGCCCGCAGCTACCGCGGACAATCCGCCGATCGGGTAGTGCACTCCCAGGTTCAGATCCACGTGGCTCATGATCGAGTATAGGGCCGGGGCGGCCTGGGGGCTGGTGCCCAGAAAGACCATGGCGTATTCCAGGATCTGCCGAGCCCGCCGGTCGCTGAAGTAGCGGCGAACCGAACGGTCCAGGCGGCCGAAAACGTTCAGGCGGGTGCCCTCGATCAGCATGCGGGCATTGAGAAAATCGAATACCGAGCCATAGTCCTTGTAGAGGAACTCTTTCATGGCCACTTCATATTTGTATTTAGCCCGGTCTAGATACTTCTCCAGGCGCTTTGCGCCGCCGGCCTCGAAGCTCTCGAAAAGATCGAGCACCTGCTGTCTGTCCGAGGTGATGTCCACCCACTCCCGGGGCTGAAAAAAAACACGGTAGTAGGGAGAAAGCTCCTCGAGCCGGTAGTACTGCTCCCGCCGGCGCCCAAACAGGGCAAAGAAGCTCTCGAAAACCTCGGGCATCAGATACCAGGAGGGCCCCATGTCGAAGGTAAAGCCCCCCTCCTCCCACAGGCGGGCTCTCCCTCCGACCGAGTCGTTGCTCTCCAACAAGGTTACCTGGAAACCCGCCCGGGCCAGTAGAGCCGCCGAGGCCAATCCCCCGACTCCCGCTCCGATGACAACCGCTCTCCTGTTCACAGCATCCCCCTTGTCTTGCCGGATCTCAAGTAGATCTCGACCTAACCTATTATAACAGCATTTCCCGCTGGAGAAAGTCTTCGCACTCTCCCTTCGAAATTTATAACACAATTTGAAATATGTACAGGATTATTTCGCGATATTTCTGGACCGTTTACACATATTGTGTTAAATTGATCGTGAGCTGGTATAACTTTCCGTATTCGGGTATTGTACTATATCGTGATTTCAGGCAGGTGAGGGAAGATGGGCAATAGAAAGATTGGGATCAGCGACATCCATATTTACGTTCCCCGCTCGAAGTTGGAGCTGGAGGTACTGATCAAGAAACGGTCCGAAGACAACCCCAGACTGGCAAGACACCTGGAGCGGGCACTGCGGGTTACCGGGCAGAAGACGATCCGCTTTACCGACGTTTGGGAGGATTCGGCCACCATGGCCGCCCAGTCGACCTACGGGCTTCTCAAAGACAAGGATCCGGTAACCCTCGCGAATCTGAGGCACCTGGTGGTCGGCACGGAGAGCGGACTGGATCACAGCAAGCCGCTTTCCGCCTACGTGCAGGGCATGGTGCAGCGCTCCGGTCTGGAGATCCCCGAATCCCTCTCCAGCTTCCAGGTACAGCACGCCTGCGCCGGAGCCACCCTCTCCCTGATCAGCGTTGGTGGGCTTATGAGCGTGAGCAACCGCTCCGCCGAATCCGGCCTGGTAATCGCCACGGATATCGCCCACTACGAAACCCAGACCACGGCGGAAGTGACCCAGGGCGCGGGTTCGGTGGCCCTGCTCCTCGAGAGCTCACCCCGGCTCTTAGAGCTGGACCTGTCCACCGTCGGGTTATGCTCCCGGGACGTGGATGACTTCTTCCGGCCCTTGGGATCGGCCACGGCCAAGGTCAAGGGTCGCTACTCGATGGAGCAGTACTGGGCCAATTTGGAGGAGGCTTTCCTGGATCACGCCCAGAGAATCGGAGAGCTGCCCTCCGAAGCCCTGGAGGCTACGGATTTCTTCGTTCTGCACACCCCCTTTCGCAACATGCCCGAATCAGCCATGAACGTGCTGCTCAAGCATCACCTGAATCTGGACGAGGAGCAGATCCGGGAGTTCCTGGAAAATCGGGGTTTCTACAGAGGTGTAGATCCCCTTGCCCGGATCGGTAACATCTACTCCGGATCCATGTACTTCTTTCTCGCCTCCCTCCTGAACGACCGCTTCAAGGAGATGGGGGACAAGATCGTGGGCAAGCGGATGCTGCTGGCATCCTACGGCTCCGGCAATACCATGATCGTGTACTCCGCCAGGATTGCCGAAGGGGCGCCGGAGGTGATCCGGGGCTGGAAGTTCGATCGGCTATTCCAAAGCGCCCAAGACGCCGATTTTGCCGCCTATCAACGCTGGGCTGAAGGAGTTCATGACAGGGAGGAGTATGAAAATCTGCTGAAAGATGTTGCGGTTCCCCCCGAATCGTTCTATCTTTCGGGTATACGGGAGGATGGCTACCGTGAGTACGCGTTCGCAGCAGACGTCCGGGATTGGATTTCGCAAAGAGAAGCATCTGTCGATATGCGCCGACGCGTCCCGATTCTCCGTTGAGGGCGGTTCCACCGGATTCGAGTCCATACACTTCATTCACGACGCATTGCCGGAGACAGGGGCCGAGCAGGTCGATCTGCAAACAGAGTTCCTGGGGCATAGGGTAGCGGCTCCGATCTTCATCTCCTGCATGACCGGTGGTTCGGACCGAGGCTTCTTCGCCAACCGTGAATTGGCCCAAGCGGCCAAGGAAAAACGCTACGCCGTGGGCATGGGCTCGATCCGTATCCTCTTCGACCATCCCGAGCTGTTCGAGCACTTCCATCTGAAAGCCCTGGCCCCGGATGTTCCGGTTCTGGCGAACATCGGCGGCGCCCAGGTCAGAGACGAAGAACACGGCAGGCTGTTCGAGTTGGTGAAGAAGCTGGAGGTAGACAGCCTGGTGGTGCATCTGAATCCCGGACAGGAGCTGTTTCAACCGGAGGGAGATCGGGACTTCCGGGGTATCAAGGACTCGATCGCCCGTCTGTGCGAAGGCTCCCCGGTGCCGATCATCGTCAAAGAAACGGGCTTCGGCATCCGGCCGGGGCTGGTTTCCGAGCTGCTGGATAGAGGGGTGAGGTACGTGGATGTGGCCGGCGCCGGAGGGACCAACTGGGTGACCGTAGAGGCCTATCGCCTGCCGGAAAAGCAGCGGGCCGAACCACAGGAGTTTGCCGATTGGGGCATTCCCACGGCCATGATCCTGGCCTGCTTGGACCGGCACCAGGGGCAGATCCTGGCCTCCGGAGGGGTGCGCTCCGGTCTGGACGTGGCCAAGTCCATCGCCCTGGGCGCCCACGCAGCCGGCCTGGCTCTTCCCCTGATCCGGGAGGTGGTAGCCGGGGGCGCTGATGCGGTCGTAGGCTATCTGGATCGCCTGGAGAACACCCTGCGCTCCGTGATGATTCTCACAGGCTCCAACTCGGCTGCCGAGCTTCGCAGCGGCAAGTTCTGGCTGGACCCGGGTTTCGCCGCTACGGTGGCCGCATTCCAGGCTGCTGAACAGCGGCTCAATCCACGATAGAGTACTCACACTGCCCGGGTAGATACAACTGCTGTACCGAACCGTCCGGGCAGATGACCGTGCCCTGAAAATAACCCACCGTGCGGAAGATCACCGGACGTTTGAAGAACAGCGACACCAGAGATCGAAAAAACGGTGAAAGCTCCGCGAAGATGTCGGTGAGATGGTACAGCTGCGTTACCATGAAACGCCCCTGCAGCAGGTAGCCGTTGCCCGAGGCCCTGAGCTGGTAGCAATGCGGGAAGGCCAGGGATGAGGTCCCCTCGGCGCGCAGATCCCTAGTCTCCAGGGTGTACTCCTTGGTGGTGAAGGCCCACTGCCCGTCCCGGGCGAGAATCAGGATGGGAATATCTGTCGAGCCGTAGCTGGGATGGATCGTGTACTGCAGTAGGCTGACAAACCAGCGCTGCTCTCCCTCCTGCTCAGCCGGGCTAAATCCCCGAAAGGCCAGGGTGGGAGAGCTCATCTTGGAGATCGAATAGGAATGCCGGCTGCGGTCGCCGTAGCACTGCCCGGAGGCGGAAATCCACCGGCCCCGGATCACCATAGAGCCGCTGGTGAGGGCCCAGGGACTGTGTACCCCCAGGCGCATATACACCTTTCGGTCGCGGCTCAGATACGCGTAGCCATCCCCGGGCTGCCAGAGGGGCAGCAAGCTGCGCACCCGCAGGTCACAGGAGAAATCCTGCTGTTCGATGCGCACCCGGTAGCAGCCGTCCGCTCCTTCGAAGCTGCTCGAGCCGATCCGGATGGAGAAACGATCCTCCGCCACGCTGACCTCCCGATCGGGGATTCGCTGCTCGCAGATGTAGGTGCTTCCATCCGGCTCTACGATCAGCACCGACATGCCCCAACCGCCCAGGAAGGCGTACTCCCAGCGAAAAACGTTGATGACGAACTGGATTCCGTTGTCCAGGCGGCCGAGAAAGTGAAAGGCCCGGCTGCCGAACAGCTTGGTGAAAGGATCGTTGAACAGCAGATCCGCCTCGGTCAAACGGATCTGCTCGGGATGGGCCCAGTTCCGGGGATGCTCGAAGATGCGAACATCCTCAGCCTCGGCAACGGGGGTCTGCATCACAGCGGCCAGGACCAACAGTACCAGGTGTTTCCGCAGCATTGTACCTACCCCCGCGCATACGCTCAGGATCAACCGAGTTCGATCAGCTCGACCTCGAGATTACCCAGATCCACGGCGGCAACCGTAGCCCGCTCGGCCAGGTAGCCGGCACAGCTTCCCGGATTGAGCAGGATGCGTTCGCCGCCCTCCACTCGTACCTGATGGGTGTGTCCGTATATCACGAGATCGAAATCGCCGCTCCTGTGCAGGCTCTCCGCAACATCGGGATAGTGCATCACCGCGATCCTGCGCCCCTCCAGATCCAGGGTCATGGCTCCGTCGCGAAAGGTGCAGAAGCCCCTGCCCTTCTCCGTCAACAGTACCCGGTCACCGTCGTTGTTGCCGAATATGGCGTACATTTGGGGACAGGTTTCACGAAGGCTCTCCAGCTGCCGGAACACGAAAGGAGAGCACAGGTCCCCTCCATGGATCAGCGCGCCTATCTTCCGCTCGGCAAAGGCCGCTACGGCTCTGCCGATGTTTTCCATATGGTCGTGAGAATCGGACATAACGCCAAGAATCATCTAGTTCTTCCTCCTACCCTACTGTAGCGCAACTGCGGGGCGGGCTGCAAACACTCCGCTGCAAATGCCCCGGTAGACGGCGGGGAAGGATTTGATCTATAGTACGGTGATTTCCAAATAGCCTATGCCCATACAACAAAAGCTGATCACCAGTGTCTTGGATTTCGTCCGCCGCCACTCCCTGCTTGTAATCGTGGTAAGCGTAATCATAACAACCGGATTCGCGGCGGCTCTGGTGAAGATCCGGGTGGATCCGGATCTGGAGAGTCTGCTGCCCGACGAGGGAGAGATCTCTGAAATCATGCGCAAACATGGCGGTGCCAGCCAGAACTACCTGGTATTCGCCGCCGAACGTCGCGACGACCTCTTCACCCTGGACGGACTGGCCGCCCTGGAGAGGGCAATCCGGGAGCTGGAGCGCCTGCCCGAGGTCGAAGCGGGCATTACCCCTTTCAACTTCCTCACCTTCACAAAAACGGGCGCCCGTTTGGGCATCGAACCGCTCTCCCCGCACGGGCGAGCACCCCGGAATGAGGCGGAGCTGGATCATTTCCGCAAAAATATCAGCCGGACTCCCCCAGCCGAGAACCTGGTGGTCTCGCCGGACCGCACGACCCTGGTTTGCCTGTTCCCTGTGAACAACACGGATAACTACACCGAGCTGATGGGGCGGATCGAAGAGATCCTGGAACCTCTGGATCCGTACTTCCGCACCTACACCACGGGCACGATCCCCTTCATGAAGACCACCGAAGCTTATCTGTCCCGGGATCTATCGCGCCTGCTGCTGCTGGCCGTAGCGGTCATCCTGGTGATCTACTTTCTCGGTTTTCGGGCCAAACGCGCCGTGCTTCTGCCCCTGTTCACGGTTCTTATGGGCACGGTTTGGTGCTTCGGTTTCATGGCTCTTGTCGGTTTTCCCGTTTCCATGATCAGCGTGGTTATTCCTCCACTGGTCCTGGCCCTGGGCAGCTCCTACAGCATACACATCCTCAACCAGTACTTCCGCCAGGAAGGCAGCCGGGAGAAGGACAACCGCTGGATTACCACTTCCATCGCCCACGTGAACAAGACGATCCTCCTGGCCGCGGCCACGACGATTCTCGGCCTGCTGAGCCTGCTGGCGGTGAGCATGAGACAGACCCGGGAGTTCGCCCTCTCTACGGGTATCGGGATCGCCTCCTGCGCCCTTCTCTCCCTGTTCTTTTTCCCGGCTCTGCTGTACAGGCTCAAAGCCCCAAGAAGCGCACAGAGAACCCGGGTACTGGAAGGTCCCCTGACCCGGGGAGTCTCCAGAATCGGAGCAGCCGCCCTGAGGGGCCGCTATCTCATCCTCGCCCTCCTCCTGATCGTTGCACTGCTGTCTGTTTTTGCCGTGCGCAGGATCCGGTACAATACAGCTGCGATGAGCTACTTCCCGGAAAACGCTCAAGTCGTTCAGGACATGAGGTTTTTCACGGAGAAGATCGGCGGCTTCGAGGAAATCTCGATCAGCCTTACCGCCCCGGATAACAGGGACAACTACTTTCTCGAACCCGAAGTGCTTGGCCAAGTCGCCCGTTTCGAGGATGCCCTGGCCGAGCTGCCCGATATCAGTTATATCACCTCCTTTGTCCAGTATCTCAAACATCTCAATCACGTCATGTACGGCGGAGAGGGCATTCCCGGTACCCGCGCCCCGGCCCTGCTGCTGTCCCGCTACCTCAAGATACTGGCATCAGAGCAGCAGAACATGCTCGGATTTATGGCCAGTGAGGATTTCTCCAGCATCACCATCACCATGAGGATCTACGACAGCAGTGAGGGGGCGTTCATCGATGAAATCGGACTGCGGGACTTGCTGGAGCGTATTGACCGGATTCAGGAGAGGGAAATCCCGCCGGCGATCCGAGTCGATCGCTGGGGGCCGATCCTCCGCTACCTGTCTCTCTCCAACGTTCTGCAGAGGGATTCGGTTGTATCCATGCTCATCGCCGCCGCGGCGATACTCGCTGTTACGGCGGTGGCCTTCCGCTCGATCCCCTTCGGGCTGTACGCCCTGGTTCCTCTGGCAACCGGTGTCATGCTCAACCTCCTCTTTATGGTCGTGATGAAGATCCCCCTGGACATGATCACGATCATGGTATCCAGCATAGCCATCGGCGTGGGTGTGGATGACGCCATTCACTTCCTCATCCAGTTCCGTGCCCAGAGGGCATCGAGCCACGGTGATGTCAATACGGTCATCAGGAACACCCTGGCCGTAACCGGGCGCCCCATCGTGCTCACCACCCTCTCGATCCTGGCGGGCCTGCTGATCTTGGGTTTCGCCACATTCAAACCGATTCGCTACTTCGGCCTGCTGGTGGCCTTTACCCTCACCGCCGCCTGTATCGGTACGATCGTTGTCCTACCGGCCGTGATTTCCCTGAGCCAAAGGCGAGCCCCTGCCGGAGGAGCGAAACGATGAGAATCGGGATAACCGGATCCGTCGGCTTTCTGGGCGCCAACCTCCTCAAGACTCTGTACCGGCACCGATCGGCGGGGGACCAAATCGTGTGCTTCTACTCCCATCGGCGCACCAACCCCTTGACCCGGGAGCTGGATTTGACGTACCGGCATCTGGACATCACCTCCAGGGAGGAGGTGCTGGAAAAAACCCGAAACCTGGACCTGCTGTTTCACATGGCCGGGGCTGTGGACTATTCGCGGAAGAACGCCCGCCGCACCTGGGATGTGAATGTCCTGGGTACGAAGAATATCTTCGAGGGGGTGATGCAGAACCGTATCCGGCGGCTGGTCTACGCCTCTTCGATCAACGTCCTGGGACCTGTCGGCCGCGATTGCGCCCCGGAAGTGGAAACCAAGCGGATCTACGGCACTCCGGGCAATCCGGTTTCCTTTGGCGACCGGGCCGAGGCGCTGGCCGCGGTGGAGGCATCGATCAAGGGAGACTACCGCTTCTTGCGCAGATCCAGGGTGGTCTACTTCGATTCAAAACTGGCGGCTTACGAACTGGCCCGAGAGTATCACCGGAAGCACGAACTTCCCGTGATCCCGGTCCTGCCGGGAACCGCGGTGGGCGCGGGGGACATCGGCCTTTCGATTACCAGGCTGGTTGTGGGAACCTTCCGGGGCAAATTGAGACTCACCCTGCCCGGAGGCACCTCCTTCGTCTCGGCAGTTGATGCGGCAGAGGGGATTCGTTTGGCCTCTGTGCAGGGACGGCCCGGTGAAACCTACATTATAACCGGCGGCCCGCAGGACAACCTCAGCTACAGGGATTTCATGAAACTCGTGGCCGAAGTTGCCCGCAGCCGGTACGAACAGCGGGTGTCAGACAGGTTCTTCACGGTTCCCGCCTCTCTTTGTTCCCCGCTGGCCACCATCTTCAGGCTCCTGCCCGTGGAGGGGGCCCTGAGCGAAGCGCTGATCCGGTCGGGAGCGATAACCCACCGATTCAGCAGTAGCCGAGCCGCAGAGCAGCTCGGCTACCGTCCCCGGACCTCGCTCGAAAAGGCGATACGGTCCTGCCTCGATTTCTACTTTCAACACATTCAAGGAACTCCTTAGATGAGCAATACCTTCTACTTCAAGCTTCTGAAACTATACTCCGACATATGGGCACGGGCACACTGCCGGGTCGTCCTGCGGGGCGAGCATCACCTGGAGAACAACCAGGAACGCCGGCGGATCTACATCGTCAGCCACCCCACCACCTACGACCTGCCCATGTTGACGCACATCGCCAGGAACAGCTTCTACGTCGTGGTCTACAAAGATCCGTTCAAGCACCCGATCACCGGCTGGTTGTTCCGCAACATCGGCTTTCCCAAGCTGGATACCGACAATGGCGATCAGATGATCGCGGAATCCTGCAGCCTGATCCGCGCCAACCATCCGCTGGTCTACTCCCTCAAGGGCTACGGGGTCGATTTCGGCCAGGACGTCAAACCCAGAACAGGGGGCATCCGCATAGCCCATGGCGCCCAGGCGGATATCTACCCGATTCATCTGATGATCGAGCCGAACAAGCTGATCTTCAAGTACTTCAAGAAGGGCAGGAACGAGGTGTACCCCTACACAGTCTTCAAGGACACCCTCTACTTCGCAACCTTCTGCAAACCCCTGCGTTACCCGGACTACGCCCGGGAGAACATGGGATACGAGGATTTCCGCAAGATTGCCTACCAAATCGAGGCGCAGTTCAAGGCGACCCAGAAGCGGCTGGAGCACGAGCTGGTCGGCAATCCGGAGCTGCACCAAAACGGCAAGAGGAAGCGGGGCGGCTCGGCCCGGCAGGTGACCTTCTAAAGCAACAAGCTGCGAAAACTCGACGGATCCGGAGGATCAACGGCCGGGGCTCTTGCGATAGTTTCTCAGGTAGATGAAAGTGTCATCGACCACACCGATCATGGCGTGGATCAAGACCGCATAGAGGAGCGAGCGGGTCACAAGGGCAATCGCGCTGAAGAGCACCCCTCCGAGAACAGCCCCCCCGATCTCCGACTTGGGATGACCGATGTGGTGCAGCGTGGACAGGGCGGTGGTGACGGCCATGGCCGGGAAATACCCCAAGCCGGCCAGCAGAGGAACGAACAACAGCCCCCGATAGAGGAACTCCCAGGCCGTGTAGTACAGCAGCAGATAGCCGAGCTCGTACAACAGGAAAGAGCGGTCCCGGAGGCAGGCCTGCTTGGAAAACGGATACCAGGCGACCAACTCCGGGGTTTTGGATCCAATGTGGCCGATCAGCAGGCTGATGGGAACAAATACCAGCACCAGCACAAGACCGATCCTGTAGTTGCCAGTGGACACGCCCAGATCGGTCAACACCCGCAGCGGATCGGTCTCCAGGAGAACAATCAGCAGGATGGGCACGGCTGCCAGCAGGACAAAAAAAATGCTGAAGTACAGCCACGTACCTCTTGCATCTCCGTAGCGTTTTTTCAGAGCCGGATGACCGAAGAGAGTAATCATCCCGGTAAGAGCTACGGTGATATAGGGAAACAGAATCCGCATGGAGATCGGAGAGATCGAAGTGTGAAATATTGCCGTTTTAAGATCCATCAAGACCGCTGCTCACTTTCCCTTTTGTACCAATCCACGATGGCCTGGAACTGCCTCTTATACCCGTCATCCGGCCGGTAGTCCAGATCCCGATAGGTTTCCCCCAAGTCGTAGGTGGTCTGGGCTGTGATGCGGCGGATCCTGTAGTAGTTGATCGAAGGTTTGAACCCGGGAATGAAGCGCTTGAGCAACTCCATGATCACGGCCGCAGCCATGCAGATCCACACCGGAACGTACAGACGCTGCGGCTTTCCCACCCCGGCCTGCAGGCTTGCAAAAAACTCGCCCCAGGTCGGACAGATCCCATTGGTGACGGTGTATGCCCGGCCGATGACGGCCGGCTTATCAACCGCGGCCAGGGCGGCTTTACAGAGATTGCCGGGATAGCAAAAACCGAATCGCTTGTCTCCCCTGCCCACGATCAGCGGTACATCTCGCTCCGCCGCCTGCAGCATCAACTCGCAGGATGTCCTGTCTCTCGGTCCATACACGTCCCCGGGCCGAAGAATGACCACCGGAAAGCCCGCCTCCCGGTGCCGCGCCAGCAGATAGGCTTCCGCCATCTTCTTCGCGCGGTTGTACGGTACGTACTGCGCCGATCGGCCGGGGTTCGCCTCGGAGATATCATCCGCACAGTAGCCGATGGTCAGGGCCGTGGAGATATAGACGAACCTGAGGAGACCCGGACAAGTTTTGCGCGCCCACTCCACCAGGTTGACGGTGATATCGTAGATCTGGGCCTTGCACGCCCGGCGGGAGGCGTTGTCCGAAACCAGAGCCGCGGCGTGAACGATCACCTCCAGGTCCCCGGGCATCCTGATCTCCCCAATCTGCCGCAGGTCACCGTAGATCAACGTGATCTTGGAGTCATCGAGAAATCGCAGATCCGAGGTCCTGCGTACGAGCCCATACACCCGGTACCCTGCATCCGAGAAGGCGTCGCACAGATGCGAGCCTATGAACCCGTTGGCACCGGTGATCAACGCGGATCCCGGCATATCAGTCTTTGCCCCCGTATTTGTCGTAGTCGTATATCTTGCCGGCCAACATGAGCAGGAAGTTTCTCGGCAGGATATTGATGGCCAGGTAGATCAGCCTGTTGATGAAACCGGGGATGATGAGCCGTTTTCCCCGCTTCAGGCCTCTGATCACCCGCCCGGCGGCCTGCTCCGCACTGAGATACGAGTAGCGGTGAGCGTGCATGTGGCGGCTCAATCCCGCTTCGGCGATCATATCCGTTACGATCCCCGAGGGGGCTACTGTGGAGATCAGGACCGGTCCCCCTCGGTTTTCCACCATGAGAGATTCGCTGAAGCTCTGGGCGGCGCCCTTGGCCGCGGCATAGATCGTTTGATAGGGGATAGGCACGAAAGAGCCCAGGCTGGTTATGTTGCAGATGAATCCCTCTCCCCTCCGCTTGAATCTGGACAAGAACAGGAGGCTCAGTTCCACGACCCGGCGGAAATCCAGGTCGATGATCGAGCGATACAGATCGAGCCGGTCCGCCGCTGTGGGCCCGTAGCAGGTCAGCCCGGCGTTGTTCACCAAACCGAGAACATCCGTATTCTCCAGCTCATCGAAAAGACTCTGAGCGCAGTGTTCGGCCAGCAGGTCCTTTATCACAATCCTGACAGCCGCGGAGCTCCGTGTGCCGATCTGTGCGGCCAGCTGTTGCAAACCCTGCTCGTCCCGATCCACCAGGATCAGATCGGATCCTTCCCCCACGGCAAAGCCGAGGGCCAGCTGCCGTCCCAACCCTCTTGCCGCCCCGGTGATCAGCACGGTACGGCCGCTCAGGTTCATCCTTCCCATTTTTTACCGTACTGCTCCTCGAAGTAACGGCAACCGTCGGCGATTGTCCTTTCAAAGGGCAGATACTCGTGGCCGAAGGCTTCCCGGCTCTTCCTGTTCGCGTAGTAGCCGAACCAGCCGCTCAAGCGCCCGTAGGCACGTGTCAGCAGGGGTTTTTTACCGGTGATCCAGCTGACCATCTCCATCACCGCACCCGCCGCGGTGAGGAGAAATGCGGGCACTCGAAACGGAAAGACCTTTCTTTGGAAGTAGCCGCCTATGGCCTTGACAACCTTCTTGTATGCCACGTTGGCACCCACGACCAGATACCTCTCCCCCACTTTGCCCATGGTGAGCGCCTTGACGACGATCTCGGCCAGATCTCGCACGTCCGTGATCGCCAAGCCCCCGCCGAAACAGCCGAACAGGGTTTGGTTGTAGATGCGATCGTACAACTGGTTGTGGGGCGTGGAGGCAATCGGGTCCCCGGGACCCATGATGGAGGCCGGATTGAGGATGATTGCCTGCAGGTTACGCTCCCGAACGGCCCGTTCCACTACCTGCTGTCCGGCGTACTTGCTGGTCATGTAGGGAAAGCTTCGGGGCCAATTGAACTCGGTATCCTCATCCGCCAGGCTTCCATCCCGCTTTATTCCGATCGCTCCCACCGAAGACACGTGCACCAGTCTCTGCACCTCGTGGCGGAGGCAGGCATCCACGATGTTTTCCACTCCCAGGTGGTTGACCCGAAACAGCCGCTCCCGCTCCCTGCCCCAGTAGGAGATCAGGCCCGCCAGATGGACAACGTGGTT
>CAZFMD010000002.1:41647-48380 GCA_964520025.1 uncultured Spirochaetaceae bacterium
GCTCCCGCTCCCTGCCCCAGTAGGAGATCAGGCCCGCCAGATGGACAACGTGGTTGTGCCCTGTCACGGCTTCGTCCACCGCCTCGGTGTCTGTAATATCTCCGTAGATTATGCGGAGGTCTCGAATCTCCTTGCTGCGGATTCTTGCCTCCCCGGGATCATCGGGAAGCATGAAAACGGAGATCTTCGCCTCGAGGGGATTGCGGGTTAGTAGATCCAGCAGCACATTGCCGGCAAAACCGCTGGCACCGGTGATCAACAACTTCATTTAATCGGCGTGAGTATATACCAAAGATCGAAATTGCAAAACAGGCTCTCCGCTCCCACTCCTATAATGCGGTCTTGCTCACAAGATCCACGACCAGCCGATCCGCATTGTCGATCAGCTCATTCATGGATTTGTACACCTGGTAGGAAGCGGACAGGGTCTCTCCCCTTTCGATATCGATGAGTTTGATATTGAGGATGAAGCGGTCCGCCAGAGCCCCCAGACTGCCGGTGATGATCCTGTCCGCGGCCAGCTGTCTGCCGATCTCGATCTGGGTTCCCTCATCGGCCATATCCGAGTAGCTGAACTCCAGCTCCTCGAGCATTTTGTCCCGTTGCCCTCGCTCCAAAATACGAAAGGCCCCCGTGTTGGCCATGGCGCTTCCGATCAGATCGACGATGATCACCGCCTCCTGCTCCGGAATGCCGCTCAACGCCAGGTTCAAAACCGCCACCAGGGGAAGATCCTCCCGATCCGCCGCCACCGCAGGCACGATCTGCTGCTTGAACTGCTCCTCGGTCACCACCTCCGGGTAGATCGAAACGACATAGCGGATCCGGCCGGATTCCACCTGTCTGATGATGGCCGGTTTCACCGGGTCCCCGATATCGTCGAAACGAAAACGACCGATCAGGGTTTCGGTATCCGTACGGGCCAGGGCGCCCCGGATCTCGGCGGGATCCAGACTGCGCGCCTGGCGAAATGCCTCCGCCAGAATCACGGCCGACTCGTAAGCCAGGGCGGGGATGCTGTCCCGAAGAGCTCCGAAGCGCCCTTCATAAGCGGCCACGAATCTCCGGCTCTGCTCTTCATAGGTCTGAGGGGAGTAGTGGTCCACGAAGTAGCTTCCTTCAAACGCGCTGCGGCTGGGATCCACTGTGATCCACATGAACGATCCCAGGGGCACGGCTTCGACTCCTCGTTCCCTGAGGCGGGGAAGGATCTCCTCGACACGATCCAGCTGACCAGGAACGTACAGCACGTCCGGTTGGAACTCCACAATCTCCTCGATGTTGCCACTCCACTGTCCCGGATCCGGATCCAAGATCTGGACCTGGGTGCTCCCGCCCCCCAGACTCCTGTAGTGTTGTTCGAAAATAGCGGAAATATCCTGTCCAAAAATGTTGTCGTCAAAGGCGATGGTCGTAGCTCGCCGGCTGTTCAGACTCTCCAAGGCAAACTTGGCAATGATGAAGGCCTGGTAGTCCTCAGTGATGGCGGTGCGGAACACGTGATCCCCAACCTCGGTCACTCCCCGCATGGTAGCGGCGATGCAGATCATGGAGATCCCGCTGCTCTGGCAAACTTCCCCGGCGGCGATGGAGTTTCCGCTGGTAAGAGGACCCAGGATCGCCTGGACCCGATCCCGCTCGATCAGTTTCTTCGCCATTTTTGCGGCGCTCTCAGGATCCGCTCCGGTATCTTCAAGCAAGTAGTTGATCGGCTTTCCATTCAACCCGCCGCTCCGATTGACCTCATCGAAGTACAGCTCGATGGCATTTAGAGCCGGCTCTCCGTATCCGGCGAACGGTCCGGACAGCGGCAGCAACACCCCGATACGAATCTCTTCGGTTTCCTCCACCGCGGTCGGGCTCGGAGTGGTACAGCCTACAAACAACACGCCCAGGAGTATCAGGGCAATACCTGGAAGAGAAATCCTCGTCTTTCTCATGAATGCCACCTCACTTTCTCGCGCTATAGGGAGAGTATAGCCGAAAAACCGAGGCTGCAACACGTCTCCGGCCCGATCACACCTCGATTCCCATGGTTTTGCGGATCAGGAAACCGATGGCAAAGGTCAGGGCGGCAACACCCAGACTCAAGCCGGCCATCTCGAGGAAACGGCGTTTGAACGAGTAGTCTTTGGCGACAGAGATGTAATAGTTAAAAAAGAAGATAATCAGCATGGCGATACCCAGCGTGAAGGCAAGGCAGATGAAGTAGTTGGCGATCAGCATATAGGGAAGAATCAGAAGAATTACCGTTACGATGTAGGCCACCCCGGTGTAGATCGAGGATTTGATGGCTCTCTCTGCCTTCCCCTCGGACTTGGTGGATAGATACTCGGAGGCGGCCATGGAGAAGGAAGCGGCGATTCCGGTGATCAAGCCGGCCAGGGCGATCAGCCGGGTGTTCTGCAGGGCGAAGGTAAATCCGGCCAGCGCCCCGGTCAGCTCCACCAGGGCGTCGTTTAGCCCCAGCACCACCGAGCCGACGTAGTTGAGGCGTTCCTCCTCGATCATGCCGATAAGCTCCTCCTCGTGGGCGTGCTCATCCTCCACGATCTGCTTCGCTTCGGGGATTTCCTTGGTAATCCGGGTGTAGTCTATCTGGGCCTGCTCCTCCCCCCGCTCCATGAGCTTGATCCCGAAGGTGATGCCGAAGATCCTGGAGATCCAGTAGAAGAAGAAAATCTTCCATCGTTTCGCCGAGACCTCACGCCGGGTGAACCTCTTCCAAAAATCATGGTGGCGGCGCTCATCCTCGGCAATCCTCTGGAGTACGGCGGCGTTCTGTTCATCCGGCACCACCCGGGCCAACCGCGAGTAGATGTGGTGCTCGGTGATCTCGTTCTGTTGGGCTACCCGTAGCTGGGCCAGCAAGCTTGCATCCATGGGCTGTCTTTGAAGGCCCATTATAGAGGATGTGATTCGGCGCTGCAATAATTCGACACAGTCCGGTTATCAAGTATTTCGCAGAGTATCACTGTCTCGGACCGCCTAACTCGTTTTTATTATGATATCGGAAATTATATTCGCCGCCTCATCGCAGTTGTCTGCCGACCGGTTCAGATGTCGATAGATCTCCCTCATCTTCAGCATGTACCCGGGTGAGTTTTCCGGATTATCAAACAAATCAGCCAGAGCTTTGAGGTAGATGTGATGTATCTGGTTTTCCGTGGCCTTGGCTCTCTTGGCATGCTCCAAGGCTACCGTGGAGTACTGCTTCATGTTCTTCAGGGCATCGTAGATTTCCAATGTGCCTTTTTCCAAAACCTTGGCCATGGCTATCAGATCATCATCCGGCTGCACGTTGAAGATGGACAGTTCCTCAACAGTCCTCTGGGCTGCATCGATTATTTCATCCACCGCTCGGGACAGGGCAAAGATATCTTCTCGATCGAAAGGTGTGATCAATGTACGGTTCAGGCGATCTATCAGGATCCTTCTCAGATCATCGGCATCACGTTCTAGAAAGTAGACGCGCTCCGCGGCATCGCCATCGTCCGTTTCCAATCCACGAACCAGAATGGTATAGGCGTCGTAGACCGTCCTGGCGTGGTCCACGAGTAGTTGATAGAAATCAGTTTTCTTGTCTTTGCGGAATAGAGACAGCTTCATTATAATCCTCCCGAATACTTAGCTGATAATTTGCCGAAGTATCAAATACAGCAGCACCGACAGCACCCCCGCTAGCGGGATCGTTAGAATCCAGGCAAACAGGATTGAACGAATCACCTGCCAGCGTACAGCCTGTCGCCGATGAACATTGCCGACACCTACAACCGAAGAGCTGATGATTTGAGTCGTGCTTACCGGCGCGCCGCTGAAATTGCATATTAACAGGATCATCGAGGCGGCCAGTTGAGCACTGAAGGAATGGTGAGGCCGGACCCGAAAAATATCGTAGCCCACAGTGCGGAGGATCTTTGTCCCTCCCATCGTAACCCCAAGCGCCAGACTGACGACACTGGCCGCCATCGCCCACAGTGGAACATCCATCTGCTGCGTTTTATGACTTAAAAAAAGTATCAATGCGATGAGCCCCATGGTTTTCTGCGAATCATTCGTCCCGTGATTCATGCCCAGAACAATGAGGCTGCCTATCTGCAGTTTTTTCAAATATCTGACGGCTTTCCAAGGGGCGTTTATAAGAATCCGAACCAAAAACCGGTGCACAAGGCCGCCGATGAAAATTCCGAGAAAAGGCGATAGTACAAGCGCCCCTACTACCTTGAGCAGAAATATGGTCCACGGAATACCTGCAAGTCCATAACAGAAAAGAACGGGCCCTACAAGTCCGCCCACCATGGCGAAGGATGAGCTGGTGGGAAGCCGAACAAACCAGCAGAAACCGTTCCAAAAAAGAGCTCCGGCTACTCCGCTGAAAACAAGGAGAAAAGAAGTGACATCCCGGGGAAGAAGGTCGACCCGAATGATACCCTTGGCAACCGTCAGAGCCACCGGAATCCCGAAGAGAAAAGGGCCGCAAAGCTCCGCCAGCGTGACCAGCCACAGGGCTTGTCGGAAGGTCAGGGAGCGGGAAGATACGGCCGTGGCAAAGACGTTCGCGCCATCTTTCATGCCGTTGGTGAACGCGAACAACAAGCTGAGACAAATCGCCCCAACGACGAGAGAATCCGTCACAGATTGGTCCCGATCAAAATCTTCTGCAGCAGGTCCTGGATTGCGCTGTTTACCGTATTGATTTCTAGGAAGATCTCCAACAGCCTTGAGGTGATATGGGACTGCGCCTGTTCCCGGCTGATCGAGGCGATCCCCTGATAGTAGAGCCGAATAAAATTCTTGAGCTCGTGCCTGTTGTTCTTCAGCAGCTCCCCGGCATACTTGCGGTTGCCAAGGTACTCCCGAAAGAACTCTGTTACGTTCTCCAAAATCCGATCTTCCAGCTCGAAGAAGTGCGAAAAAGTCAAACGGACTTTGTAAATCCGTTTCTCTGTGGCATACGTCTGCAAGATCGCGACGATCTTCTTCAGATTCGAGTAGACCTCGTACATGTCTTTCCAGTAGAAAGGCAGATAGTACTTTTTGTCCAAGCTTTGCAGGAAACAGCCAAAGCTGTCCTCGAACTGCAACTCCAGTTCGACTGTTTCATCCGACTGCTCGGAATCCGTACTCTGCTTGGAGATCAACAGCAGATGAACAAGTTTGCGTAGAATATCGATTCCGGTGATAATATAGTCGTCGAGTTTGATTCGCTGTCGGAACAAAACGCTACCAAGGCTCTTCATTTCTCGTCTCTCCTTTCATATACAAAACTTGGTGAGCAAATATCGTGCCGGAGTCGGGAAGAGGACGAAGGATTATCATTTAAACTCTTATATTATAAGGAATTGGTAATTTCAGTTATTGGCCGGAAAACAGCTGTGCAAATAACCGAATTGTCAAGAAACTGTACAGCCCCCGTACAGAAACTTTACTGCTGCGTCATCTCGGAGAGTTTTCGCATGAGGGTGACTCGGCTGATCCCCAATCGCTCGGCTACTGCGGTTTTATTGTTCCCAAGCTGCGCCAGAAGCTTGCGAATCAAGGGCGGTTCGAGACAGTTGTACAACAGCTTGAGAAGCCCTTTCTGATCTGCGTATCTTTTCAAAAAGACGCTGGTGAAATCAGAGAACAGATCCCCGCCTTCAGTGTTTGCACTCAGATATCGGGGTATCTCTGCGGCCTGGATGATCCCACTCTGGCAGTTTATCCCCAAGCTCAGGATGACATTCTCCAGCTCTCGAACGTTTCCCGGCCACGGGTAGTTTTCCAAAATGGTCAGTGCCTCTTCTGTCACTCCACGCAGAGTTTTGTTCAGCTTGCTGGCCGCTACATTTACAAAGTGCTCCACAAGCAGGGGAATATCCTCCTTGCGTTCCCGCAACGGGGGCACCTCTATGGAAGCGACATTGATGCGGTAAAAGAGGTCCTCCCTGAAATTGCCGTCTTTAATGAGTGTTAGAAGTTCTCTATTTGTCGCGGTAATGACCCTGGCCTGGAGGTTGATGTTACGCGATCCCCCAAGTCTCTGGAACTCCCGCTCCTGCAGCACCCGCAGAAGCTTGGTCTGAATGGATAGGGGCAGGTCACCGATCTCATCCAGAAAAATCGTTCCCTCCGCAGCTGCCTCGAATTTCCCCGCCTGCCGGGTCGTAGCTCCGGTGTAAGCCTGGGCCTCATGTCCAAAAAGCTCGTTTTCGAGGAGAGCCGCGGGAAGTGCAGAGCAGTTCACGGCGATGAAAGGCTCGTTCTTGCGATTCCCGTTGTAGTGCAAGGCTCTGGCAATAAGCTCCTTGCCGCTGCCGCTTTCTCCGGTGATGAGCACGGTGATGTCGTTGTTTACAAGTCTTCCTATGGCTTTGAATACATTCTGCATGACCTCGGATTTTCCAACCACCCGAGTCAGGTCATAGGTACGCAGCTGCTCATCCTGAATCACCCGCACGTAGTGACGCATTTTCCGTGATTCGAGCACTCTTTGGGTGATGATTTTGATTTTCTCGGCGTCCAGAGGCTTCTCCAGATAGTCGCAAGCCCCCAGAGATATGGATTGCACAATAGTCTCCAAACTCCCGTAGGCCGTAATCATCACGATATCCGCGTCGTGTGCCTTGGAGCGAATTGTCTTCAGCACCGAGAGACCGTCCTCGCCCGGGAGCCGGTAGTCGAGAAAAATGAGTTCCACATCGTTTTCCTGCAGCAGTTTCTCCGCTTCTTTTCCATTGTAGGCTCCCAGAAC
>CAZFMD010000002.1:48480-49987 GCA_964520025.1 uncultured Spirochaetaceae bacterium
ATTCTGAATTTGTCCCGGTCCAGGTACAGGGGTGAAATGGACCGGTCCAATCCGGCTATGACCTCGATGTTCTGGTGCTCTATGTTGTACTTAAACAGTCCTAAAATATCATCCACGATCTCAGCGGCGTCGTGACGACTGAACTGCATGGGGCTTGGGCGCGCAAACTCCAGCATGTCTTTGATCAGATCATTCAATCTTTCGCTTTCCGTGAGAATTGTCAGTATTTCGTTTTTACCCGCCTCGCCTTTGAGATATCTTTCGCGAAGAATTTGAGCCATCATCTTGATCGAGCTCAGTGGATTACGAATCTCGTGGGCCAGGCCTGCGGCCAATTGACCGGCGGTTGCCAATTTGGCTGATTTGATCATATCGTCCTGCAGTTTCTGTATTCGTCGATTGTACAAACTGAGTTTTCGTACAAGACGATTGAAGCTCTCGGCAATCAACCTGAATTCGTCTTTGCTGGTTAACTCGATGCGGTTGTCAAATCTATCTATATTGAAACCGTCCATGCCCGCCAGAATCTTCACCAGCGAGGTGTTGATATTTCTGGCCAAAAACACATAGATCACGAAGGCAAGGAGAATCCCTATCCCGATCATCAGGTACAATAAGTTTTGCGAGAAGCGCAGGTATCTGTTTTCTCCCCGCTGGGATACACCCAGACTGAGAGCTCCCCAGTAGGAGCTGTCCTTGAGGAACAGTGGCTTGAGCATGAAGTAGGAAGATTCCTGGTTGAGCCGAACGTTTCTGAGGAACACCGTTTCACTGGTCGTCAGCCGGGATACAACCTCCTCCGGTAGATGATCATATCCCTGGTATGTAGACATAACCTTCCCGTTGCCCCGGTATATGCCATTTTCCATTCCTGTGAGCAGCTTGATATGCTCGGCAAAGTCACTGGAAAACAGAGATCCGATCATGAGGACTCCGACAATATCGTTCCCGTTTTCGATCGGAGATACAGCCCGTATTGCAATACCAGACTGGCCCTGCTCATAGCTCACCGCGCTCCTGCCGGCCAGCCCTTCCTTCACAATCGTCTGGTTGATCTTCGCATCTCCCAAAACAGAAGGTTGGTGCCCTCTTAAGATAACCTTGCCCTCTACGTCTTCGATCTCGATGATGTCGAAGATGCCGAGCTGGTGGTAATGCACGAGTCTTTTCTCCAGGACGTTAAACTCGCCATTCATGAGCATGGCGATGAGTTCCGAGTCGGAGGACAGCTCTTCAGCGATTTGTAAGCACTGCTCTTCGATAAACTGGACTTCCTGGAAGTAAGCGGTGAGGCTGTCGGCAAGGCGAATCCGGATTTCCCTGTCAATAGTGCTGCGGATGAGCATGTATCCGATAAGAAGCGCACTGATCGTGGTAATGATGATGATCAGCATAAAGGAGAAGAATATCTTGAAATTGAGTCGGTACCTAAAAAAGCGCAACATTCTCAGCTCGTCAGTTGGTTTTCAAGCAGAAGTATATGCTTGAACTTGATTTCTTTGAAGCG
>CAZFMD010000002.1:50087-51923 GCA_964520025.1 uncultured Spirochaetaceae bacterium
CCTCTGGAGGAACTGGGGGGGCAGCCACAGATTCTCTCGGAATCCCTCAGCAGTGGTTGGGTGATCCAAAAAACTGCCGTACCCGAAGGTTCCCCTAGCCACCTCATTCAGAGCTTGAAAAGAGCCCTGTTCATGGTCAACATCGACAGCGGCAGTCAAATGCTTGGCCCGGCGAATTAACTCGTTTGTTAGAACCAACATGCGGGCGTCGTAGAGAAACCCGTAGGAGAGAAAACCTACATCGTGGACCATTGTCGGCCCGGACTGGAGGCTGAGCAGAATCCCTTCATATGCTTCGAATCCCGCCTGAGCGTCGACGCAGTGCGAGTCACTACAGCCTCCGGTTCCCCAGGTAGGCAGCCGATAGAACTGTCCCATGTCGGCGTACATGGCCACGGTTTTGAACCACTCAGGCGCACCGTACAGCACCTTTCCGCAGCTCATATCCACTGAAGAGCTGTTGGAGCCCATTATGAAACGAACGTTTTCGCTTTTCAGGCTGGCCAGCACCAATCCCGATAGTGATTCCGCGTTTCCCTGTGCCACGGCAGTGGCAAGGCTGATCGGTGCCGCTGCACCGATATTGGCACCTGCCGCGTAGAGAAACGGGATCTCGTGCTCCGCGCAGAATAGAAGCCGTTCTACACCAGATCGATCGGCATGCAGGGGAGAGTTCGGCTCCAGATAGGCGACAAAGAAGGGCCTATCGCGAAGCTCCTGCTCCCCGCCCGCCACAATTGTGGAAACGCGGTAGATCTGTTTAATATCGTCCAGATCGGTTGCCGTCACCACAATCGGCTTGACGGTGTTCCGGATCATCTCAGCGAAAACCGTTGGGTAGAGGTGGTGCTCGACATCGTTGGGCAGAGCCATGGTCATTACAAAGTCGAGCTCGGACAACGCATCGGCAATGCGCACGTTTTCCCGCACGTCATCCAGGGTAGAAAATCTCAACTGTCCGGTCAGGCGATCTATATTGTACAGAGCGTCCGACCCGGGCCCGAAGTAGGTGCATCCGTTCTTGAGCAGAATGGACTTGTTGCCGTCCCTGGTGTGCAACTGAACTGTTCGATTCGCCTTGTCCACAGCGTTCCGCACCAGCTGACGGGGGATGAGGATCCTGCCTTCCTGATCCCTGGTTGCCCCTGCTGCCAGCAGGATCTCCACCGCCTCCGGGTGATCAATCTTCATCCCGATCCGTTCCAGGATGCTCAAAGAGGCCTCATCAATCTTGGCGGCTTTTTTTGGGGGAAGAAACATCGACACGCAAACCTCCTGCTCGCCCTTTTTCAGAATGGATTCACTACCACACTAATCCAATCGGCAACATATGCAAGAAAAAATATCTGAAAATCGATGCAGCCGTGATTCCGCTTTCTATTCACCATTCAGATAGTTCCCGAATACGCCCCAACCGGTTGTCACGAACTATCGCTGCCAGGCGAATCGATCGCATATGCGAATCCGGCAGGACAGAAGTATCTCGTAGTGGTCCAAGGCCAACAGACTTGATATATAGGCTCAGATCCTGGATGAAGGTGTCGAGCGATGGGAAAGCGAAGTTTGAGGGGTGTTATTGAGCAAAATGATCAAAATCGAAGGATCTTACTCGGCCTCTACCAATACGACGGCAATGCTTACATTTGCTCCATAAACGAGCGAACTTAAGAAAGCAGTACAGGGACATCGTTGGTTACGATTCCCCAGACGATCGTGGACGACACAGTCGCGTATCCATGGGTGAGACGGTTGCGAAACGCGATAATGCGGCGGATGTTAGATATTCGGTTTGACATTTCGGAATCCAAACCAAGTGCCTGATTCAATGCTTCACCA
>CAZFMD010000003.1:0-41737 GCA_964520025.1 uncultured Spirochaetaceae bacterium
CAAGGTAGAGGATTTCACCGGTTTGATTGCAGTCATCGAGCAGCAGAGAGTACAACGCCGGCGGCCGGCGAATGAGCGGAAGGGGGGAGCCAAAATCCTGGAGTTCACCTATCCCGGGATTCGGCGATCTCAACCAGTAAAACGGGACAGCTGGCGGCGGGTACAGCAGACACGGCGCCCCAAGCGGGGGGCTTCCCAACGCAGTCGTGTAATCCCCCGCGCCAAGGCTGCCGAGATCCCTACGTTTTCTCGAACAGGAAAAATTCCTGCTACGATGCGGGAATGGTTGAAAAAGATCCCCCGGGGGGATTTGATATTAGCGGCGGTCCTGGCCCTTTGCCTGCTCATTCCCCTGGGATTCCGCCTGTCCTTCTTGACGCCTCTGCAGGGGGAAATCGATCTTCCCTCGAGTGAAGATGTCGAAAACGCGATGATTCAGTATCTCATCCCCCACGAGCAGCAACACGGCGACCTTGATGCTTCGCAGAAGAATTTTCTTGACTCGATATCAACTAAGAGTTATACAGTCCGTAGCGGGGATACCATCTCGGGAATCGCCCAGCGATTCAACCTTAGTATGGATACGGTGATCAGCTTCAACAATATCCAGGATGCCAGGAGTCTGGAGGTAGGCACGGTCCTGTCGATCCCGAACTCCAGCGGTCTGAAATACAGGGTGAGGCGAGGGGATTACCTCGGCGGTATAGCCAAGAAGTTCGGGATCGCACTCAACGAATTGCTGGATTGGAACAATCTCGAGACATCGGTGATTGTGCCCGGCCAGGAGCTGTTCGTTCCCAATGCGCGCCTCAGTGAGATGGAGCGCAATCGGGTTTTCGGTCGCTTGTTCATCTACCCGACCAAGGGTAGGATCACGGATAGATACGGCATGCGTAGCGATCCGTTTACGGGCATGCGAAGATTTCACAATGGTGTCGATCTGGCAGGACCTGTGGGAACCCCGGTTATTGCCTCCATGTCGGGAAAGGTGGCTATGTTGGGATACAATCCAACGTACGGAAAGTACCTTATCCTGACGCATCCTGAAGGATTTCAGACCCTTTATGGACATCTCAATGCCTTTCGCGTGCAGAAAGGCCAGAGTGTTTCACAGGGGCAGAAGATCGCCGATATGGGCAATTCAGGCTACAGTACGGGTAGCCACCTTCATTTTTCGATCTTTCGTCGAGGAGAACCGATTGATCCTTTCGAGTATCTGCACTAGGACGATTCGCTCTGTCCGGCTTTCCCTGCAACGCCTCCTGGGGGCGGGGAGGCGGCGGATTCGTTATGTTGTACAGATACGGTTGCTTATCCCTGCGAAAACGCTGACCATCCGTTTTTTGTACAGGGTGGAAGCCCTGCTGCAGGTGTTCACCTGGCGGTTCTGGAAGAGGCACGTTCGTTTACTCGTTGCCATACTGTTCGTCGCAATCTCTGCCGGGCTATCTGTCTATCAGGTCCGCATCGTCCAGCTGGAAAAACAGAGGTTTCTGTACTATCCGGAGGCCTGGTTTTTGCGTACTCCGGCGCGAGAAGCTGCGCAATCCGCCGATAATACTATTGATGCTTCGCAAGCACAATCAGTGGGCGGAGGTTCTCTCAGTGTGCTGCCCATTGATATCAAGCTGTACAGGGTGCGCTCCGGTGATACTCTCTCCGGTATTGCCGAACGCTTCGGTATGGATTTGGATACAATCGCCTCCCTCAATCGCGAATGGGGTAGCGGAGTGCACCTGATCCAGATCGGTGAGGCGATAAAGATCCCCAACCAGGACGGGATCTATATTGAGATCGATAAAGATCTGGATCTGCTCTGCGAGGAGAAGGGCGTTCCGGTGGAGGTCGTATACTCGGTAAACGGTATCGAGAGATCGCAGATCAGCCTCGGGACCGAGCTGTTTTTCCCGGGGGTGCAGCATACCGGGATAGAACGCAGCGTAATCACCGGCAGTGCCTTCCTGAAGCCTGTTGTCGGTTGGTTGACCTCGGGATTTGGGTACCGCCACGATCCCTTTACCCAGGAGATACACTTTCACCGGGGAATCGACCTGGCCGCGGCCGTGGGCACCACGGTGCGAGCTGCTTTAGATGGGAAAGTGATCGTGGTTGGGAAGGATTCTGTGCTGGGGAACTACATCATGATTCGACACCAGATTAACTACTCCACCCTGTATGGCCACCTCAGCCAGATCTGGGTTGCCAGGGGGGCTACGGTGACTCGGGGGCAGCGGATCGGGGCGGTCGGTAGCACGGGTAAGTCCACGGGGCCTCACCTTCACTTCGAAATCCGCCGCCGCGGTGTGCCCATCAACGCCTGGGGTCTGATGACCTCCCGATATTGACAGTAGAGGGTAAAAATGTGAAAAGAATTCTGTTTGCGGTAATCGGTTTACTCGCCCTGTTTACGGTAATCAGGGCTTATACGCAAGAGCAGGGGATTGAGAACCGATACATCATTCAGCCTGGTATATTGGAGTTCGAAACCACCGAAGGCGGCGCCCGATTGGCCTTTGGATTTCTCGAGCGTTCCGAAGAACAGGGCCCGGGGCGTACCTGGAACCTTTTTCCGGTCCGGCTGTCACTGAGGGCGGGCAAGCAGAGCTTCCTGATCGCCATGAACGGCCTGTCCTTTTTGAGTCCCGCGGGACTGCGAATCGGCAGGCCCATAACCATCCGTGGGGTGAGGCGGGCAGACGTGATCAGCGTCGGGGGCGATGTCACGGTGGAAGGCACCGTGGAGGGGGATGTCTGGACCCTCGGAGCAGACATCAACCTGCTATCCGGAGCTACAGTGGCCGGAGATACCGTAGCCTTGGGCGGAAACGTCCAGGCGGACAGGCGCTCGAAGATCGGGGGCAACAAACAATCCCTCCCGAACATCAAGATTCCCTTTCTCAGCCTGTTGAGCTCCGAGCACTCTGCAGCGACCTTCCGCTTCATCATGGAGATACTGGGGATTTTTCTGTTTCTGCTCGTATTGTTTCTGTTTGTTCACTTCGGGCGCGCTCACCTGTCAGGCTTGGGTGCCGTGTTGTCCACCAGATGGAAGGTATCCATTCTCTATCTGGTGTTGGCTGCATTGATAATCCCCGTACTCATGGCTCTGCTGATCGTGTCCGTGGTGGGCATTCTCGTTATTCCACTTGTTTCGATCATTCTGATGTTCCTGGCCTACCTCGGTTACGTGGCCATGGCGTTTCGTCTGGGATTGTGGTTGCGCAAGGCCTCGCCGGATGTTAGTGCTTCTGAAGCCTACACGACGGCACTGCTGGGACTGCTGGTAATCAAAGGACCGGTATTGCTGGGAATCCTCTTCACCTTGTTGACAGCAGATTTTTTCCAGGGAATCGGCCGTTTCCTGTCAGTGGTCGGCACAATCGCCGTGGTCGGCGCCACTGTCTATGGTTTTGGAGGTGTTCTGCAACACCTTCGGGCCCAGGCCCGGGCGGGCTGATTCGACGAACACCTGAAGCAGAAAATCTAAAATTTTCCTCCAAAAACAGGGGAATTCCTGTTGTAAATCGAGAATATTCTCACTATAATGGGCTCAAAATCATTGCGTTCGGCAAGACCGTAACATCAGGAGGAGAATCGGAATGAAGAAAACAGACGTAGCAATTGTCGGGGGCAGCGCTGCAGGGTTGACTGCTGCAATCACGGCCCGAAGGCACTACCCGGACAAGAAGATCACGCTGATCCGCAAAGAGAAGTTGGTACCAATCCCCTGCGGTATACCCTACATTTTCGGGACGGTTGGCAGTGCCCAGAAGAACCTGATACCGGACACGCCTCTGGAGAAGAATAAAGTCGACTTTCTGATCGATGAGGTCACGGAAATCAATCGGGAAAAACGCAGCTTGAAGACCAAGGGCGGGGAAGAAATCGTTTATGACAAGCTCATTATCGCGACAGGTTCTCTGCCGATGATGCCGCCCATCCCCGGTTTTGAAAAAGAAAACGTATATCCGGTGTTCAAGGATGTAGATCGCCTCGGCGCCATGCAGGAGAAGCTGAAGAGCTCCAAGAAGGTAGTGGTAATCGGAGGTGGATTTATCGGGGTGGAGATGTCGGATGAGATGAACAAAATAGGGAATCTGGATGTGACGATCTGCGAGCTTCTCCCCCATTGTCTTCAGCTGGCCTTCGATGAAGAGTTCTGCGAAGAGGCGGAAAAGCTCCTCAAGGAGCGGGGTGTGAAGATCCTGGCCAATCAGAAGGTCGTCTCGATCGAGGGAGACAAGAAGGTCAGCGGAGTGAAGTTGGGTGACGGTACGGTGTTGGAAGCGGACATGGTAGTAATCGGTATCGGAACGGTTCCCAATATCGAACTGGCCAAAAATGCCAATCTACGTCTTGGCCCCACGGGATCGATTTGGGTCGATCGAACAATGCGCACCATCGACGAAAATATCTTCTCCTGTGGAGACTGCACGGAGAAGTTCTCTTTCTTCGGAGGCAAGCCCTCCAAGCTGAGGCTCGCTTCCATAGCCAGTTCGGAGGCCCGGATCGCAGGCTCCAATCTGTTCGGAATCCAGCGGGAAAGCGTTGGAACTATCGGGGTGTTTTCCTCAGCCATCGGCGATCGAGCTTTTGCAGAGGCGGGAATGACGGAAAGCTTCGCCAAGCATCAGGGCTACGAAGTGATCACGGGAGCAGCGGAAGGCCCGAATCGCCATCCCGGCAGCATGCCCGGCATGGCAAACCAGAAGATCAAGCTGATCTTCGAAAAGCGCACTAAGGTCCTGATCGGCGCGCAGATGATGGGAGACCATGCCGTAGGAGAGCTGGTTAACGCGGCCAGTGCCTGTATCCAGCACAAGATGACCATCGATGACATCTCCTGCTTCCAGATGGGAACCCATCCGGCATTGACCGCCTCGCCCGTGGCTTATCAATTCGTCAATGCGGCGGAATCCGCTTTGCTGGCGATGTCGTAGAGGGAGGATAGAAATGCCCAAGATACTCGTTATCGATGATGACAAGGATTTTCAAGAAACTACCCGGATTGTACTAGAGAAGAGCGGTTTTCAGGTTGCAGCTGCCTACGACTCGGAGGAAGGGTTGCAGAAGGTGCAAACGGAATCACCGGATCTTGTTATTCTGGACGTGATGATGCCCAGCGGTTTCGAAGGCTTCGAGGTTGCCCGCAAGATTCGGGAGGAATTGAAGTTAATGGAGCTTCCGATCGTCCTGCTGACCGCGGTGCATGGAGTCAAGCAAGTGCCGTACCGTTTCGCTCCCGATGAGCAGTGGCTGCCTGTGGACTACTTCTACGACAAACCGGTAGCCCCGGACGTGCTGGTGGCCAAGATCAAGGAGTACCTGAATATAACCCAGTGACCTGAGGGGGCCGTTGTTTCGATCCGCCCTTGCTGTACAGCTGTGTATGTACCGAGGCGCGGAGCGATTTGACAGGTAGGAGGACCAGGGTGGAGTCGTCCCGATGGAAACGCGCCGCCAGAGGTCTGCTGAACAACATCAAGATGAGCGTTCCGATCCTTGTCGGCGTTTTGCTGCTGGTCGGAGCGCTCAATACACTCATCCCGAAAGAGTTCTTTGCAAGGATATTCACAGGCAATAAGGCTCTGGACCCGCTGGTCGGCGCTCTGTTCGGAAGTATCGCAGCCGGTAATCCCCTGACAAGCTACATCATCGGGGGAGAGCTGCTGAACAGCGGGATCAGCCTGATTGCGGTGCTGGCATTTGTCGTAAGCTGGGTGACTGTCGGAACCGTTCAGATTCCTGCGGAGAGTCTGATGCTGGGCAGGCGTTTCGCCCTGCTTCGCAACGGGATCAGCTGTCTCATGGCCATTGCCATAGCGCTGCTGACGGCACTGATAGCGGGGATCTTCCCATGAGTAAAGTGCTCAAGAAGATCGGAGCCCAGTGGTTGTTCCTGATTGCCGTCATCCTGCTGTACATCATTCTGGGATTGTGGGATCTCGAGACAACCGTGGCGGCCCTGAAGGGATTCCTGGCTCTGCTGAAGAAGATCCTCCCCGTTCTGGGGATCGTCTTTGCCCTTATTTTTCTCTCCAACCTCGTGCTCAATCCCAAGATCGTCAACCGCTATCTGGGCAGGGGCGCGAAAAAGAGCGGATGGACCGTTGCGATTATCGCGGGGATCCTGTCCATGGGCCCGATCTACCTCTGGTATCCTTTGCTGGGAGAACTGAAAACCAAAGGCATGCGGGATGCCCTGATTGCCGTTTTTCTCTACAACCGGGCGGTGAAGATCCCTCTTGTTCCCGTGATGATCTACTACTTCGGTCTCAAGATCGTGGCGATCCTGACCGTTCTCATGATCCTGTTTTCAATAGCCAATGGACTGCTTGTAGAGAAACTGATTCGCAAGGGGGGGGGCAAAACAGAAGCCTGAAACATAGGCGTTCTGAGGTTCTATCACTCCCGACTGGGGAGCGCTGCAGCGCCGCGAAAGCTGGGATGGAAAACAGTTCCGGGGGGAAATTTCTCCCCCCGGAACGAAGATCCGGCTACTTGCTCTCGGAGCTTTCTCCCTCCAGCTCCTCGATGCGATTTCGCAGGGCCGTCAGCTGATCTTCGAAAAACTTTACCTGATTCTGAAGTGTGTCCTTTTCCTGTTCAGCTGAGTAGGCGGGGGCGGGGGCGTACGAATAACCGCCGTAAGGCGGGCTCCAGGTTCCCCAGCCAGCTGCCGGGGAGGGAGCACCCCACCAGCGTCCCCGGCCCCTGCCGAATCCGCCGCCCATTCTCCCTCCATAGGGATTCATGTATCCAGGGACGTTGTAGCCGGCACAGAATCCGGCTGCCCTGCCTGTCATTGGTCCCATTCCGGCGGGACCACTTCCGTCTCCTCTTGGCATAAGTTGCCTCCTCTATAAGAACAATTTTTTGCGTTCTACCACCGGCCTCTACCACGGCCAAAGCCGCCGCGGCCCCGGCCGAAACCGAAGCCGAAAAACCGGGGGCGAAAAGGTCCGTTGGCCGGGTACGCACCCCAGCCGCCGGCTGCGGCGGTGTACGGGTACCCGCCGGTATATCTACTGGCATATCTACCGGCACCCCAAAATGGCGCGCCCGCTGGAATCCGTCCGCCGTAGGGATTCATGTATCCCGGCATGCCGTACCCGGCGCAGTAGCCTGCCGCTCTGCCTGTCATCGGACCCATTCCGGCGGGACCGCTTCCGTCTCCTCTTGGCATAATCTCTCACCTCCTCCGTGTAGTGGTCTAAGACCACGTTTTCCGGCCGTGCCCATGGCGATGCCCATGCGGCCCTCCGCCGCCCCTGCGGCCCGCCCATGCGTGTCCGTAGGGAGGATGGAACTGCACAACCCCGCCTTCGATGCCGATAGCCCTTGCATTGACCAGGGCCGCGGCCACTTTGCCTCGCGCCTGTCCCACGATTCTGCCGAAAGTAGGCCGGGAAACATTCATCCTGCGGGCCGCCTCCTCCTGGCCTAGACCCTCCAGATCCGCAAGGCGTATCGCCTCAAGCTCATCCAGGGTCAATACCGTCAAATTAGACGGTTGAACAGCTACCGGTTGCGGCATGAAACACACGCTGGGCGGATTAAATCCGATCCAGCGGGGTTTAATGGGACGGGCCACTCAAGAATCTCTCCGATCAAACGTAGTTTTAAGCATATGCTCAAAATAAATTTAATGCCAACCGGACAAAATGTCAAGGATCTTTTCGCAATACCAGGTCCTTTAATCAACCCTCGGCGCTGCTTGCTTCTTCGCCCGGATAACCACAAAACCCCCTCGCCCATAGCCGCTTTCGAAATCCTGGGCACAGCGGATCTCTTGCATCTGTCCGAACACGGTCTGGATGGTTTGCGGCTGTTCAAAGCCGTTTTGTTGCAGAAGGGAGATCACCTCGGATGCACCGTAGAATGTCGCATCCCGATAGAAGAGATTCTGCTGCTTGCGCTGCTGGTACAGCATGCCAAGAGAGCTGTCCCTGTCCACGAAGCCGATCACGAAAATCCCTTCTGCTCTGAGCACCCTCCCGGCTTCCTGAAGGGATCTGGCCGCATCATCGACGAAGCAGATCGTGGTTACCATGAGGGCGAAGTCGAAACGGGAATCGGGAAAGGGCAGGTTCTCCGCTACGCCGTCGGCCACGCGGATTCCCCGAGACCCGGCCAGGAGGCGCATTCGCGGGGAGGGTTCCACTCCGAACTTGATGCCGAGAGGCTCGGCGAACTTTGCGCTTCCTACTCCAATTTCAAGACCCTCGGCGTTCGTGGGAATAAAGTGGGCCACGGCTTTGAGCTCGGAGCTATAGACGTAGGGATTGCGGGAAAACCATTCCTCGTATTCTTCGGCGTACTTGTCGAAAGGTTCGGTTCTGGCCATCTGTCACTCGAAATAGATGTTGTCGGCCACCAGGTACTGAAATTGCTGTCCTTCTATTTCATTCGGTTTCAGGTGGGTGAGTATTCCCTTGAGATTTTCCGCATCCCCTCTCTTCTGCTTCGAGCAGAGCATGACTCTGGCGCCGGCCAGGGCGCCGTTTCCGAAACGAACGATACGATCTTTTTCGATTTGGGGCAGCAGACCGATGGCCCTCGCATTGTCGATATCCATGAAATTCCCGAAGGCCCCGGCCAGATAAACCCGCTGGAGCTGCTCCGGTTGAATCCCGTAGTAGCGGATCAGCAGGTCCTGATCGGTGCGCAGCCCCGCTTTGGCGATGATCAGCTGATTGATGTCCTCCTGGGTGATGCAGAGGCTGTCGGAGAAGCAGTAATCCTTGCCGATACGCGCCCGCCGGTCCATGATGCCGTTTTTCAGCAACTCGGCCAGCAGGTCAATGACTCCCGAACCGCATACTCCGACCGCATGCTTGTCGCCCAGGGTCTGGTAGCGTGCCCGACCCTCCTCGATCTTGAAACGCGTGATCGCCCCTTCGATGGCTCCGACCCCGCAGCGTATCTGGTATCCCTCGTAGGCGCCGCCCGCTGCGCAGGAGGCTGTCAACATCTTCTCTCGGTTACCGATCACCACCTCGCCATTTGTGCCGATATCGATGATCATACCGACATCTTCGCCTTCATAGAGCCCGGTAGCGATAATGTCGGCCAGGCAGTCTGAACCGGCGTGCCCGCCGATCAGCGGAGGGCTGTACACCAGCGCCTTCGGGTGTATGTTGAGTCCGATATCTGAGGCCGTTGACATGAGCGCGGAGAGATCTGCGGCTTCGAAGGGGATGAAGCCGAGGCTGCGTACATCTGTGCCGAATACAAGATCCCGCATGGTGCTGTTGCCCACAATCACCGCTTCGTAGATGCGCCCGCTTGTTCCCTGTTGCGAGGGCAGCAACTTTTCCCACTCGCAGAGGGACTGGTTGATCCCCTCGATGACCGCCTCCTGAAGCTCTTTCAGTCCGCCCGGGTGGTCGATGGTGTAGCCGATGCGGGAAATCACCTCGTTTCCGTAGGCGATTTGCGGATTCTTGCTGGCCATGGCCTGTCCCACGTTTTCGCCTTTCTCCAGATCCACCACCTGGAGCGCCAGCGTTGTGGTGCCCACGTCTACGGCCAGCCCGTAGATGCCGCCTCCGTAGGGTCCCAGATCCCGGCCGTCTTCAGCAATCACCCGGTTGCCGACACGCCGCACCGCAGGATCCAGGTCCACCTCGGTTTGGGCATAATCGGATAGAACTGTGTACCTGCCGAAATTCGGGATGTACACGGTGATGTCCTGTCGGCAATCGGTGACCTTGGCCTGGCAGGCCAGGCGCTGCCCAAGCTCGATCTTGCTCGGGTTCAGCAGACGGCGTTCTGCGGGGGTCACCGGGCTGAGGGAGCTCGCACCCCGTTCCAAACGGATGATATCCCGACCGCACTCGCCCCGCCCCTCGCACTCGGAGTCTATCTCCACCCCCCCGATTCGACGGATGTGCTGTAAGACTGTCTGCCCCGGCTGTAGCTCGACTCCGCCTCGGCCCCGGGCGTATTGGGGAAAGTACATCTTAGCCATGGTAGCCTCCACTGCTGTTCTCCTGAAATCCATGCAAAACGCATGCCCTATGCAGCATCCGAGGTCTGTTCCTCTATAATTCATGGTGTCAGCTGGATTTGTTTCGCAATCCCGTTTGCGGGTCTGTTCTGCAGGTTATTGCAATATGCAACAGTATAGGGTAGAATAACATGCGAAATGCACGGTTAGTAGATTATGGACAGGTAGAGGGCCGAGGCCATGGAAAGCAGGCAGAGCGTTATTCTGGATTCGATCAACGAGGGGGTATTCACCGTTGATCTGGATTGGCATATTACGAGCTTCAACCAGGCTGCTGAGCGGATTACCGGAATCGGCCGAAAGCAGGCCCTGGGCCGGCTCTGTTCGGAGATCCTCCGGGCCGACGTGTGCGAGAAGGACTGTGCGTTGAAGCGTACCTTCAGTCAGGGAGTTCCGGTGGTCAATGCCACCGCCAGCATCGTCAACCATCTGGGTAAACGCATCCCGGTTCGTCTTGCCACCGCCCTTGTCAGCGACGAGCGCGGGCGGGTTATCGGTGGGGTGGAGACCTTCCAGGATCTCAGCCAGGTCGAGCAGCTTCAGAAGGAACTGCAGGAACGCTACACCTTCGAGGATATCGTGGGCCACAGCCCGGCCATGAGGAAACTCTTCGACGTGGTTCCCCAGATCGCCGAAAGCTCCAGTACCGTTCTGATAGAGGGGGCCAGCGGCACGGGCAAGGAGCTGTTCGCCCGGGCGATACATCATCTCTCGCCACGGGAAAACGGCAGATTCGTGGTTGTCAATTGCGCCGCGCTGCCGGATACTCTTCTGGAGAGCGAGCTCTTCGGCCACAAGGCCGGGGCATTCACCGACGCCCGCCATGACAAGCCCGGTCGTTTCGCCCTTGCCGACGGGGGAACGATCTTCCTCGACGAGATCGGAGATATCTCTCCGGCCATGCAGGTTCGCCTTCTGCGGGTACTTCAGGACCGGATCGTCGAACCCCTCGGTTCAGTCGAGCCTGTCAAGGTGGATGTCCGCGTTGTGGCCGCTACCAACAAGGACCTGGTTCGCCTGGTGCGGGAGGGCCGGTTTCGCGATGACCTGTACTACCGAATCCGGGTCATCCACCTCGAGATACCCGAACTCAGGCAACGGCGGGAGGACATCCCCCTGCTGATCGATCACCTGGTGGCCAAGTTCACCCACCTCCAGGGCAAGGAGATTCTCGGGGTTTCGGATGAGGTCATGAGCCGATTGATGGAGTACGAGTATCCGGGAAACGTACGGGAGTTGGAAAACATAATCGAACAGGCCTTCGTGCTCTGCCGGGGCGGACGGATCGAGCTGCACCATCTACCCCCGGAATTGCGGCCCTACGGCACGATCGGCGTAGACCATGCACGGCCCACTTCCCTCAAGGCCATGGAAAAGCACCTGATCGGTGAAGCGCTGCGGCGTGTTCGCGGGAACCGAGGCCGCGCCGCGCGGGAGCTGGGAATCGATCCCAGCACGCTCTATCGAAAGATAAAAGCTCTGGGGCTGGATGTTCCGGAAGGCGACGGCCGCAGCTGCAGGGGATGAACGCGCCCGCCGGAGCAAGGTTCAGACCCGGCCATGCCCCTCTACCTTCCAGTTTGATACTCAGGGGCTGTCAAGCTCGGAGTCGAGTCTTGCCCGGTACTCCCGGAACAGCTTCCGGCAGATTCTGGCTTCCGGCCCCTGGTTTAGGAAGCGTTTGAAATCACCCGATAGTTGAGTCCCGTCCGCGGAGGGCTTCTCGACGAATGCCAGGAAACATACGAAACGCTCGATCACCTTCTGATCCACGGCGTGTTCGAACTCACAGGCGACGCGCTCCGATCTCTCCGGGCTCAAGGCGAGCACGCTCTGCAGGAAATGGCTGATGATGTAATGATTCAAGACGATGGTTGCCGCTTTTTCCCGTCCCTCTGGGGTGAGCAGGATGAACTCGTAGGGCTCATACTCGACCAGATTCTTGCCCGCCAGGCTCTTCAGAGCGGCGCTTACCGTGGATTTGGACACGCCCATGGTTTGAGCAATATCCCGCACCCGAGCGGTTCGTTTTGCCTTTTCCAGGCGGTAGATCGCTTCCAGGTAATCTTCTAGGGTTGAACTCAGTTTCTCTTCCATATTCCGCACTTCCTATCGCAACTTCCGGCGAGGCTGCGTCGGCCGCCTGATCCTCACTACAGGTTCTGCGGCAACCACGCTATCCCGACTTTCTCCAGGAAATATCGGAACCCAATGTCCGGTATACCTGGGCGGCACATTCGCTCAACAGCGTTTTGAGACGGGTGAGAGAAATATTCTGGGGTCTTATGGGGATGCCCATCCAGTCAGAGAAATCGAGGAGTTTCTCCGGGTGCCTGGCGGAGTAATCATCCCAGAATCCCACAGGATCCAGAACCACCGCTCCTCCAGAATGCTGGGGGAAGGTCTCGTTGGCCTTGCCCTTGTCCCAGTCCTGGAACACGAGGTCCCGATGGATGATCCAACCCGGGGTCAACCAGAAAACCTTCTCTCCGTTTCTGATCCGCTCCCTCTGCTCTCTGTCGGCCAGCATGTCCACGCAGTGCGTTGCGTTGATCCGGGCGATATGTTTGCCCTGCTCCTCGATTACATGGTCTATGGTGCGAGCAGGATCGTTCATATCGATAAAACAGAACTTGCCTCCGTACACGACGATGACCGCTTCGCTTTGGCTCTTGGCTCTGCCGATTCGCTCCACCAACTGCTGCTCCAGCTCCCTGGGAACCTCATGCCGCCCCGGTTTTGTGTACTCGATCCTTCTGGCGTTCAAGAAACCGCTTTTTTTCAACTGATTCAGTTCCAGGCTCAGGGTGCCGCAGGCCACGATCGTGCAATGCTCGAAGGAAATTTCCGATTCTGTCGAGGTTTTCTGGCTCCTCCGGAACTTTACTTCATCCATACGAAGACCTCCATGGAAACCACTTGATCTTTGTTTTAATAACAGTATAATGTTTGAACCTTAGAACTTCAATCCCAGCTAATTAGATACAGAGAAAAGCAAGGTTTTTGGTAATATAAGCACTGGTAATATACGCAAAAGCAGAAAGACTGAATGATGGCTTCCTTACGAACATTACTTTACCGAGCCGGGGCGTTTGTCCGGCGCCAGACCCGGAACTTCAAGATCATGCTCGTCCGTCGGGCTCTTCACGCCCTGGGCGTGAATTTGACAAATCAGTACAACTCGATTTATGCGGTGGCTCTGGGAGCAGATCCGGTGCAACTTGGATCCGTGCTCAGCGTGGGCAACGCGGTCGCAGCCCTGGTCACCGTACCGGCCGGATGGCTGATCGATCGCTACAGCCTCAAGAAGGTTCTCCTGGCCGGAACCCTGCTGCTTCTGCTCTCGGCGTTGTGCTACGCTCTTGCCCCCGGTTGGCGTCTGCTGTATGCAGGAATCGGTTTTCTCTACATGGGCATGCGCATCACCTGCACCTCCTGTACAGTCATCGGAGCCAGAGAGCTGCGTAATGAGGAGAGGGCAACAGCCAGGGGTCTGTGCAGAACCCTCTCCTCCACCCTCAGCCTGCTCACCCCCTTGCTGGCAGCCTGGCTGGTCACGCTGTCAGGGGGAATCAATGTCGCCGGTATTCGCCCGCTGTATTTCATCCAGCTTGCCTTCTTCGGTCTCATAATGGCGCTTCTGCTGCTGTTCGTCCGGGAACCGGAATCAGACACCGTGAGCAGGGGCAGGCTGCGGCTGTCCGACTTTTCCGAGATTTTCAGGGGCAGGCCGGTGCTGATCCGGGTTCTGGTAATGCTTGCCCTCATGGATATACCCTGGGCCATGGCTAAGCCCTACATGCCCCTTTTTGCCCATCAGATCAAAGGTGCTGCCGAGCTTCAGCTAGCCGGTATCGCCGTTACGATCAGTATCGCGCCCCTGCTATTCGCCCTGCCTCTGGGGAGGATGGCGGATCGTTACGGGCGGAAAAAACTGCTGTTCGCGATCGCCCCGATCGGCTATCTGTCCGCCGCGCTGCTGATCGGCTCTAGGGGTCCGATGATGCTGTTCATGGCCGGGCTGTGTTTCGGGTTCAACAGTATCGCTACGGCTCTGGGCTCAGCCATGGCTTCGGAAATCGTTCCAAAGGATCAGATGGGACGGTGGATCGGATTAGTAGGTTTGATTCGGGGCCTGGTCAGCGTGCCCGCGCCCCTGCTGGGCGGATTGATCTGGGAGCACATCGGTCCCCATTACGTATTCGTTTTCGTAGTGCTCGTGGATGCGGCACTGCGACTTCCACTGCTGGCTTCGATCCGGGAGACCCTCGATCTCGGCGTTGAAAATAAATCCGCCTAGCGAATCAGCGGGGCTACCCCCGGTGTTTCTACCAAAGGAAACCTTGATTCAGGCGGCGGAAACTAGTGCAAAATGCAATGATATTCCCCGGCAGTGGAGAACAGAGGCAGCTTCGTCGATATCACCGCCTCTCGTAACTCTATAGCAGCTAAAGCTCTACTGCAAATCCCGCTTCCCACGGCTCGATCCGTTCGTGGTGGCACGGCGTTTGCATCGGTATGTTCAGGACCAACGAGTTTATCCTTAAGGCACGCGGGCTCGGGCGTCTAAACAATTTCGACACTGAAATGGAGGTGCATGCGTGAGGCGATGGCTCAAGCTCGATTTGAATGAGATGCCCTATTCCCCTCCGGAGAATCTCGTCAGAGCCGCTGAACAGGGCCTCAGGAGCTTGAATCGGTACGCGGATACGGACGCTCTACAACGACTCGCCGTTCTGCTGGCCCAGTATACCGGGGTAAGACGGGAGAAGATCGTGATCGCCCCGGGCTCGGATCTCCTGCTGCGGGAGATAGTGCTGTGCTTCGCCGGCAGGAGAAAGGTCGTGATGGCCAGCCCGACTTTTCTTCCCACCGCATCGGTGGCCAGGCGTTTCGCCCGCAAGTTCGTCAGCGTCCGGCTGAGCCGGCCGGAGTTCACCCTGGCACGCGAGCCTCTGCTGGAGGAACTGGAAGAGCCGAGCCTGGTGATTCTCGACAACCCCAACAATCCGACCGGTAGGCTCGTTCTGGACAGAGAATTGGTAGAGCTCATTCTCGCTCGACCGGACACGCTCCTGGTCGTGGATGAGGCATACTTCGAGTTTTCCGGTTTGTCCTTCGCGGGCATGGTTGAAGCCCATGCCAATTTGGCATTGACCCGCACACTGGACAAGGCCTTCGGGCTGGCCGGCGTGCGGGTCGGCTATATGATAGCCGGAGAGGCATTCTTCGATACATTATGCCCTTCGATTGCCTTCCTGCCCCAGCCGAGCCTGCAGGCGGCCACCGAGGCGCTGCTGCATCCGGATTACATGTGGAAGAACGTTCAGCGCATCATGGAAGAGCGGGAGAAGTTGTCGAGAGAATTGGAGATCCTGGAAGCCCGGGTTTATCCGAGCAGCACCAATTTTCTGCTCCTCAGATCAAAGATACCGGATCTGGTCGAAGAGCTGACGGATCGGGGAATCCTCGTCATGGACGTTTCTCGCCAGCTCGGTGCCGGATTTATACGGTTGAGCGTGGGCACGCCGGATGAGAATGAGGAGTTCGTGAGGATATTTCGAGAAATAAAGCGGCAAGCGACAGGACAGGAGAACACCTATGAATACAGTGCAGGATGATTCGGCAAAAAACAGAGAGACACCCATCAGGATTGCCTTCGGGCCGGTTCCCTCCAGGCGGCTGGGCCGCAGCCTGGGGATTAACAACATTCCCCACAAGGTGTGTCCTTACTCCTGCGTGTACTGCCAGGTGGGGCGTACCCTGCGCTTCCAGGTAGAGCCTTCCGCCTTCTACGCACCGGAGGCCGTTGTGCGCGCAGTTTCAGAAAAGGTCGCCGAATCCGAGATCACCGCCGATTATCTGACCTTCGTTCCTGATGGCGAGCCCACTCTTGATCTTCACATCGGAGAAGCGATTGAGCAGCTGAAGCCGTTGGGGACCAGGATCGCCGTGATTACAAACGCCACCCTTATCGAACGTGAGAATGTGCGCGCGGCTCTACACAGCGCCGACTGGGTTTCTCTCAAGATAGATTCGGTGAGGGAAAATACGTGGAAAAAGGTCAACCGGCCCCATAGGCGTCTGCGCCTGCAGGGCATTCTCGAGGGGATGCTGGAGTTTCGCAACGGCTATGCGGGAACCTTGGTTACCGAAACCATGCTTATTGCAGGCCTCAACGACGGGGACGATGAGCTCAATGAGATCGCTTCCTTCCTTGCCCGGCTCGCTCCTCATGCCTCCTACATATCCATTCCGACCCGGCCTCCGGCGGAGAGTTGGGTGCTTGCTCCGGGTGAACAGGCTGTGGCCAGGGCTCATCGGATCCTAGGCAGGGAGGTCGAACGGGTGGAGCATCTCATCGGCTACGAGGGCAACGCCTTCGCCTCTTCGGGAAATCCCGAGGAGGACCTGTTGAGTATAACCGCCGTCCACCCAATGCAGGAACAGGCCGTTGAGCAGCTGCTCGGCAGAACCGGGGCCGATTGGTCCGTGGTACAGAATCTGCTTGACAGCGGATTGCTAGTGCAGACGGCCTACGACGGCAAGAAATTCTTCCTCCGAGCATTTGCGAGAAAGCAAGCCTCTGCATGAAATCCCCGGTACCGCGCACCGCCGCGATTCACGACCTCTCGGGATTCGGAAGAGCCTCTCTGACCGTGATTATCCCGGTGCTATCGACCATGGGCATTCAGGTCTGCCCTCTGCCCACGGCGGTGCTGTCAACCCACACCGGCGGTTTCGAAAACTACCGCATGGTGGATCTGAGCAGCCATATGCGCAGCACAATCGAGCATTGGCGGGATTTGGAGCTTTCCTTCGATGCGATCTACAGCGGCTTCCTGGGCTCTTCCGAGCAGATCGAAATCGTTTCCGGATTTATCGAAACATTCTCTCGGGAAGATCAGCTGGTCCTGATCGACCCGGTGATGGGGGATGAGGGCAAGCCGTACGGACCTATCCGGCCCGAATTGATACGGGGCATGCGCCGGTTGGTCGAGCGCGCCCAGGTCATCACGCCTAATTTCACGGAGTGCTGCTTTCTGCTTGACCGCGAGTACGCCACGGAAATCGATCCGGGAGAGTTGAAGGAACGGCTGATCGCCCTGTCGGATTTCGGTCCCTCCATTGTAATCATCACCAGTGTTCCCCTGGATCGAGCCGAGCAATCCTCCTCTGTAGTTGCATACAACCGGGAGGACGGCCGCTTCTGGCAAGTAGATTGCGCGTTCATTCCCGCCTACTACCCGGGAACCGGTGACGCCTTTGCAAGCGTAGTCTTGGGCAGCCTCCTTCAGGGCGACAGCCTCCCGATCGCCCTGGACCGATCCGTACAGTTCGTCACCTTGGCGATCAAGGCGAGTTTTGGATACGACCTGCCTCGCAGAGAGGGAGTTGTTCTGGAGCGGGTTCTGGGGAACCTGAAAGCTCCGCTTACTTCCATGACCTATGAGCTGGCAGACTGGTAAGGTCCGTAGAGCAGGCATGGATTACAGACAGGAGGAGGAAGATGAAACCATACGATTCAAACAACGGCGGCGGAAGGTCCGTCGGAGTCCAAGAGGCGGAATCCAGTGCAAACAACGCCAATTTTGTTACGGGTATCGGCTGGTTTGATTCGCTTCTACCCTCCGGACTTCCCGTCCCTTCTTCTACCGTGATTTCCGGACCCAGCGGCACGGGTAAACCCTTCGTCGGTCTTTCCTTTGCCGGTTCCTGGCTGAGACAGGGGGGCAGGGTTATCTTTATTCCGATCCACTCCTCCTATCCTCAGCTGTTCGACAGAGGGCTCCGGGGTTTGCACGGTCATTCCCTTCAGGACTTCCCGGATTCCCACTTTTTCATTCTTCTGGATACGGACATGGATTCGCGGGAAGGGGGTGTGGAGGTGGCGGGGAGCAATTCCATTCGCTGCAATGTAGTGAACCCGCAAATCTGGCAGGAAGCCCTGGATCTGGCCTCAGCCTCTATGGAAGGGCAGGGGCCGATCCTGATCTTTGCCAGTGCACTCAATCTTCTTTTGATGTCGCCGACCTACGGCGAACAGTTTTTTCAGATGCTCCTGGAAACGATCCGAAATCCGGGGGGCTGGACCTACCTGCTCGCGGTGAGCTCGAGCATTCTTCTCAAGAAAATCATTATCTTAGAACAGGCGGCGGACCACCTGTTTCTCATGGAGCGAGTTTCAGGGGATCCCCGCGTGCTACTTCGGGCCGCCAGGGTTCGGGGCGCCGGATTTGCCAGTTCCTCGGTGCCGATCCCCACGATGCCGGATCTTGTAGAAGAGCTGAAAAACGACGCCATAGCCTCCCGCCGTATCCTGATTCCCACGGTCAGCGGAGTGTGAAAACCCTGCGGGCCGCTGTTGGCGATCTGGCGAACGTGTATATCCGCCCCGATGTGTAGCGGTTGTCGTGAAGGAGCTCGGCTTCCATCCGGGTTTCGAGCAAAAATCCCACAGTTCGCAGCTGTTTCTTTAGTCCCTCGAGCTGCCCTATAGACATGTGTTGCGGAAAGATCGATAGGATCCCATCCGGGGAGACTATCGAGGCCAGGCTCGTAATCAGGTCATCCCTCTGCTTTCTGGTAAAATAGTAGTGGTGGATCACGTCGTACAGCAGAACAACGTCGAAGGTTCTGGCGCCCAGAGTTTTTGTCATCTGTTCGATGGAATGCACGGGGACAATGTTGTGCAGATCCCGGGAGGAGGCCTCCCGGTTCAGTTCCGAGAGGGAATATTTGTCTCTGTCCAAGGCGTAAACAACGCCGTCACTGCCGACCACTTCGGCCGCCGGAATCGTGTAGCAGCCCCTGCCGCAACCGAAATCCAAAACGCTATCACCGGATCGCAGGCCCGCCTTCCGCAGAAATCGCTGACCCTGTTCACCAAACCAGCGCCGGATGTCCTGCTCCATCGGCGTGAACCCCGCCTTATCGGAGGATGAGATTCAGCACGCTGCCGGTGAGGAAGACGGCCAGCAGCATAATGCCCAGGGATTTCAATCCGTCTTTCAAGCCCAGCTCTCGGAACAGTACCACAAAGGTGGCGATACAGGGAAAGAACATTGCCAGCAGCACACTTCCGATGATCAGTTGCTTTACCGTGAGATCCAGGGGGGCGAGCAATCCCAGGGCTACGTCCTTTCTCAGGATTCCTACCAGAAGGGGGACCACCGCCTCAGATGGCATGCCCCACAGCCTGGTTATCACCGGTTCGGCGACCCCGGACAGATAGGCAAAGAGGTTCAGCTGATAGAGCACGTTCACCGCCACGATCGCCCCAAGGATGATTGGAAGCGCTTCTCGGATAAAGCCGGAGATCCGTAGCCACATCTTCGTGCCCAGCGCCCGAAAGGTGGGCAACCGGTAGGGTGGGATTTCCACCAGAAGTTCAGGCTGAAATCCCCGGACCGTGAGACGGAGGACCAGACTGACCAACAACCAGACGACGAACAGCGTTCCGTACACGATCAAAACGGGTCCTATGCCCCGGCGGCCCACCAGCCCGATGATCATCGCCTGCAGAGCGGCGCACGGTACGGCGATGGATATCAGGGTGGCAGTGATGAAACGCTGCCGACGGCTCTCCAGGATGCGGGTGGCCATGATTCCCGGCACGTTACAACCCAGCCCGAGAAGGGTGGGTATGATCGCATAGCCGTGCAGACCTATGCGGTGCATGAAGTTGTCGAGAAACACGGCCAACCTTGGGAGGTAACCGCTGTCCTCCAGCAGAGCGAGCACGAAGTAGAAGCTGAGCAGGTACGGGAGGACCACGCCGATCGGGATGAAGATGCCCGATGAGAGGATCCCGAAGGACTGCATGAAATCGATCCGCCCGTTTACCAACGTCCCGATGAGCAACTTGTGAAGAAAGCTCTCCGTACCGATGGCCCGCGACAGCGCGATCAAGGGCGGGTGGAGAACCTTGTCGAAAAGCAGCTCGGTTCCGAAGGGCAGCTCGACCCAGGGTTCCCCGATGATGCCAACGGCACCGGCGATCAGAAACTCCCCAATCAGGCGAATAAGGGAAAAGGAAACTGTGATCACGGCCAACGCGAGCAGGCTGCCCCAAAAGGGATGGATGCTGATTTCTTCCAGCCGTTCGGAAAAGCTGTGGTGATGATGCTCGAGGGTCTGGACCTTCTCGACCAGCTCCCCAACCCGCTTCCAGATCCGATCTCTGTTCAGGTGCACGTGCTCGGCAAAAGAGTTGTTGCGGCCTGTCGGGGAGGGATGCTGGATATGCGGATGATGGCCGGGATGGCCCGATTCGTTGCGGGTGGATTGGTCAATCGGCTGCAAATCCAAACAGGTGTCGACCAGCTGCTTAACCCCTTCTCCGCTGGGAGCTACGATGGACAGCACCGGTACCCCGAGCTCGGCAGAGAGCTGCTCCACGTCGATGCGGATCCCTCTGTGGCGAGCCTCGTCGCTCATGTTCAAAGCGACCACCATCGGTTTGTTTTGGGCTATGAGTTCCAGGGTCATGGGAAGGTGCCGTTCCAGGTGGGTCGAATCTACGACATTGATGATCCGTTTTGCGTCATCGATTAGATCTACTGTTACCCTGGCTGCTTCATCCAGGGGCTCCAGAGAGTAGGTCCCCGGTGCATCCACGACGACCAGAGTGCTGCCCTTGCCGCGCATCCTGCCCATGGCGTAGGACACGGTGGTGCCGGGATAGTTGGAGGCGATGGTGCGCACTCCCGTGAGGTGCGAGAACAGCACGCTCTTTCCCACGTTGGGCTGCCCGACCAAAAGAATATCGTTCTCCAGATGTTTCCGAGGCTTCTGGGGGGCGTTTCGGATTCGTTGCTCTGTACCCATATCCCGCATCTACTAGCACCTCACCAGAATTCTTGCCGCCATTCCCCGGCCGATTGCGACCTGGGTTCGTTTTACCTCCACCACAACCGGCCCGCCCCAGGCCAGGGCGGAGAGCTTGCGAAGCATCTGTCCTTCGACCAGCCCCAGGCTCCGCAGTCTTACCTGGATACCCCGCCCGCCGTGAATCGAGACCACGGTCGCCTTTTCTCCGGGCTTGAGCTCAGTGAGTAGCTTTTCCATTCCTCTGTTTCCCTTTCAAGTTGATCAGACAATCACTGATGCAGCGCTCACAGGTATCTAAAGAATCCGGACGCTCGCAGAAGTAGCCGGTTTCCTCGATCCAGTTGACATCGAGGCGGGGGCAGACCTGTATGAAATCCACGAACTGGGCAAGCCTGTCCAGTATCTTTTCAGAAACTACATGTTCCATTTTGCAGGCGCTGTCATCGGCTTCGGAGGCATTTACACCCAGGACCTTTACAAAAAAATCCTTCAAGACAAGGTGGCGGTGGCTGATGTTGGCGGCAATCCGTTCCCCTTCTGCCGTAAGGGTGGCGATGTCGTAGGGAGCATAGTTGACAAGCTTCCGTTCCGATAGTGCGTGGAGTGCTCCAGTTACCGAAGAGCGGTTCACCCCTAAACGCTTCGAGATCTCCTTGGCCCGGGCCGCCTTGTTTTCCCGCCCCAACTCATAGATCGTTTCCAGGTAATCCTCCAAGCTGGCTGTAAGGGTTTTCGTCTTGTTCATTGATTCTTAATTATACTATAATACAAAACTTCGGCTTGTCAAACATTTTACGGCGTTCCGAAAAATTTTTTTTCATTCAACCACGATCGGGGGGCTATCCTGTTGCAGGGTTGCCACGTTATATGCTACCACTTGCTTAACTTTAACTTGGGACTTCGAAGATGCATACATATTTAGATTGTTACTCCTGCTTTGTGCGCCAGGCCCTGGAAGCGGCGCGGCAGCTGGGAGCGGATGAGCAGAAGCAAAAGGTCGTGCTGGAACGCGTGCTGGAGGTGCTGAAGGACATCGACCTGTCCTTCACGCCGCCGCAAATCGGTGATCAGGTTCATCGTTTGGTACGCCAGGAGCTGGGGGACGGTGATCCCTACCGCTCCTTCAAAGAAACCGCGACTCGGGAGGCTTTGGCTCTGCTGCCTCGCCTGAGAAAAGTCCTCAAGGAGGCCGAGGATCCGCTGGAGACAGCGGTGCGGTTGAGTATCGCCGGCAACATCATCGACGCGGGCGTACGCAGCAGCTATGAGCTGTGGCCTACCGTTCAGCGGGTGCTTTCCCAGCCTTTTGCCGTTGAGGATTTGGAGCCCCTGCGGCAGAGCCTTGCTGACGCCCCAAAGGTGCTCTATCTGGCCGACAACGCCGGGGAGACGGTTTTCGATCGTCTGCTGATCGAATGTATTGAAGCGCCGGTTGTGTATGCGGTAAAGGGAGGCCCGATCCTCAATGACGCGACGGTTGAAGATGCCCAAATGGCCGAGGTTGATCGGGTGGCGCAGCTGCTCAGCACCGGCTCCGATGCACCGGGTACGATCCTGGAGTGCTGCTCAAAGCCCTTTCAGCGGGTGTACGCTGAAGCATCTCTGGTCATTGCCAAGGGGCAGGCGAACTACGAGACCCTCAGCGAACAGGGTACCAAAGTGTTTTTCCTGCTTCAGGCCAAGTGCCCGGTCATTGCCAGGGATCTGGGCGTACCGGTGGGCGGCCTGGTGCTCCGTCGGGGTTGAGGCAGTACAGGCGTTTGCGTGACCATCCCCGGAGGCTTATAATTCGGGATCCCGATCTTTCTAGTTGTAAGACAACCGGGTACGCTCATCCGCCATGGTCGGTTCCACGATCTGATTCCAACTCGGATCATCCCACGTTCCCAGCCGCCTGTGCATGTCCAGATACTTCTGTGGGATCGGGTGGGTGCCGTAGATCACCTCTAAACCGTACTTCTTCGCGATGAAGTCGTGAAAATAGGTGATGTATGGGCATGGCGGGTAGCCCACGACCAATCCAGTGGCAAGATGGACTACTTGCGCTCCGTTGCTCTTCATCTCTTCCACCGCATATTCCACATTCCCTCCGGGACAGCCATCGCAGGTGGTATAGCCGACAACTTCGACCTCTCCCCCTTCGTACCGGCTGAATGCCCCCTCCCGGTTTCGCAGTGATCGAAAACATTTCCCGCCGGCGCACCTTTGGTAGCGGTCACAGATGATGATTCCGATCTTCGTCTTTTCGTTCATAGTTCTCTCCTGTAAAAAAGTCAACTGCAGAGCCTCAGGTCCTCTGCATTCAGTCTCGGATCGCAACCGGCGGGACATAGTGAACGGCAGGGGAGGGGATCAAGGCGGAGCTTTACTGCAGCGCACACGCGGGTCGCTGCACGTCCTTCAGTACGGCGATATCCACCAGTCGCTCTCCGACCTTACGCCTCTCGACGAGACTAGTCAGGAAGTCGAAATGTTTCCCAAGGAGTCTCAACAACCGTTCCATAGCCCGTAATTCCGTTGTGCTCACCACCGGTTTGCCGAGCGTCCAAGAACAGATATACCATATCGCCCGGTCATCGTAAAGAAGCCGCGATATGATGAGAGAATACAAGATAGTAAAAATCTTTTGAGAAAAATCCCCGTAAGTTAGCCTCTTTCATGTTTTAAATTGCTTTTAAGTCTTGTCAAATGAGAATATTCTCATTATATTATGAGTGGAAGGTTCGATTCGGGAATATCTGCTCCCGGCATAAGCCCATCAGGAATGCAGACTCTTCGGTGTGTCCGGTCAGAAAAATGGGGCATATCCTCATGAATCAGCCGTATTGCCGGGGGAACGGGTAGAAGAGCAAGAAAATGCAAATCGCGATCGCCGCAGGGGGGACTAGATGAGAGCAAGAAAGGGTTCCAGGGGCCGAGGCGGTATGGGCAGAGGCAGAGGCCTGAGCGGAGATAAGCAATCCGGTGCTTTGGGCACACCGACTACCGGAGGGCAAGACAAATCCGTGACGGTAGAGGCGCTGAAGCAGCAGATTCGAACCATGGAACAACAGGTCGAAGCATTGAAAGAGCGAATTCGGGACAAAGAACAGCGCGGAAGTAAATCGCAACTGACTGCCCGGGTTCTTCTGGATCGGTGTACCGGATGCGGGATGTGTCTGGATGTCTGTCCTACGGGAGCCGTTTCTTTCGCCGGCTCCGTTGCCCATATACAAGTCGCCAATTGCAGAGGTTGCGGGCGATGCGTAGAAGCCTGCCCGCAAGAGGCTATTGTTTTGACAGCAGTCTGATTCATCCCGCAGCGCGTTGATTTCATGAAAAACGCTCACGGTGAGTGAGACGAACAGGTAGTCGAGAAACGATAGATAGGAGTTAAAAGATATGAAGATAACAGTGGCGAGTGGGAAGGGGGGAACCGGAAAAACCACCTTCGCTGTAAATTTGGCCTATGCCCTGGCGGCCGGGGGAGAGAAGGTGCGGCTGCTGGACTGCGACGTGGAAGAGCCGAATGATCACCTCTTTGTAAACCCCCGGTTCACTGAGACCGTCTCCGTTGAGGTCCGCAAGCCCGTAGTGATCCCCGAGCGATGCAACGGCTGCGGAAAATGCAGTGAAGCCTGCAACTACAATGCGATCGCCGTGATCAAAGGCAAAGTGCTGATCTTCAATGAGTTGTGCCACTCCTGCGGTGTTTGCTCGTACGTCTGTCCGGAAGGTGCCCTGCGGGAAGAGCCGTATTCCATCGGCACCGTGGAGGCGGACTTGAACGGTTCAGGGGAAATCGAGCAGTCGTTTCCCTTTGTTCACGGGCTTCTCAAAATTGGCGAAGCCCTGGCACCGGCGGTGGTGCACCGGGTAAAAGATTATGTGGATCCCGAAGCGATCAACATCATCGACGCCTCACCGGGAACAAGCTGCCCGGTGGTGGAAGCGGTAAGGGGCTGCGATGTTGCGGTTCTGGTCACCGAACCGACTCCATTCGGGTTGAATGACCTCAAGCTAGCGGTGAATCTGGCCCTGAAGGTAGGTGTGCCTACGGGTATCGTGGTCAATCGTTCGGACGGCAACGATGAGATTATCCAGGAGTACGCCGACGGCGTCGGTGTTCCCATTCTCGGCAGGATCCCCTTCAAACGCGAGTACGCCGAGGCCTACTCGCGGGGCGAACTTCTAGCCGTCGAGTTTCCGGAACTCAAGGAGAGCCTGCTTGCCATGTTCGGGCGTGTCTCAGGACTGATTGGCGGGACGGTTCCCCCGGTTCAGGAGGAAGATCCGGTTCGGGTTGAGCCGGCAGCAACCACACGGGCGGCAAAAACAGAGGTGGCGGAGTGCAGGGAGATCGCGGTCATCAGCGGCAAGGGTGGAACCGGAAAGACCACGGTTGTCTCCTCTTTGGCCCAGCTAGCCAGGAACAAGGTGTTGGCCGATAACGATGTCGATGCAGCGGATCTGCACCTTCTGCTTTCGCCATCCACTTTTGAGGCCCACGACTTCATCGGCGGAAAAACCTTCAAGATCGATTCGGCCAGGTGTAGCGGGTGCGGACAGTGCGCGGAGAGCTGTCATTTCGAGGCGATCTTTCCCGCTGTTCCGACGGATGATCCGAGCGGCGAATCCTATAGAATCGACGAGCTGGCCTGCGAGGGATGCAGTCTGTGCTGGCACGTATGTCCGGTCGACGCGATTGATGCTCAGGAGAACATCACGGGAAGGTGGTTCGTTTCCGAAACCAAATACGGGCCTATGGCCCATGCCCGACTGGGGATTGCCGAAGAAAACTCGGGCAAACTGGTAACCCGGGTCCGCAAGCGGGCGGCCGAGCTGAGCCGGGAACAGGGTTTTGAGAGGATCCTTACAGACGGACCTCCCGGAACCGGTTGTCCGGTGATCGCTTCGGTCTCAGGTGTTGACCTGATCTTGATCGTGACCGAACCGACGATCTCCGGTGTCCACGACATGCAGCGGGTGCTTCAACTTTCGGCACATTTCGGTGTTCCCGCCCTTGTGATCATCAACAAGGAAGACCTGAACGCCGATCAGGCCCGAAAGATACGCCGCATGGCGGAAGAGGCGGGGTCCCGGGTGATCGGGGCTATACCCTTTGACCACAACGTGAATGCAGCCCTCATGGAGGGAAAAACCATCGTGGAACACGGGAAAGGTCCGGCCTACGATGCAGTTCTGGCCCTGTGGGATACGCTCAGGATCGAGGCATTCAAGGAGAACGCCTGATCCGAGTTTGTTTCATTCTTTTTCTACCAGAGATTTACCCCTACTTGGTTCGATCAAGCGGGCGCTTAGGATGAACCCGGCTGCCATGGTAATCAGAGTAACTGTAAAGAGGACCTTGTACGAGGTGTGTTGAACAATCAGTCCTCCGATCAAAGAGAAAAGCGATATGGGAAATGTCAAAGTGGCGGTCAGACTGATATAGGTGGGCCTGTCCTTCGAAGATGCTGTATCGAGTAAATAGTTGGTTTTTCCAATCAACCTGCCTGAGACGAAAAAACCGATCAACACGAACAGTACAAAGAAGGCTATCCTGGTTTCGGATCCGCTAAACAGGGCGATCAGAGGGGCCATCAATCCGGCCAGAGTACTTATCTGGATCACTCTTTTATTCCCTACGAAGTCGGAAAGATGCGCCCACAGGATATTCGACAAAACCCTGCCAAGCATTTGGGCGGAGAGTAGGAGACCAACAGTTTCCAGTTCGATTTTTCCCAACTCTGTTGCATACAGCACGTAAAAAGGCATTGCCAGGGCGGCTCCGCCCGCCAGTATCTGGACAACAATGAAGCGTCTGTAGTTCTTGTCCTCTTCGATTATTCTAAACGCCTTCCTCAAAAAATCCCTGAAGTTCAGCCGTCTCTCATAGACTTTTTCAACAGGTTCTTTCACCGAGCCTAGAGCAACGTAGGATAAGCTAACCAACGTGAAGGTAAGCACGAACAGAAGGACAAAATTCAGGGGAAACACGATTTCGTTGCTTCCCAATATGAGCTTTGCTATAAATCCCGAGCCGATAGCAAGAACGCCTCCCCACATCTGGCGGTGGCCGAAAAATCTACCCCTTAGCTGAGAAGGTAGCGATTTGCCCCAGATATCGTAGAAGGATACCGCCGCGATGCCGCCCATAAAGGTGAATAGAATGAGAAAAAAGAACAGAAAAGCAATCGTAAGGTAGTCGTTTCTGCTGGCAAAAAAATACGTTGTCAACGCGAGGGCTCCCCAGCTCAAGGCGCGGATGGTGATGGCGAAGATGAGGAGGGGTTTTTTGTGGCTCTTGTTTTCCAGTCTTCTAGCGACAAACAGCTGCGGCAACACAGAGCCTATGCCGCCAAGGCTGCCCAGAAGGGTGGCTGACAATCCTATCAGTGTCTTGGAATCGGTAAAATGACTCAGAAACACCGGAATAATCGTGTCCGGGTTGCTGAATGCCTGTCCGCCGGTGAATAGAATACCGTGGATCAAACCCATGGCGAAATTCCATTTCAAGGCATCACCGGAGCTTGCTTCACGGTTCGATCGCGGGCCTTTGATTCTACTCATGTTGTGTGCTCATAGCAGTGGTTGGGGATCTATTTCACTGGAAATAGCATGAAGCTCCTTTTTTTCCTCGAGCGATGGAGGATTGATTGAAATCATCCATCCCGCTCAACCGAGAACCTCCATCTTCAAAACCTCGTTATCTCCCACAAGCACTTCCCTGTATCCGGCCAGAACCCGGTCCAGTTCCGCATCGCCGGTATCGATGCGCAGGGCTTCGAGCTTGTTGAGTTTGTCTACAGTTCCTAAAACGATGATGTTTTCCGTACCGACCTGTTTGATTACTTCCGGAGTAAACTGCTTGTTCCCGCGGCCGAAAATGAACCCATTGCCGCCTATAGGGGTAACGACTATTCTTCTCTCTCTGAATTGCTCGATCAGGGAGAGAATTCCCTTTTCATTGATATCCGTGCCGACCAGCTCACCGTTCGCCAGGGCATCCACGCCCAGCAGCGTCTTGGGCAATCCCAGCCGATCGGTTACGGCTTTCACGGTGGTACCGGGACCGAGCAGGTATAAGAGGTCCTTTTCCATGCGCCGGATGATGTAGTCGGCTATCGTCTGTTTGCTTTCAACAGCGGATATACCCGTACCGGATGCTTGCTTGCCTCCTTGCAGATAATCCCTGACCGCAGGTACTGAAAGATAGCCGTACAGTGTCGATGCCAACACGTTCTCCCTGAAAGCTTCTTCGTCGATATCCATAACCTCTTCCACCACAGTGCGTGCTCCTTCCACGAATGCATCCACCATCCTGGCCGCTGCCCTGCAATTCAGAGCAAACACTGCGCTGAAAACTTTTACCCCGGATGGCACGGCAACGACAGGTCTGTTCAGTCCAATTGCGTCATAGATATCCCTGGCCGTGCCGTCGCCGCCCACGAAGATCAGCAGTTCGATTTCCTGATTCAACATCTCGGCGGCGATTTTCTTGGTGTCTTCCGCCGTACTTGTCTTTTCCACGCTGCCGACAACCGTGTACGGAATGTCAGTATCACGAATGAGCTGTTCTCCCATAGGACCGGGAGCGGTAAGGAGGTGTATCTGTCCTTTGGCGCGGAGGTGGCCGATCAGTTGTTTCGTCCTTACTGGAGTAACCGGTCGAGCACCCAAGGCCAAAGCCTTCTCATATGCCGCCCCGTCGGTCCCCTTCAGACCAACACTGCCGCCCATGCCGGCAATGGGATTCACGATCAGGCCTATCTTTTTCTTCATTCGTCCCCCCTTCTGAAAACGGATCTTTGACAGTTGAGCTATTTTTTTTCCTCGATCATCTGGACTGAAATTTTTTTCATTTCTTCAATGATGCTCTCCATCTTTTTGAAATTTTGTATATATAGAGAGCACTGCCTGGCCTGTTTTTCAGACAAAGACCGGGTTACCGTTTTTCCTTTTTCTTTTCTCGTCCAGATGTGATAAGGACCGTGTTGCATCTGTTCGCTCGCTTTGCAGCCACAATTTGGCTTTCCACATTTGCGATACACAGACATTACGGTACCGTTGCAGACAAAACCAATATCAGCGAGCTGTTTTTGAAGTTCCCCGTACCTCTGCATGAGGTTTCCCACTGCATGGTTCGCAGAGAGTTCCTGTTCATGCTTTGGTGAAATTTTCATTGTCGTCTTTAAGTAATATAAACTTAAAGAAATGACGGGTCAAGTTGATTTTGGGGGCGTTGCCGCCCTTGCCGGTTTGCAGCCCCGATGCCGGTCACAGTACACAGATGTAGCAGATTGTAATGATCAGCCTGTATCTACCGGCTTTTCACTTCTCCACGATCAACCGGATCCCTCTTCGATTCTCTGTTCGCAGAACCGCACAGCCGTCTCCACGGCCTTCAGATTCACATCGATATACTGCTTTCGCTTGATCGAAACGGGAATGATCTGTTTCAGGGTGTCGACGCTCAACACCCCGGAGGTGTGAAGGTACACGGCCAGAACCACCATATTCGCCGCTCCCGTGAAACCGAGCTCCTTGGCCATGTCCGCCGCCGGAACATAGAGGGCCTTCACGTCCTTACGCTTTACCTTCCCGGCTACCAGGGAGGAGTTGATGACGATCAGGCCTCCCGGGGCGACGCTCGCTTCGAAGGCGTCCAGGGAAGGTCCGTTCATGGCGATCAGAACATTGGGAAAGTCCACGACCGGCGATCCGATCGGTTGTCGGGAAATCACGACGCTGGCGTTGGCCGTTCCTCCCCGCATCTCCGGCCCGTAGGAGGGAAGCCAGGTTGCGTTCAGACCCTCGTGGGTCGCACAGTTGGCCATCAGAACCCCTGCGGACATCACGCCCTGGCCGCCGAATCCGGCGATTTTCACGAACTGATCCTTCACTCTGCCCTTGTGGGCAGCCAACTCCGGCTCCTTCTCGGTGGAGAACAGGTCCAGCAGCTGTTTGTCGCCGATCATGGCTGCAGGTGGCTGGAGTGCCGCCTCCACCGGCGGGCGCTCCAGATCCCTGAAGTTGCGCACGGGAAACACGGGCTCCATCTGTTCGATCAGCCATGTGCGGGCTTCATGGGGGCTCATCCTCCAGCTCACCGGACAGGGGGAGAGCACCTCTACGAAGGAGAAGCCTCGCTTTTCGATTTGATTGACCAGAGCTTTCTTGAATGCCTTCCGGGCCTTGAGGATGCGCGGAGCATCGGCCAGGGAAACCCGTTCGATAAACACAGGCGTGTTCAGTGCATCAATGACCTCCGCCATCACAATGGGACCGCCCTCGTTGCTGAGGGATCGGCCCCTGGGGGTGGTGGCGGTCTTCTGTTTGAGGATCGTGGTCGGCGCCATCTGTCCGCCGGTCATGCCGTAGATCGCATTGTTGATAAAGAACACCGAGATATTCTCCCCCCGGTTGGCCGCATGGAGGATCTCCGCGGTGCCGATTCCGGCCAGGTCACCGTCGCCCTGGTAGGAGATGACGATGGCATCCTCCAGGCTGCGCCGGATGCCCGTGGCTACGGCTGGGGCCCGGCCGTGGGAGCACTGGATGTTACCCGTGTCGAAGTAGTAGTAGGCGAAAACACTGCAGCCCACCGGAGAGCAGAGGATCGTCCTGTCCTGTATGCCCAGCTCGCTGATCAGCTCGGCCAGCAGCTTGTGGGCCGTGCCGTGTCCGCAGCCGGGGCAATAGTGAGTGACTTTCTGACCCGCTGCCTTGCGTTCGAAGGTATCGTAGAAAGCCGCCGGTTTGCTGTACTTAATCATGGATTTCCTCCTGGAGGCGTTCGATGAGCTCCGTGGCCGTGGGCACGATTCCCCCGTACCAGTTGTAGCGCAGGACGGGTATCGACCCTCTAACGGCCAGCTCCACATCCTCGGCCATCTGGCCGTTGTTCAGCTCCACCACGACCAGCTTGCGGGATTGGTCAGCCAGCCGAGCAAGCTGTTGCCTGGGAAAGGGAAACAGGGTTCTGGGTCGAAACAGACCGACTTTTAATCCATCTCCCCGCAACCTCTCCACAGCGGTCAGGCAGATTCGCGAGCAGATGCCGAAGGCCACCAGGATCACCTCGGCATCCTCCGTGTGGATTTCCTCGAACTCAATGACTTCACTTTCAACCTGGCCGTATTTTTCCTGGAGCTTGACGTTATGAGCCCCCATGGAGACGGTATTCATGAATATCGAGGTGACCAGATTTTCCCGACTTTCCCGATCGCCGTACAGAGCCCAGGTTTTGCGTTGCCCGTGCTTCACCGCCCCCGGAAGGCTGACCGGTTCCATCATCTGACCAATGTAGGCATCGGAGAGGATAAAGACGGTCATCCGGTAGCGGTCGGCCAGCTCAAAGGCCCGGTAGGCGTAATCGCACATCTCCTGCACGGAGTTCGGAGCCAGCACGATGTTTTTGTAGTTGCCGTGTCCACCGCCCTTGACCACCGCGTTGTAATCGCTCTGCTCGGGCCAGATGTTTCCCAGACCGGGTCCGGCCCTCTGGATATCCACGACCACGCAGGGAAGCTCCGCTCCCGCAATATAGGAAAGGCCCTCGGCCATCAGGGATATTCCCGGCCCGGAAGAAGCGGTCATGACCCGGGCGCCCGCGGCGGCCGAACCGTAGAGCATGTTGATGGAGGCCACCTCGCTCTCCGCCTGCAGGAAACGCCTTCCCGCCATGGGGAAGTACAGAGCCGCGGCGTGGGCGATCTCGCTTGCCGGGGTGATCGGGTAGCCGAAGAAGTGGGTAGCCCCGCCCAGCAGGGCTCCGTAGACGATCGCCTCATTGCCCTTGATCAACCGTCTATTTGCGTTCATCTTTGCCCTCCTTGTGCACCGTGATGGCCCCCGGTTCCGGGCACACGTAGTAACAGAAGCCGCAGCCGGTGCACTGGTGCTGCTCGAAGCGGGCGTACTGATAGCCGAGACGATTGAGCTCGGATCCGATGTTCAGGCAGTGCTTGGGGCAGGCGGAGACGCACAGACGGCAGCCCTTGCACTCATCCGTTGAAATTACCACGTAGTTTTCAGACATAAGCATTCCCAATTTTTATGTTTATTATTTATCTTTTCCGCGGGTGCGGATTTGATCGTTGTTGCTGTTAGCTGACAGCTGTGGCGGTTATCAGATTCCCTCGAACACATCATCGACAGCGGCGCCGAAGTAGTTGATCACGGATACGCTTTCCGCCAGACTCTCCGGCAGAGCCGAGATATCCATGAGATGCCCGGGGCAGCCGAGCTTCGCACACACCAGTATCCTGTCGCCTCGCCCCGGCAGGTGGAAGAGGATGCTACGCTGGCTGTCGCAATCCGTCAGAGGGCAGGCCTCATCGATCACCAGGTTCGTACCGCAGGTCGGGCAGAACGCCTCCACATAGGGATGCTCTGCCGCCAAGTTGGGTATGAAGCTGAACAGCTTGGCATGGCTGCCCCAGAATGCGTCGAGGAACAGGAAGCCCTCCTGATCGCCGATGCGTATCTTCATCATCACAGAGTGTTCTCCGTGGATTTGCACGTTGTCGGCGATCAGGCTGTGGTGTTTGGGACAGCTCAGCTGCTCCACCACCAGGAACTCCTTGCCGTGTCTGTGGATATATTTTATTCCCTCGGGTAGATGTTGTAGGAAGCGTAGTGGTATGTCGGTGTGTTTTAGATGCATCCTATACCTTTACGATACCGCACACCCCTCGGTTGTCAAGCTTTTGCGGTGCTGTTGTTCCGCATTGTCCGCGATATCCGGTCGACCTTTCTCCGACACCTCCTCAACCGGTTAGATCAGGAGGCGTTCGGCGGCTCCGGGATCCGCCAGGGTAAAACGTACCACCGCGAGTTCCGGGCCGTCGTGGGCGGCGCTCAAACACCAGGTGCTGCCGATCCGTTGCCGCCAGTGTCCGCTCAGACGGGCAGATTCATGAACGTGTCCGTGGAGGGTACAAAGAGGATGCCGCTGTTCGATGAAGCGGCGTACGGCGATGCTGCCCACATGAACATCCAACGGCGCGGCATCCACGCTCTGCCCATCCAGATCGGCCCGATCCAGGAAGCTCCCGTAGGGCGGCACGTGGAACAGAACCACGGCCCGCTCCAAATCATCCATCCCGGCCAGCTGCTGCAGCTCCTGCTGGATCGTGGCTGTGGATAGCTTTTCTTCGGTCACAGGGACGCTTCTCCAGCCGCTTTCCGGGGTGGAGGCTCCCACATCGACGTAGCGGGACACGTCGTAGCGCTCCCAATCCTTGAGCATGAAGGGACTGGGGGGAATGCAGGAGTAGCCATAGAGGGAATATCCGCTATAATCGATTCTCCTGTTGTGGAGGTACCGCCAAAGCCCCGCCCGTTCTCCCTCCTGCAACGACGCTTCTTCCCGCCGGGGATCGTCATTGCCCAGGATCACGGCGATGAGTGGATAGTCTTTCTCCATCTCCCGCTGAAGCGAACGGAATCCGTTGGCGAGATATCCCTCGATGAACGGCTGCGGTAAGCCCTGAGGCGTCGGCGCTGACATACCGCCGAAAGGCAGGATGTCTCCCCCGAGAAACACTACATCCGGCATCGAGGATCGAATCAGAGAGAACAGCTTGTCGAATCTGTCCGTGGAGCCGTGGAGATCTGAAACGAACAGACAGAGGCTCATCGCCCGAGGTTCAGCGGTCGGGCCGCATCGGTTACCGCCCCGATCTTGACGGCGTAGCTGGACTTGCGTTCGATATCATCGTCTGTGACGATGTGGATGTCCAGGAGCCGTTCGCTGCGGATGCCGGTACGCATGTAGTTTATCTCCGCGAGGCTCAGGCTCCAGCCGTCGAACCAGGCGAGCAATTCCCGCTTCTGCGCCTCGGTGCCCCGAAAGTGTACCAGCAGATCGATGTCACTGGCAGCGGTGGCCGTGGCGTTCTTGGTGCTGCCGATCACGTACAGCGCTTTCACCCCGAAACGTTCCGGGTCCAGCTCTCCGGCGATCCGTTCGGCCACCCGCATCCGCCATCTCCACTGCTCTCCACTCTGGTGGATCGGCTGTTCTCTGCCGATCTTCTCAGTCACGACCGGGCCTCGGTCGCTGCAGAAGTAGGCCATGGCCTGATCTACTTCGCCGTTCATGGCGATACACAGCACCTGGCCGTCGGTAACCTGGGGAACGTCGATCACCCGGATGATCTCCTGTAAGGCGGCAAATTCGGGAACCAGCTCTGCGAGTATATTTTTGCTTTCGGTGAGGAAGGATTCGTTGAACAGCACGCTCGGTTCATCGGGGTACAGGGGCAGGTAGCGGATCGAGGACTCCAGCAGATCCTGGAAGAAATGCGTGCCGAAGGAAAGATCCGGTACGTAGTTGCCCTTCTGCCGGGCGATTTCGATCAACACCGCCGTATTATTGATCTCCGAGTAGGTTACCGGAACGCCCAGTTTGACATCCCCCCGGCTGCCCCAGCGGCCCGGTCCCATGAGGATGAACTGTCTCTTGGGCAGCAGGGAGTTCAGGTGTCCGATGGCCCGGCCCACGTTCTTCAGCTGTTCCAGGGTTTGCAGGCCGCTGTAGCCTTCGGGATCAACGTAGACAATGTGGGTGATTTCAGGGACCAGGCCGTTGGAGACGTGCCTGCGGGCTGTGAACAGGATCTTCTCATTGCTCAGGTCCTTGGGAATCACCGCGGGGCGGATATCGGCGCTGCCACTCTGGGCGCGGCATTGCAGCAGATAGATCGTTTTATTATCCACTGCGAACTCGATGTCTACAGGCTTGCCGATTTTCTGCTGAAGCAGGTCCAGCAGGCTCTTCATCTCCCGGGCGAAGCTGGAGCCTGCGATCACCCCCTCGAAGGTGGATACCAATTCGTCCCTTTCGAAGTTCAAGGAGAGTCTGTTCTTTCTGCGCAGGAGCCCGTCCTGGTGCACGCTGACGATATTCTCGATGTTGGGGTATTGTTCCCCGGCTTCCCGAAGCAGCTTGCGGAGCTCAACGGTGGTGAAGCCGCCTTTCTTCAGATCGATCACGTCGATCTGACGGGGGGAGTAGTAGAGGGTCTCCTCGACCGTGGTGTTCACGTTCAGCCCGGGCTGCCCCGGGGCTACGAGCCTGGGGTAGTCATCGGCCAGGCGATCCACCGCCCGGGTTCCCAGGCCGGGCACCAGGCGAAGCAGACCGTCCTCCCTCCGGATCCGTGGCGACCAGCGGAACTCGTTGTGGCTGAAAGCCACCCCGGAGAATGCGGGAAAGAAGTATCGTCCCACCCGGCGGCCGATCACCTCCTGGATCATAATGCCCATCTCCTCGTGGAAATGGATCAGGCCCCGCTCACGGCGATACTCGATCGGATCGGGAGAAAACACCGAGGCATACACCTCGGCGATCGCATCCATGAGGCCCTCCAGGCGCTGTTTCTTGGAACCCTGGTTGGCCAGGAAAAGGCTCTTGTACTTGCCGGAAAAAGCCGAACCCGTACGATCTTCCAGCAGACTCGAGCTGCGCACGATAATCGGATGCTTTCCCAGATCATCCAGACAGGCGGAAAGCCAGTTGATGATTTCCCCGGGAAACATCGAGTTTTTAAAGATCTGGACGATGTTCGGATACTCCTCGCGGATCTGCTCGATGGACTTGTACTTCTGCTCGAGGATCTCTTCCAGATCGTTGTAGTTGAGAAATGTTTGCAGCGTGTCAGAGGTGACGTACCAGGTCTTGGGCAGGCGGATCCGGCCCAGGTCGGGATTGTCCTTCGCATTACGCTTGAGGATCTGCTCGGCGACAAACAGTCCCGCACTCTTGCCGCCGAGTCGCCCGTGGCTGTTCTGGGGAAAAATCGTCCGTCTTAGAATATCGTAGAAGTCGTCGAGGTCCGCGTAGTCCTTGGCGATGTCGATGAAATCCAGCTGTTCGGTAAACAGGCGATGGATCAACAGAACATTGATGTTCTGACGGGAATAGGGGGTGATTTCCACTTCCTCAGGTTTTATGAAGTGATAGCGGGCGATTGCATCCAGAAGATCCCCCAGGGAGGTATCCAGGTTCTCGAGGGTCTTGACCAGGAAACCCACTCTGTTTTCCTTGACCCATCTCTGGATCAGGTCCAGCATCTCCTCGTCACTGAGGTTTTGTTGAGCGATGGAGAAGATCTGGCGGGTCAGGTTGCCTTCGGTAAAGATGGCCCGCTTGCGGCTTGGCTTGTTGTCATTTAGGATTGTGTCCACGGCGTTGACCTGTCTCGGCGTAACGGTGCCCTCCTCACCCTCCAGGCTGACACTCTGCAGCAGCTCCCTGCCCTCTTCGATCCCGACCCAGCACAGGTAGTTCAGCATCTTGCGGGTGATTCTGGACAGCAGTTTGGTGTCGCTCTTCTCCAGCAGTTCGATTACGATCTGCCACTGTTTTTTTGTTTGAACGTCGAGCTGTCGCCGGGCATCGCTCCACTGATCAACCGCCGCCTTGAGCTTACGCTGGAAGAGGTAATGCCCCAGGCGGTCGGCTATGGTGTTGAGCAGCTTCTGTTCCTCCGGCAGGAACGGATCCCGATCACCGGCTCGCCCGACCTCCGAGACGTAGCAGACCACGATCCGCCCGATTTCCTCTCCCTCCGTCACAACCGAGGCGCTCTGACAGCAGCGGCTGTTTTTGAACCCCTCGGTTTCGTATGTCCTGCCTTCCAGATTCAGATGAGCCCGGCACAGGGGCGAATACTGCCACCCGGAGGGGATGATCTCTACGATCTTCTGCAGCAGCTCCTCCAGGTCCGAATCGGTGTTGCCGAGAAGTTCTTCGATCTGGTACAGGCAGTTCAGCTCCCTGGCCCGCTCGGTCAGGTCGTCGATGATCTGCTTCCAGGGTTTTTCGTTCATTCCAGGATCAATCCTTTCCCGCTCCTCCCGTCTATCCGCACGGATAGAGGAGCGGCTGAGCGTACGTGCCGCAGGTGTTCGCTTTGCCGAATCACAGGCTGCTTCCGGAGCCATGCCCAATCGATCGGAAATGCTTGCGGATCGGATACGCTCAAGTACAGTATGCCGAGGGAGGTCATGTTGTGGAAGAAGTGGGAGCCCTGGCTGAGGTCCGGATTCATCTGTTCGAGCGTGGTCTCTACGATGACCCGCGCGCCGGAGATCTGGCCCCATTGTACCGGTACGCCCAGCCAGGGATCGGCGCTGCCCCAGCGGCCGAATCCGATCAGTATGTAGGGAACATGCTCCTCGATGAGGTGCGAATTGAAACGCTCCACTTCCATGGCTATCTCCCGCGTCTGCTCGGCACCGAAGGTCTCGGGTTGAAGGTAGAGGATGTCCCGAATGTCGTTCAGCACGCCGTTGCCCATGGCGCGCTCGGAGTAGATCAGCAGTTTTTCTTCGTCGAAATCCTCCAGGTCCACTACCGCCCCCTGGGAGGCCACGACCATCGGCCGCGTCTGAAGAAAACCGAAGCGGCTGTCCCGCTGCCGGTGCGGGTCGAAGGCCAGTGCGAACTCGATCTCTACCGCCTCTCCCGTTTCCTTCTCCGTCAGCCTCAGCAGCTCCTGCAGCAGCTCGTTGAGGGCGGCGATTCGGCCCTGCAGCAGAGGGGAAAAATCCACCAGGCGGGGCCCCCTGGCTGTGCCACCCATGCGCAGGCGATCGGAAGCCGCATCGTAGGTCGAACACACGTACCCGAGCGTGCCGTCCGCTTCGGCCTCTGCCAGGGAACCGTCATAGAGGTACTCGGTCTCCCTGATCGGATCGTACTCCTTCGGTGTTCCCATGAACACCGACCAGAAGCGGGTCTGGGTGTTCTTCAGAAGGTCCGCGATCGAAGAGTACGGAGGCAGGGCCCGGGGCAGGGCGGGGCTGTAGCTCCACACCCGCCCCCCGTCCACGATGGTCTTCCCCAATCCCAGAGCCAGGTTTACCACCCCCTCCCGGGCATCGGCGTTGCCCATCGGATAGAAGTTGTACGAGCGGGCTACACCGGAGATTGTGGGGTAGTAGCGATCTGCGAAGCGGTAGCCGACCACCTCCTGAATGATCACCGCCATCCGTTCTTCCCTGATGTCTCTGCCGATGGCGCTGAAGTACTGCCGGGCGGCTCGATAGTAGGTGGAAGCGTAGACAACCTTGATCGCCTCCACCAGCCTGCGGAAGCGGCTCTCCGGGTCCGGTTGATTGTTGGGGATCATCTTGGTCTCATACACCCCGGCAAACGGCTGGTACAGGGAATCCTCTAAAAGACTTGAGGAGCGGATGGCCAGGGGTTCGTGAATGGAACCGATCAGGGACAGCAGATCTCCGACCACGGTGGGTGGGAGGTCGGCTTTCTGGAAGACATGAGCCTTGCGCTCGTCCTCCATCTCCGAGAGCGCCACCTCGTAGAGGTTGTTGAGCTTCATGAACTCCTCGAACACCCCGGTCAGCAGTACGGTCATGCGAGGGATCGAGATTCGGATATCCTGGAACAACCCTCCGGGAAAGGCACGGTCCAGGCTGGAGTTGATCGATACCAGGCCCGCCGCCTTGCCTCCGGTTTCTCCCTTGCCGATGTAGGTAAACTCATCCGCAGCCCCGCGCGCCTGCCGTGAGCTGCGTGAGCTACGCTTAAAGCGTACGACGCCTTCCGGCGGAGAGCTAGGCTCCGCAGGTTCGGTTTTGGGTTTTTTCTCCGCTCCGGCCATATCAACCTATAGTATACGTCCACAGCGGTTGATGTTGGAAGGGGGGCGGGGGCGCCCCGGTCGGGTCTCTACACCCAACCCCGTTCCCGGCAGGACTGGGCTACCCGGTTGATGGCGATCACGTAGGCGGCGTCGCGCATGTAAAGCTCTTTGCTGCGAGCCAACTCGGATACGTCCAAAAATGCACCTGTCATGCGCGTGTCGAGCCTGCCCAGTACCTCGTCCTTTTCCCAGAAGTAGTTCATATTGCACTGCACCTGCTCAAAATAGCTGCAGGTCACTCCTCCGGCGTTGGCCAGGAAATCGGGAATAACGAAGATTTTACGTTTGCGGATGGCCTGATCCGCTTCCGGTGTGGTGGGACCGTTGGCTCCTTCGGCGATCACCTTCACCGAAGAGGGTATCTTGTCGACGTTTTCCCCGTTGATCTGATTCTCCAGGGCGCAGGGAAGAAGAAGGTCCACCTCTTGCTCCAGCCAGGCCTCCCCCGGAAGCACCTCGTAGCCCGCCTCTTGGGCTTTGTCTTTGTCGATGCCACCGTATCTGTCTGTGATCTCGAGCAACTGATCCAGGTCGATCCCTTGCTTGCGGCGATAGCTGTAGGACTTCTGATCATTCTGATCCCAGCAGGCCACGCAGGTTACGGTACCGCCGAGCTGCTGGTACAGACGTATGGCGTAGCGGCCCACGTTTCCGAATCCCTGCACGCTGGCGGTTGTCGATTCGATGCGGATGTCGAGTTCTTTGAGAGCCTCCCGGACCGTGAAGATGATCCCGTAGCCGGTGGCTTCGGTTCTGCCCAACGAACCGCCCATGCCCACGGGCTTGCCGGTGATCACTCCCGGATACCTGCCCCCGGTAATGGTCTCGTATTCGTCCAGCATCCAGAGCATGTGCTGGGCGTTGGTCATCACGTCCGGAGCGGGAACATCCCGCACCGGCCCGATATCCCGGGCCAGCTGCCGGATCCAGCCCCGGCAGATCTGTTCCTGCTCCCGGAGACTCAGGTTGTGGGGATCACAGATCACCCCCCCCTTGCCTCCGCCCAGGGGAATATCCACCACCGAGCACTTCCAGGTCATCCACATGGCCAGGGCGCGCACGCCATCGGCGGTTTCCAGGGGGTGGAAACGGATTCCTCCCTTGGCCGGTCCCCGAGCATCGTTGTGCTGGATGCGGAAGCCCCGAAAGACCCGGGCGCTGCCGTCGTCCATGCGCACCGGGATCGCGATGTGGTACTCCCGCACGGGAAAACGCAGAAGATCGCGCGTAGATTGTTCCAGTTCGAGTATGTCCGCCACCTGATCGAACTGCTTCTGGGCCATGTGAAAGGGGTTGTAAGCTGGTTTCGCCATTGACAATTCCTCCACTAATATTTCAACAAATATTTGAAAACCAATTTGAATTTATACCGCCCTGTTCTATTTGTCAAGAATATATTCTGAACTTAGGCGCAGCGACTACAATATTGTCCGTGGTTTCTGCGTCTGTACTGACAGGATGGCAAAGTTGTTTCGAGTGAGAGCAAGACTGACCCAAGGACCGGTGCTCTGTTTCGTGAATCGCAGCACGGAGAGCGGGAGTTATGCCCTGGATGAGGGTTTCAGCCGGGCAGAGGCAACCAGTCTCGAGAGGCTTCTGAAGAGCAGGAATCTGGAGTGCCGGATCCAGGAGATTTCCGCCGGTATCGCAGCTGATCGGCTGGCCTCTTGGAACATCATCGGGCCGCTAGTCGAATTGGATCCGGGGGATGCGGATCGGCTGCCCTTCCGTGTGGTTGGCTGTTTGGAGCTTTGAGGCTACACTTGGCGGGTCGTCGGGTACCGGGGGGTGCAAATGAAGCGAAAGGGAATTGGGAAAAGGGTCGGTCTTGCCCTTGGGGGCGGAGCGGCCAGAGGTTTGGCCCACATCGGTGTGTTGAAGGCGCTGGAGGAAGAACAGATCGGCATTCACTGTGTCGCCGGCACCAGTGCGGGAAGTCTCATCGGCAGCCTGTATTGTGCCGGTATGAGCTGGATACAGATAAAAGAGACGGCCCAGGGTATCGACTGGGGCGATCTGGTAAGCCCCACCTGGCCCACCCTCGGAATCGTAAATGCCTCAAAATTAGAACGCACTCTGAACGGGCTGCTGCGGCGCAGGCGCTTCGAACAGCTGGATATTCCTTTTCGGGCCGTGGCCGTGGATATTGCCAGCGGGGAAGAGGTGGTGCTGAGCAGCGGACCGGTTGCCGTGGCCGTGCGGGCCAGCTGCAGCATACCCGGAATTTTCGAACCTACAGAGTTGGAGGGCCGCTTGCTGGTGGACGGGGGACTGGTAAACGACGTTCCCACCGATGTGGTCAGCTCAATGGGGGCGGACGTGGTGGTCGGGGTCGATCTGAACGCCGACCGGGTGAACAGGAAGAGACCGGAAAACCTGGTCGAAATTTTTTTCCGCAGTCTGAACATCCTTATTCGCAACAGCGCGCAGAGAGCCAGACGGGTTGCCGATATCATGGTCGTGCCCCGGCTGGAGGGGTTCGCCTATCACGATCTCAAGAGGCTGGATGAGTTGATCGCGGAAGGAGAACGGGCCGCGCGGGAAATGATCGAAGAGCTGAAGAGTCTTACCTCCTAGTCTCTCTTCTCGTTTTGCGGCGCTCCTATCCGATACAGGTACAGGTGCAGCTGCTCATCCACAGCAACCAGGGGAAGAGTTGAAAACACGAACGTGTTGGCGATGATGCGCGTTCCCGGACGAAGCTCCCGGCGAAGCTTGTCCTTCAGTCTGTCGTTTGTGTCCTGTAGCAGGTAGGCGAACACCACGTCGGCTTCTCGAAGATCTACTGAGAACAGATCCCCCCGGATGATCCTCACCTGTTTCCACAAGCCCATGAGAGTAACGCAGATCACACTCCAGAGATAGCGGGAAACATCCACTTCGATCCCAACGGCCCGGGCTCCGAACCTGCGGGCGGCTGCGATCAGCACCCGACCGTCACCGCAGCCCAAATCGTAAACAACCTCGCCGGCCTTGAGCTCTGCCATCCGGAGCATGGTGTGCACAACCTGCCTGGAAGTTGGCACCCAGGGTGCGCCTTTGGAGTTGGTCGAGACCAGAGACATGAGAAAAACCATCACCAGGAAAAACAGGATGGAGACGAGAATCTGCATAGGTGCAGTTTCTCATGCAAAGGGCCGGAAGGGGAAGCCTCGGTGCTCGTGCATAGAGATTGGAGGAGCGCACAAACGTTGATATCGATGGCAGGCGGCGGGGGGAGATCTGGGGCAGA
>CAZFMD010000003.1:41837-46460 GCA_964520025.1 uncultured Spirochaetaceae bacterium
GGAGCGCACAAACGTTGATATCGATGGCAGGCGGCGGGGGGAGATCTGGGGCAGAAGGCAGGGCCTTCGAGGCACGGCCCGCGAGGGTTGCCCAATATCCGGGAAGCGGGTAAAACAGAAGAAAATGAAAGCTGTTGTGCACGATCGCTACGGGGAACCGGAACAGCTGTATCTGACGGAGCTGCCCGAACCGAGCATCTCGGATCAGGAATGCCTGGTGAAGGTGGCGGCGGTGTCGGTCAACCCCTCGGATTGGAAGACCCTGGCCGGCAAGTGGCGTTTCGCCACGGGTAATCGTTTTCCCCGTCGGACCGGCATCGATTTTTCCGGCACAATCGTGCGCGTCGGGGCGAAGGTCACCCGGTTTCGCAGGGGGGAGCAGGTGATCGGCTCGGTCGTTCCCCTGCGCACCGGCTGTTTGGCCGAATACGTGGCGGTTCCGGAAGGCCACCTGGCCGGGGTGCCGAAAAACCTGGACCCGGCCGACGCCGCCGGGATTCCGGTGGCCTGTTCCACAGCCTACGTAGGGCTTCGCCATCGCCGCAGGGATCTGCAGCGCAGGCGGGTCCTCCTGACCGGCGCAGGCGGAGGGGTCGGTCACTTCGTCATCCAGCTGGGCAGGGTGTTTGGCGACCACCTCACGGCGGTCTGCTCGGCAAGCAAGATGGAGCTATGCAGGGAGCTGGGAGCGGATCGGGTGCTCGATTATCGAAAGACCGATGCCCTTGCAGGAGCAGATCGCTACGATCTTGTGTTCGACTGCGCCTCGAGCATCTCCTATAGGGAAGCCCGGAGGATCCTCGAGCCCGGCGGGGAATATCTGCTGCTCGCTACACAGGGACGGATCTGGCTGTTTCTCTATTCGTTTTTGAGCCAGATAACCCCCGGCAGGCACCTATGGGCCTTCCTGGTCGGTCCGGATGGAGAGCGCTATCAGCGGCTGGTCGATCTGTTCGAGGAAAACGATCTGAAGGTGGTGGTGCGCAGCCGCTATCCTATGGCGAGGGCGCCGGAGGCTTTCCGGGAGAGCAAAGACGGCCATGCAACGGGCAAGATCATAATAGATGTGGCGGATCGATAGCCATATCGTGCATTTTTCGTTTTTTTTTGCTCGCTGAGTGCGAATATCGGGAATAATCGTTAGAAATATATCGATTACGTAGTTTATTCTGCTTAATTTGTGTATGATTCGTTGAAAATTTATCGCAAACAGGTAATCTCCCATCATGGACGCGCAAACCGACAGCTATGTGGCACAAGTGGTGAAACTCGGCTACCCCCTTCTGGCCGGAATGTTCGCCGAATACATCATGTACATCGCAGACTCCATCATGGTGGGCAGGCTGGGCACCGAGTACCTGGCAGCGATCGCTATCGGGGGGCTGGTCGTGGAGATCCTCTGGGTCTTTGCCTGGACCGTGGCGCCCGGTGTCCAGACCATCTGCTCCCGCAGATACGGGATGCAGGGCAAGAGGCCCGCTGAGTTTACAGGGGAAGTGTTCAACGTCGGGCTGATCTTCGGGGTGGCTGCAGGTCTGATGACCCTGGCCGCCTCTTTCGCCTCCAAGGCGGTCATTTCCGGATTGGTTCAGAGTCGCAGAACCGTGATTCTATCCATGGATTATATCCGCATCATCCGCTGGTCCATACCCGTATCTGCTCTGTTCTACACGATCTACGGCTTTCTGGCGGGAATCAACAAGACCAAGCAGGTGATGTACGCGACCATCGGCACGAACGTGCTGAACGTGATTCTCAACTTCATTTTGATCTTCGGCAAACTGGGCTTTCCCGCCCTGGGGATCCGGGGTGCGGCCTGGGGAACCCTGGTCGCCCAGATCGCCGGGCTGTTGTATTTCGCTCTGATCGTAGCGATCCCCCGGGAGTACCGGATCTACAGGTTGTTTTCGTTTGCCCGTGTCCGGTTACCCCTGATCGTCGATATCGCCCGCACCTGGATTCCCCTCTGTATCCAGTACGTGTTCTCCTTCACGATCTTCCTGTTTTATGAAGGATTTGTCAGCGAATTCGGCACCGCCCATCTGGCGGCAATCCACATTGTCTTTTCCCTCTTCCTGTTCGGAAGAACCATTGCCGGGGGATTCGCAGATGGAGCCGCCATTCTGGTCGGGAATTCCTTGGGACGGGGGGACAGCAAGGCGGCGATTCATTACACCAAAGTGAGCATGGCAATCGGAGTGCTCATCGGCTGCATCACCCTGCTGCTGGCACGCTTCACCCCCGCTCTGATCGTAAGAGTCTTTAATAGCGAGATCGATACCCTTGCCGCCGGTACCCGGGCGTTGAAGTTTTTTTCAGTGTTCTTCCTGCTGGGCATATTCGGCCATTCCATCGAAATGATCTTTACTCACAACGGATGGAGCAGCTTCGTATTCATCTCCGATGCGGCCTGTAATGCCGCCTTCACCCTCGGCTTCTCCTTGATTGCTCTCAGAGTGTTCCGGAGCGATGTTCGGACCGTATGGTTGGGCTACGCCCTGTACATGCTCGTGTTTACGGGATTGCTGGTGGGCGGTTACTTGTCCAAGCGCTGGACTCGTCTGCGGGTAGACAGAGGGGCGGAATCCACGTCCTGATCTGTGCCCCTGCGCACTGCTTTCTCTTGCCTGATCGAGGGAACAGGCGAATCGGATGTTCTGTCGCGGATGTAGCGAACCGCGGCCAGGCCGTGTATAGGCCCGCTTCGGTGCAACAAATTCCCTAAAGCCCCTGGATGGGGCTCGTTTGTTGACAGGCCGCGTTTCCTGCGATTAGAATCGTAGAGGCGCCTGAAGCGCCGGCCGGAAAGGTTGATGAGGATGAGTCACACCGTATTTACCCGCATGGGTGACGGAGAGCGAATTTCGATCGAGGTAGGGGAGCTCAGAGAACAGCTGCGAAGGGGCACTGAGGATGCCTCAAACAAGGGCTCCGTACCGCAGCTGGACGCCGCTGAGCTGGAAGTGCTCTGCGACATATTCTGTGAACCGGGGCGGGCGGTTAGCGTGCCCCACGGGGAGGAGCTGATCGTAACGGATGACGGGGTCGCCGAAAATCTCCAGGGCAGCGAGGCGGACGGAGGAGCGGGAATCGATCTGGGAGTTCTTTCCTCCCTGTTGGCCTACGAACGCAGCACCGCCGCCGACACCGCCTGCATGGGCCACGAGGATTTCAGCTTCAAGCCGGTGAAGGCCATCATCGACTACACGACCACAACTTACTACACCGCCTCTCAATCGGTCACCGTCCCCCTGTTCTACGGGGCCCAGCCTAATTTGGGGCTGTACTTCCAACCGGACGGTCCTTTCCCCAACCCGGCCGACCTGTTGCCGGCGGGAAAGATCGCCGAAGCCCGTAAGGCCCAGGAAGATGCGGCGGAGGCCCTGCGATCGGACATAGTATTTGTGGGCCGGGAGTTGAACCAGGTGGGTTGTGAGGGGCTCAACTTCGATACCGCCGGCTCCTCCGGAGACCCGGATTTCTACGCCACTTTACAGGCGGTACGTGAGCTGAAGGCTTCATGCCCCGCCATGCCCATTATCGTGGGCATGGCCGCAGAGTTCGTCCTGGGCATGCACGGGGAGATCTTTTTCGACGGGCAGCGCCTTGCGGGCATGTTCCCGCACCGGCAGGTGAAGATCGTTGAGGCTGCGGGGGCGGATATTTTCGGCCCGGCGGTCAATGTCAACACATCACAAACCGTACCCTGGAACCTATCCAGGGCGGTGACTTTCGTCAAAGAGACGGTGAAGGTTGCCGAAGTTTCGGTGCACCCCAATGTGGGTATGGGAGTCTGTGGAATTCCGATGATGCTTCAAACCCCGATCGACTGCGTAACCCGGGTCTCAAAAGCACTCGCCCTGATTGGCAAGGCGGATGGGTTGTAGCTGGGTGTAGGCGATACCTTTGGTATGCCCATCGCGCATATCATGGCAACGGGCATGGGTGGACTGCGGGGCGCCGGAGATCTGGTGGCCTGGATGCAGATGACCCGCAAGATGAAGCTGCCCGAAGCCAAGCGCTATGTTGCGGAGAAACTGGGTGTGTCTGTGCGAGATCTGACGGATGAAGATGTGATGTATCCGCTTCGGGAAAAACTGGGAATAGGGTTGATAACGGCGAAATCCGGTGCGGCTGCGGGAATCATAGCGAAGAGAAGAATAGCGAAGTTGTTGGATATCGAGATCAATTCGGTGAACCTGTTTCAGAGAATGCTGGAGAAATGAAAGCAGGGCAGTGGATCGCCACCGCGGGTGATGGTCTTCAGTTTCCAAGCCAGGCTTTCATGCCGGCCATTACCGAGATCGGAGAGCTTTTTGGCCGAGGCCTCAAATTCCTGTCCGGGATTATCCCGGCAGCCGCTGTAAAACGATTTCTCGGCTGACCTGACCCGAATCCCATACAACTCAAACAGATAGAGAGGCTGGAGATTACAAATGCAAGATTCGATGCAATGGAGCGAAACTCAGAGGCAACGGCTCAAGGAGCTGGGAGCCGGAACGGAACAGCAGTCCCGGAGTTTTCAGTCGCCAGAGGAACGGAACCGGGCCTTCCTCCTTTTGGAGAAGACTCTCTGCCAGGAGCATCGCAGCCGGCTGGAGGAGCTCAGAAGCTCCCTCAGGC
>CAZFMD010000003.1:46560-49233 GCA_964520025.1 uncultured Spirochaetaceae bacterium
ACTCTCTGCCAGGAGCATCGCAGCCGGCTGGAGGAGCTCAGAAGCTCCCTCAGGCGGCCGGAGCTGGCCCGGCTGGAGCAAACACTGGTAAAAACCCTGACCGCCGAGGGATTTGTCCAGGTTATGACCCCCACCATCATGAGCCGGGCTCTCCTGGAGCGGATGTCCATCGACCGGGAGCACCCGTTGAGCAAACAGGTCTTCTGGCTTGACGGCGAGCATTGTCTGCGCCCCATGCTGGCCCCTCATCTGTACTACCTCCTGGTGGATCTGCTGCGGCTGTGGGAGAGACCTGTGCGAATATTCGAAGTGGGACCCTGCTACAGAAAGGAAACCACCGGCGCCCAGTACGCCGGAGAGTTTACCATGCTCAACCTGACGGAGATGGGGCTGCCTCTGGAGGATCGGCAGCGGCGCCTTGAGGAGCTTGCAGCCTTGGTCGTGTCCGCGGCGGGTTTGCGGGAGCACAGGCTGGAAAGGGAAAGCTCCGTGGTGTACGGTGAGACGGTGGATATCGTGAGTGGAAACGAAAGCGTGGAGATCGGCTCCACCGCCATGGGGCCCCACGAGCTGGATCGGGACTGGAGGATCGACGTGCCCTGGATCGGCATCGGTGTGGGTTTGGAGCGGATGCTGATGGTGAAGCACGGAAGCTTGTCGATCAATCCCTGGAAAAGAAGCCTCAGCTATCTGAACGGGGCCAGGCTGAACGTATGATCCGTGACATTTTGGACAGGGCCTTGGCGGGCCGACCCCTCAGCCGGCAGGACAACCTCCGGCTGCTCCGCACGGGGCTGGCAACAGAGGGAAACGTAAACGGTGCCAGGGAGGAGATCTTCCAGGCCGCGCGGACGCTCCGGGACCGGCACTTCGGAAAGAGGATCTTCCTCTACGGCTTTCTCTACATCAGCACCTACTGCCGGAACAACTGCATCTTCTGCGCCTTCCGTAGCTCCAATAAACAGCTGCAACGCTACAGGAAAAGCACAACCCAGATTGTCGAAGCGGCACTGGGTCTGGCCGCCACCGGGGTTCACCTGCTCGATCTGACCACCGGAGAGGATCCGTTGCTCCACGACGATCCCGAGCTCAGCCGGCTTACCGGCGTCTTGGAAGCTGTGAAAAACGCAACCTCCCTGCCCCTGATGGTCTCTCCCGGGGTGGTGCCGGACAGAGGACTGCGCGCTTTGAAGGAGGCGGGGGCGGACTGGTACGCCTGCTATCAGGAGAGCTTCGACCGGGATGAGTTCACCCGCCTGCGGCCAGGGCAAGACTACGATGTCCGGCTTCGATGCAAACAGGAGGCGCTGCGTAGCGGACTGATGGTGGAGGAGGGAGTTCTGACCGGCACCGGGGAAAGCCTGGAGTCCCTGGTGGGAAGCATCGGGGCTATGATTGCCAGCGGATCCAGCCAGGTGCGGGTCATGCAGTTTGTGCCCGGACCGGGCATTCCCCTATCCGCCGTGCAGTCGCATCCCTACCGGGAGGCGGTGCTTATAGCGATTTTGAGGCTGAACTGCCCGCAACTGCTCATACCCGCCTCCCTGGACGTGGAGGGACTCGGAGGTTTGGAAAAGCGACTGGCCGCCGGGGCAAACGTGGTGACCTCGATCGTTCCCCAGGGTCTGGGTTACTCCGGGGTGGCGAATCAGGATTTGGATATCGAAAGCGGGAAACGAAGCTTGGGGCGCGTTCTGGAGATCGCCGGGGCCTGCGGGCTGGAGCCGGCTCAGCCGGGGGACCTGCTATCCTGGATGAAGGAGCGTCGGTCCCCGCGCTTTGCCCGGAAGGCGGGCCCAAGCGAATGCACCGATGAATCCCCGCAGCAGCGGTAGGACCGGGGAAAGAGGAACGATCGTGGATGATGAGAAGGAAAAGAGAAAGAAAGACTATGCGCCCCGCTACTACCGCAAGCGGGTGGAGCTATTTCTCCTGATCGACAAGATCAAGCTGTGGCCCTCCAGGAAGGGCGTGCTTCACGGCATCAAGTCCGTGGTGAAGAGCGGCAACACCGCCGAGATCACCACCCACTGCGGCAAGCACTTCAGGATCTTCAACTCCCGCAACAGCCGGGCCGCCCGCTGGCTGCGCAACAAGATGTACCACCAGGTATGCGAGAAGTGCGGGATCCCCCAGTGGAAGCTGGAGAAGTTCTCCTCCACCCGCTTCAGGCGCAAATACGGCTCGGACCTGAGCCATGGCAAGGAGGGCGAATAAGCCCGGCGCTGAACGTCCGAGATTTCCGATAAGCAAGGTGCGCGCGCTGCGCCGGGGCTCGTACCGTTTTATTTCCTTCCGGTAATCACCTCTATGAGATCCTTGGGATTGGTCTCGTCGCTGGCCAATTCGGCGTAGTTTTTTCCGTGCTGCAGAACCACGAAGCGGTCAGCCACTTCGTAAACTTCATATGCATTGTGGGAGATCTCATCCATTTCATTCTGATTAAGGAATTGCAGCGGCCCAATGCGCTGTTGAATTTCTCTGCCCATGAAGAAGTTGCGTGAGATGCTCAAGTTGGAGGGGACGTTGCTTGCCTGGACCGGGGGCCAGACCACCACACCAAGGTCCATTTTGTCGAACACGCACAGGGCTGCGTGATTATCCTCTATGCGCGTTGCCCGCCGTGGATCCGCCGCTGTCAGGGTTCGGAGGATAGGGCGGTTCCGTAATCGA
>CAZFMD010000004.1:0-12854 GCA_964520025.1 uncultured Spirochaetaceae bacterium
GTCGTGGAGAGCAGATTCGTCGACGAGACGATCATAGAGGTTTGCTCCGGAAAGGGAGGTGACGGAGCTGTACATTTCCGCAGAGAGAAGTTCATTCCCCGGGGCGGACCGGATGGCGGTGACGGGGGGGACGGCGGCGATGCTCTATTCGTAGTGCGTAATAATCTGAAAACTCTTTCCCACCTCAAGATGAAGCACTCCTTTCGGGGCGCAAACGGAGCACCGGGTGGCGGGCAGCGTAAAAGCGGGCGCCGCGGAGCAGACGTGGAAGTGCCCGTGCCTCCCGGCACCCTGGTCAAAGACGCCGATACCGGAGCCCTTCTGCAGGATATGGTTGCCCGGGAGCAGCCCTGGCTGTTTGCCCGGGGCGGCCGCGGGGGCAGGGGAAACTGGCATTTCAGGTCTTCTACAAACCAGGCTCCCCGTTTCGCCGAACCCGGCGGAAGCGGTATCTGCCGCCGCCTCCTGGTAGAATTGGCCCTGATTGCGGATATCGGGCTTGTGGGAAAGCCGAATGCGGGCAAATCCACCCTGCTCTCCGTATTGACGAACTCCCATCCCAGGATCGGCGCCTATCCCTTTACCACGAAGATCCCCAACATCGGCGTCTGCCACGGATATGAAAGCGAGTTCGTTTTGGCCGATATTCCCGGCATTATCGAGGGAGCATCCCGGGGAGCCGGTCTTGGCCTGCAATTCTTGAAGCACATCAGCAGAACCAACCTCGTGCTGTTTCTTATTGATCTTCACGAAGAGGAGCCCCAAAACGCCTACCGGATGCTGGAAGAGGAGCTGAAGATCTACAGCCCGGATCTGAGGACGAAACAGAGATTGGTCGTTGGCACAAAGATGGACCTCGCCGACAGCGCGGACAGGCTGGTCGCGCTCCAATCCGCCCTGGGCGATCAAACGTGCCTGGGGATTTCGGCGGTCAGCGGCTACGGGATTCCCGATTTGAGGGCAAGGCTCGAGAAAATGCTTGCCGGAGCGGAACAGATGTCGTGAGAATTGCTATCCTGGGGGGCACGTTCAATCCCGTGCACAGCGGACATATAAATATTGCCGGGGAGGTGAAATCCCGATTCGGCTATCAACGAATCGTTTTTATACCGGCCAATATACCCGCGCATAAAGAGATGGAGGTCGATGTCGGAGGCGATCACCGGTTGAAGATGCTGGAGCTGGCCGTGGCGGGGCATCCCGATTTTGTGGTGGACGATTGCGAGCTGCGCCGGGGCGGTACCTCCTATACCATCGATACGGTGAAGGAATTGACTCAAAATCTGCCCTTAGAGGGGAAACCTGGATTGATAATCGGGGATGATCTGGTGGAGGATTTCAAAACCTGGAAACATGTCGGAGAATTGGTGGAAATGGTCGAGCTGATCGTTGCACACAGGCAGTCCAAAGAGCGGATAGCGATCGATTATCCCTGCCGCTACGTGGACAATTCGTTGTTTCCGATCTCCTCATCCCTGATCCGCCAAGCGCTGAAATCGAACAGTTCCCCTGCGCAGAGGGAAGCGGTGCGGAACTGGCTGCCCCCGGATGTGTATGACTATATCCAACGCCATGATCTGTACAACTGAAGCGTTGGAGCAGCTGCTGCGGAAAAACCTGGGGCGGCAGCGCCTGGCTCACAGCCGCCGCGTGGCTGAGTTGGCCGCTGAGATGTGCCTTGCCCTCGGTTTGGAGCGGGGCAGGGGTGAACTGGCAGGATTGGCCCACGATTGGGCGCGGGAGTTGCCGCCGCAACGGGTGCGGGAGCTGGCCCTTCGGGACGGGAGAGGTGAATCGAATCTGGAGGCTAACTACCCCGTGCTTCTCCACGGCCGAGCCGCGGCGGTGGCTTTGAAACAGCATCTCGGTGTGGAGGATGAGGAGGTTCTGGAAGCGGTGGCCTGTCATGTCACCGGTAGTCCCGGCATGGGACTGCTTGCCAAGATCGTATTCGTGGCGGATTTCCTCGAACCGGGACGGGGGTTCGTAACCGAAGAGGTTCGCAGGAGCATGTTGCGGATGAATATTGACGAGATGACGGTCCGTGTCTTGGAGGAGATCTTCAGCTATCTTCGCTCAGAGCAGCGGCCGATCGCCGCGCCGGCTTTGGAGCTGGCTGAGGAGTTGCGTAGTTCATGGTAAGACGAAAACGGAAATGGGATAAGAGCATAGTGGTACTCATTCTGATTGTTCTGGTGGTGTTGGCTGCCGGGGTTTTTGGATACTTCCAGCTGCGAACAGATCTGTTCACAGAAAAACTGACAAGCGCTGATCCCTTAGCCGTGCTGTTCTGCCTCAGCGGCGATAAGGAGTACGGTTTTTTCGAACTGCTGTTGTACCATCCCGATACCAAGCGGGGGGCGATCCTCTATATTCCCGGAAACGTGGGATTGATCATCGAATCGTTGAAGAAGGTCGACAGAATCGATGCGCTGTACCAACGGGGAAATCTTGACCTGTTGATCGAAAAGGTCGAGGAGCTCGTTGCTGTGGATATTCCTTTTTTCATAGATCTACAGGATTTGGAGCTGAGGAACCTGGTCGACCTGCTCGGGGGCCTGGAGCTGTTCATTCCCAATCCGGTCGATACCTCCTTCGACGGTGAGCGTGTATTGCTGCCATCGGGCAGTGTGATGCTGGACGGAGACAAGATCCGCGATTTCATTGCCTATCAGGATGAGATGGAAAACGAGGTCGACTCGGTGGGCAGAAAGCAGAGGTTCCTTCAGGCTCTATTGAAGAGTATCGCCGAAAGCGATTTGGCGGAGGACAAAAGCGGCTTCTCCGTGTTTCGTAACAACATGGATACCAATCTGAGTTCCCGTGCATTGAGCTCGTTTGTGTTTGAGATGAAGAAACTCGACGAGGAGAAGATCGTTTTTCAGCGGGTATTGGGCAGCTCCCGAATCGTCGATGGAAAACAACTGCTGTTTCCCCATTTTGACGGGCAGCTGCTCAAAGAGATCGTTAAACAGACTATAGAAACGATCTCGAGCCAGGAGCCGTTTGCAGATGATGAATTGACGGTGGCTATCGAGGTGTTGAACGGAACCAGTGTCGGGGGGTTGGCACGGCGGGCGGCGAATGTCTTCCAGAGTTTCGGCTATGACATCGTTTCGGTAGCGAATGCCGATAACGCGGAGTACCAAAGAACCGTGGTTCTGGACCGTAAGGGGAGGCTGGATGCAGCTCAGCGAGTTGCCAACTTGATACATTGCCAGCGGGTTTATTCCCGCTTGGAAGAGACTGGTGATATGTCTATTGATGTGACGATCATACTAGGAACGGATTTCGATGGAAGATACTGTAAAGAATGATGTTTTAGATATCGCGAAACTTTTGGCCGATCACCGGGGTGAACAGGTTACCGCCCTCTACATAGGAGAGATGAGTGACTGGACAGACTATTTTATCATCACAACGGTTCGTAGTGCTGCCCATCTGAAGGGATTACTGCGTCTGCTGAATGAGGTTCTGGCAGAAAGATCCATCACACCCCTCAGATCCACAAAAACACACAGCCGGGAGACAGGTTGGGTTCTCGTCGATTGCGGGCGTTTCGTTATACATCTGATGGATCGGGAGCATCGGGATTTCTATGAACTGGAAAAGCTGTGGTTTAATAATGAGCTGATTTATTCGTCAAAATTATCGTAGTCTAGATCGTCTTCCTCGTAATCATCTTCCTCATCATCTTCGTCTAGGAGGTCTTCCTCCTCGAACTCCTCTTCCTCATCCTCATCCTCATCGTAATCCTCGTCCTCTTCGAACTGTTCTTCGTCGTAGTCTTCCTCTAATTCCTCTTCGAAATCATCCTCCTCCCCCTCTTCCTCGAAATCCTCCTCCTCTTCGTAATCCTCTTCGAAGTTGTCCAACTCGTCCTCGTCTTCGTAGAAATCCTCGTCACCATAATCGTCGAAGTCTTCGTCACTTGCCTTGATAGTCGAAAAAGGAGAAGACACAGGCAGGAGCCAGGATTCTTCAATACTATGTAGACTCATATCAACCTCGCACATCGGGAATGTCTTCACCCCAATCTATGATCAAGAATTAGAATATGTCAACTCTTTTTTGAGCAACTTCGGGGATTTTTTGTCCGCCCGAGCCGCTTTGTGCATTCATTGACAGCGAGGCTGCTTTCTGTGTATATTCCCCGAACGGAAGGAGGGGACTCAGGTGATCCTGAACGCTCCCGCCAAGGTGAACCTCCATCTGGAGGTCAAGGCACTGCAATCCGGCGGGTATCACGAAATCCTCTCCGTCGTCCATTCGGTTTCTCTGTTCGACAGAGTCCATATCAGATCTTTGAAAGAGAACAATGCCCTGCGGCTTTTTTGTGATCCTCCTCTTCCCGGGGGCCAAAACATAGCCGCCAGGGCGGTTCAGATGTTCAGGTCGCGTTGCGGTCTGCACTCCGGGGTAGAAGTACGGATACAAAAGAGGATTCCGGTGGGTGCAGGCCTGGGCGGAGGGTCCAGCGACGCTGCGGCCGTGCTGTATGGGCTCAATAAGTTGTTCGGCACTGCTCTGAGTCCGGGGCAGCTCGAAGAGGCGGCCGCCGCCCTTGGAAGCGATGTTTCTTTTTTCCTTCACGGACCTGCGGCTCTGATGTCCGGACGTGGCGAGAAAATCGAGAATCTCATGCCCAGAGAGGATTTCATCCTGGTCCTGGTGTATCCCGGTTTCCCGATTGCTACGGATGAGGCATACAGATGGGTTGACGAGGAGGAAGAGCACAATCTCCGCAGCTGCAGCCGCGAAGATCTGAAGGTCCAATTCGAAGAGAAAGCTCCGGAGACCTGGAAGTTTTTCAACTCTTTTCAATCGACGATTGAGAGTCGCTATCCGGTAATCGCAGAGATCGTCGGGAAATTGGCCCTGTCTGGAGCACATCCGGCGATCCTGTCCGGCAGCGGCTCCTCTGTGGTCGGTGTATTCACCGATATCAAGGCGGCACGCGCGGTATACCGGCACTTGCGCCGCCGCTACCCCAGTGTGTGGCTGCTCGTACCCTTGCAACGTGGAGGTTTCGCAGATTAAAATGTAAGTACCCGCGGGGTAAAGGAGCTCAGGAGGTGCACCATGGAGATAACCGACATTCGAATCAAGAAGGTTAGCACCGGGGGTAAGCTGAAGGCGTACGTCACAGTCACCTTTGACGACTGCTTTGTGGTCCATAACCTGAAAATCATTTCTGGAAAAGCGGGAACCTTTATTGCGATGCCGAGTCGTAAGACAAAAACGGGGGAGTACAAGGATATCGCCCACCCCATTAATTCAGATTTTCGCCACAGGATCCAGAGTGAAATCATCAGTGAGTACGACAAGGTCCAGGATGAACTCGAAGAGATGGAAGAGACGGTACCTGCGGGCTCTGATGATGTAGAATCCGAACAGGAGCCGGATTGAGGCAGCTTTGTTGCTGTCGACAAACGGTAGGTGGGCTTCAAGTTTCTTAACAATTTAGCAACAATTGGGACGTAGGCAAGCGGTAAGCCACCGGTTTTTGGTACCGGCATACGCAGGTTCGAATCCTGCCGTCCCAGAAACGAAGATTGTCAGAAGGAGAGTGATATATATGGAGCAGAAAACACTGACGGCCCATACGCGCAAAGAATTCGGGAGCGCTGATTCACGCCGCCAGAGGCGAAACGGTATGATCCCGGCGGTCATCTACGGGCACGGGGAGCCACAGGGACTACTCATAGAGGCCCACGAGTTCAACACGAAGTTCATGAAAGTTTCCGAGAGCACGATTATCAACCTTAAGGTGGATGGAGACAGCCACGACGTGTTGATCAGAGATTATCAGGAGGATACGATCTCCGGAGCAATCACCCACGTAGACTTCTATGAGATCGAGCGCGGGAAAACTCTGCGAACGAATGTCGGCCTTCAACTAACCGGCGCCGCCGTAGGGATTCGGGAAGGGGGCATCCTGGAAAGTTTCGTGCATGAGCTGGAGGTCGAATGCCTTCCCAAAGATCTGCCTGAGGGTATCGATTTGGATATAGCCAACCTCGAGCTTGGGCATTCCCTTCATGTACGTGATATCGAGGCACCCGCGGGAGTGAACATTCTGAACTCCCAGGACCAGGTCGTCTGTACCGTCGCCCACAAAAAAATCGAGGTCGAAGAGGTGGCTGAAGAACTCGAGGAAGAGGAAGGCGCCGTGGAAGGCGAGGAAGGCGAAGAAGAGGCCGCAGAGGGCGAGGAGTAAGGCTGAATCTCACCGTTATCGGATTGGGGAATCCGGGAGACAGGTACAGCGCTACGCGCCACAACGTGGGTTTCAGAACAGTAGATCTGCTGGCCTCACGTTACCGGCGGACTTTCAAGAAACCTCTTTTAAAGACATATCAGATCACCCGGGTCGATCTGGAAGCCGGCCGTTTGTCTTTGGTAAAACCCCTGACCTACATGAACAACTCGGGATTGATTTTCCCGGATATCCTCCGCCGTACCGGGAGCGATCTCCAGTCTATGCTGGTTGTCTGTGACACCATGGATCTTCCCGTTGGGCAGTGCCGCATCAAGCGAAAGGGCTCGGCAGCCGGGCAGAAGGGGCTGGCCTCGATTATCAACCGGCTGGGCCGACAGGACTTTCCCCGGCTGTATATCGGGATCGGGCGCCCGAATCACCGAACGCACGTCGTGGAGTACGTACTGTCCGAACCCAGGGGTAAAGAAGCCGCTACCCTCGAGGAGGCCGTTCATATTGCCGCGGACGGGGTGATTCAGCTCCTGGAGCAGGGGCTGGAGAGGGTGATGAATGTCTTCAACAGACGAACGGCAGACGGTTGAACAAAAGGTTCTACAATACTTCCGGAACTACGGTATTTGCCCGGGTTCGTCGGTCTTGACCGCCCTCTCCGGCGGTCCGGATTCCCTCTGCCTGCTCAGCGTACTGCACAATCTTCGGGATCGCTATCCGCTCACCCTGAGCGCCGCTTACCTCGATCATGGGATTCGCCAGCCCGGTGAGACAGAGAGGGAGCTCGAGCTGGTTCAGAAAACCTGTACCGGGATGGGAATAGAGCTGATGCGGGAGAGACTGCCCCGGGGGTTGCTGGAACAGCGCGCCTCAGCCACGGGGGGCAGCCTGGAGCAAGTGGCTCGCCGGGCCCGATACGATTTCTTGAGAAAAACAGCGGCGGAGAAAACTTGCGATTATATCGCCGTCGGCCATACGGCGGACGATCAGATCGAGACCGTGGTTATGCGTTTTTTTCAGGGCGCCGGACTGGGCGGGCTTCCTGGCATTCCGCCTTTTCGGCAAGATCTGATCCGCCCGCTCATCGATTGCACCCGTGCTCAGATCCTGGACTACCTCGGCGGCCGCGGACTGAGCTATATCACCGATTCCACCAATCGGGACAGGCGGTATCTGCGCAATGCCGTGCGCTGGGAGCTGCTTCCGACGATCCAGCGGATCTTTCCGGGGTTCCGGGGCAGCGTGCTTTCCCTCTCCAGAAAGCTCGCGGGAATACGGGATTACCTCACCACGGAGAGTCAGCGGCGTCTTGACTGGAAACGTATTCGAGGGGGATACAGTATCCCGGCCAAGCAGTTCCTCGCTGTGCCCGGTCCACTGCGAACATTATCGGTAACCAGGCTGCTCAACACCCTGGCCGCGGACAGACGGCGGGTGCCCTACCGGTTCCTGTCGCAGGTCGAAGATGAGCAGATGCTGCTATCAAGGCGGGTCGTGCTGAACGGATACGGAATTCGCCTCTACTGGCGCTCAGAGCAGTTGATCTTGGCCTCGGATGTTGTCGGACATACCGAAAAAGGTTATTTTATAGAAGAATGTGAGGCCGGCAGGGTGTTGTTACCCGAAGCCGGTTTGTTTTTCGAGTTCGGTTCCCTGGACCGGGGCACCGACCGGTTCCTGTTCCGATCCCCAAGGACCGGGGATAGGATCAATCTCCATGGTGGGAGCAAGACGGTCAAGGAGTTGTTTGCCCAGTGGCGGGTAGCTATATCGGATAGCTGGAAAATCCCGGTTGTAGAATCGACCGGCGGAATCGTTGCGATTCTAGGCGGTCTGTTCGGGTATGAGGACAGGTATTGCTCCGGTTTGCCAAATGAGCAGGAAAATGCGTTAAAGAGTGTGGTTCACAGATACGATGTGGAGGTAGAGTGAACAGCGACAATAGAAACAAGAAGGGGGGGGCAGAGGGAGGCCCACCCCGTTTTCAATTCAACAATCGAATTGCCTTGATATCCCTGCTTGTACTGGTGGTGATATTTATCCTGTTCTTCGTGTACAGCGACCGCGGATCGAGTCAGGAGATTCCCTACTCGGTGTTCCTCAACTACGTGGAGCAGGGTCTCGTCGAATCGGTGAAGATAGTAGACAACACGGAAGTTCAGGGTGCGCTGCAGAATCAAACCGGCCAGATGAACACCTTCCGAACCACGATTCCCTATCCCGATGCGACCCTGATGGATCGGCTGTTGGAAAAGAACATCCGGGTGACCGGCGGACCGAAAAGCGTATCCCCCTTCAGGATCTTTATCGATTTTCTGCCCTGGGTTCTCATGATCGTGTTCATCTGGTTCATGTTCCGACAGGTTCAGGGCAGCGGCAATCGAGCCTTCAATTTCGGCAAGAGCCGGGCCAAACAGTACCTGGATACCGGCACAAAGATCACCTTTGACGATGTAGCCGGACAGGAGGAGGCCAAGTACGAGCTGCAGGAAGTCGTAGAGTTCCTCAAGAGCCCTCAGAAGTTTGCCAAGCTGGGCGCCAAGATCCCAAAAGGGGTACTTCTGGTCGGCCTGCCCGGCACCGGCAAGACCTTGATGGCCAAGGCCATTGCCGGAGAGGCGGATGTTTCCTTCTTCCACATGTCCGGTTCCGACTTCGTGGAGATGTTCGTCGGGGTAGGCGCAAGCCGTGTCCGGGATCTGTTCGAGCAGGGGCGAAAGAGTGCTCCCTGTATCCTTTTCATCGACGAGCTGGATGCGGTGGGACGGGTTCGAGGAGCGGGCTACGGAGGGGGGCACGACGAGCGCGAACAGACGCTGAACCAGATGCTGGTGGAGATGGACGGCTTTGATACCAAGGACGGTGTGATCATCGTGGCCGCGACCAACCGTCCGGATGTGCTGGATCCGGCGCTGCTCAGACCCGGGCGCTTCGACAGGCAGGTGGTGATCGATATGCCGGACACCACCGAGCGGGAAAAGATCCTCAAGATCCACTGCCGTAACATCCCTATGGCCAAGGACGTGGATCTGAACCGGCTTGCCCGGGCCACACCGGGATCCTCGGGGGCCGATCTGGCCAATCTGGTCAACGAGGCGGCTCTGTACGGAGCCCGTCGCAACAAGCAGAAGGTGACCATGGAGGATTTCGAGGACGCCAGGGACAAGGCCATGATGGGGGTGGCCCGGAAATCAAAGGTCATTCCCCCCAAAGAGCGGCGCATGACCGCCTACCACGAAGCCGGTCACGCCCTGCTGCACTACTATCTGAAGAACGCAGATCCCCTGCACAAGGTTACCATCGTGCCGCACGGACAGGCCCTGGGCGTCGCCTTTTCCCTGCCTGAGACCGACTCTTACACCCGCAGTGAGGGCTGGCTGCACGATCGGATCACGATCATGATGGGCGGTTACGCCGCCGAGGATATCATATTCCAGGAAAACACAACGGGTGCGCAGAACGATATCGATCAGGCCACCGAAATCGCCCGCCGCATGGTATGTGAGTGGGGCATGTCGAAGTCCCTCGGCCCGATTGCTTTCGGGCAGAAGGATGAACCGATTTTCCTGGGCAAGGAAATAGCCCGCCATCGAGATTACTCGGATGAAACCGCGCAACAGATCGACAAGGAGATCCGCAACATCGTGGAATCGGCGTTGAAAAAGGCCAAGGATCTGCTGACCGAGCACAAGGATCATATGGAGCTACTGGCCAAAACCCTGATGGAGAAGGAAACGCTCGATGACGCGCAAATACGGGAGCTTCTGGGATTGCCGGCGAGAGAGAGGATGGAAGAGTAAAAAACGTTCGTGAATTGGTGCGCGGACGAGTATAGACTCTTTGGTGGGGTATAACTAGGGTATAATGGAACACAGCCGGCGAAGATGGCAAATCGGCATTCTGTTCTCGGTCTTTCTCTCGCTATCTGTTCTGCTTGGATCGCAACTATTCGCTCAGGAATCACTCAACCTCTCGGCAGAGTTCAGGATCGCCCACGGATACTTCGAACAGGCCAAGGTGCTGTACCGGGATCGGAAGTACGGGCCTGCGGCGGAGCTTCTGGAAGCGTCTCTGGAGTTTTTTCCCGGCTATTCGGAGAGCTCCTATCTGTGCGCCCGCGTGTATCTGCGCGAGCAGGAAACCACCTGGAGGGCGATCGAGTGTCTGGAGGCGGCCGTAAAATCCGACACCTGGACGGAGACCGAACCTCTGGTTGGGGCTGCGGAGCTGATCCGCGCTTACGTGCGCACCGCCCGCTTCCAGGAGTCCCGACGGTTATTCGCGGAAATCGGACAGACCGGTCTGGGAGGCAGAGGCAATCCCGACCTGAGCGCTCTGTGGGCCAGAACCCTGGTCGGTCTGGGGCGGTTGGCTGAGGCACAGAGCTTCCTCTCCGGGGCGCTTCGCCGCTTCCCACAGTCACCGCAGATCTACGCTTTACTGGCGGAAGTGCTGAGTAGGCAGGAACAGCGAACCGCCGCAGCGGAAGTTCTGCAGAGGGGGATCAATGAGATTCCCACCGAGACGGAGCTCATGTACCGGCTGGCCGTATTGGAGAGGGATTCCCAAAAGCGGCGGGAGCTGGTTGAAGCTTACTTTCAAGCGGGAGGAAGCGATCCAGGAGCGGCACTGCTGGCGATAAAAGATGGAGGCGGGGAGAGGGAACGGTTTGTCGATCTTTTTTTCCGCCTGGGAGGGAACGGGAGGATCGGCTACCTGGATGAGCTCCGGGAGTTGGTTCCGGGGCGGGAGATCTCCGGGCGGACAGATGGATATTCAGGAACGAGAATCAGGGACCTGGACCGGGACGGATACTACGAGCAGAAATTCGAGTACCGGGAGGGAACCCTGGTGCGGTGGATCTCCGATCAGGATCAGAACGGGATTGCCGAGGCGATCGTCGATTTCGAGGAGGGACTTCCCCGCAAGGTGACGCTGCCAAGGGGGCCCGGCTCCGGGGAGCTCCAGTACCTGTACGGCGAATACCCCTTTTTGGAATCCGCCTCCCTGGTCTCCGCAACGAGCCTAAGGGAATACAGGATGGTGCCGTATGCGCTGCGCCTGCCGGCCTTTGTCACGATCTCGACGGAGAGGTTCGCTCTAAAGCTTCAGGCCGACCTGAAGCTCGGCGAGGATTCCATTCGTTATAACGCCTATCAGGCTGTCGATTATTTGATAGACAAGGACCTCCATGAACGCAGGACGCGAAGGATGCGCAGCATACGAAGGACGTACCTGCTGGAAGGTCGCACGGTGCGCATCGATGAGCTGCCAGACTCCGCCGGACATTTTACCCGTACACTTTTTTATTCAGGTTCTCTACCGGTCGAAGGCATCAGGGATCTGGATGGGGATGGAGAGCCGGAGATTCGGGAGCAGTTTCGAAACGGCCGTGTGTGGAAGATCACGTTAGACCAAGATGGGGATGGAGTGAATGAGTTCGAGCAGATATTCAAAGGCGATTTGAAGCAAATGTATTGGGATTACAACGATGACGGATTGTACGACAGCCGGGAGTTCCAGAGCTTCGACGGAACGGTGGTCCGCGGATTCTCCTCTTCGCTGAACGGGACCTACGATCTGATTGAATCCCGGGAGGATTTGCGATGAAACGCGTATTGGTCCTCCTGGCCGCTTTGGCGCTAGTGGCCTGTTCGAGCACGCAGAGCAGCGTTACCGACCAGCAGGTACAGGAGCTGGATTCGGTACGTCTTGAATCGGTTCGGTCGATGATCGAAGAAAACCGGCTTGCCGAAGCGTACCAGGAGGTCTCCTTCCTGATGCGGGATCCGGGGGACGGCATTCCCAACTCCGAGCTGGAGCAACTATCCGAGCAGATCAGAGAGCGGATCGCAGCCGCATTCCAGGAGCGAGTCGCTGAGGAGGAGTACGGCGAAGCCTTGAGGCAATACCTGTCATTGGCGGCAATCGGGGAAGAGGATCGGGTTGCGGATTGGTCGATCCCTGAGCTGCTACTGGCTTTGGCCCAGTCCAGTTATGAGGACGGAGACAAGCCCCTGGCCTTCTACTACGCTCAGCGCGCCCTTGATCAAGGGGCCGAGGGCGAACAGCTGCTTTCACTGCTGCTGGACCTGTCTCAGGAGCTGGAAAACGCGACCATGTACGAAACGGCTCTCCGGGAGTATGAGCGCCGGGAGCTCGAGCTGCCCGAGCAGGCGGCGGTGGCGGAGGTACAGGCGCCCTCGGTAGACCGGATGGTGAGCGGAACCGTGACCATTTGGGTGAACCGGGGCATCAAGATAGAGGGTGGAATGGGCTTCCCGGATCGCGTTATCGGCAGTGGATTTTTCATAGACCAGCGCGGTTACCTGCTCACAAACTACCACGTGGTGGCCAGCGAGGTGGATCCCGAGTATGAGGGCTATTCCCGCCTTTACATCCGTCTTTCCGAACGGGTGGAGGATCGAATCCCGGCGAAGGTGATCGGCTACGATAGGATTTTCGATCTGGCCCTGATCAAGGCCGAGGTCGAGCCCCGGTTCACCTTTTCATACGGGGGAAGCGCCGATCTGAAGGTCGGCGGACAGATCATTGCCATAGGATCGCCGGCAGGGCTGGAAAATACGGTCACCTCGGGAATCGTGTCTGCAACGGGGCGGAGGTTTCTGCAGATGGGAGA
>CAZFMD010000004.1:12954-48653 GCA_964520025.1 uncultured Spirochaetaceae bacterium
CGGTCACCTCGGGAATCGTGTCTGCAACGGGGCGGAGGTTTCTGCAGATGGGAGATGCGATTCAAGTAGACGTGCCCATCAACTATGGAAACAGCGGAGGACCCCTGTTGGATGAAAACGGAAAACTCGTCGGCATCGTGTTCGCCGGGATCGAGCAGTTCGAGGGTGTGAACTTCGCCATTCCCTTCGACTGGGTGGAGAAGATGCTTGCCCGGCTGTACGCCGGAGATGAGGCGCGACATCCGTGGTTGGGGGCGGCCGTCCGGGAAGTGGAGGATGGCCTGGAGGTGATCTACACGGTTCCCGAATCTCCGGCCTACAGAGCGGGCCTGCGGGAGGGGGATATTATCGAATCTCTGAATGGAAAAAACTATACGGAGATCGGGGATATCCAGTCTGAGCTTCTCGATTTGGACTACCCGGTCCTGGTCTCGCTTCGTTGGAAGCGGGAGGGAGAGTCTCTGGAGGGAGCAATCAGTCTGGCCGAACGGCCGTTCAGCCCGATCGAGGAGAGTCTTGAAAAGGATCTGCGGGAAAATGTGCTCCTGCCCCTGTTCGGGATGAAGATCGAACGCACCAGCCGCTTCCTCTGGAGGGCCAACTATTCGGTGCGCCGGGTTCTGCCAGGTTCCATTGCCGATGAGACGGGCCTGTCCAAGGATGATCCCCTGATTATCCAGGGATGGGAGTTGGACACGGACAATCGTTTCGCCCTGCTGCGTATCTACGTGAAAAAGAGGAAATCGGGCTTTCTGGAGAGCATCGTACAGCTGGCCGCCTATTTGGAAACCGACATCTTTATCTAGACTTGACCTATTGACCACCCTGCAAAGCGTTACCGGTCCGCTGGAGGCAGAGCCGCAATACCTTGGCCTGTCGTTGGATTCGGGAGAGGTTGGGGGAACTCAGCATCCTATCAGGATCGGCCTCGGGCAGGGAAAGACGCAGATACTCCACCGGGGCCAGGGCTTCCGAGGGTACCCGGTCGGATTCGGCGATCGACTGAACAACGGCGGACAGCAGCTCCTGCTCCTGTTGGCAGAAGCGCCGTACCGGACCTGAGTCCGGCCTGGAGCGCTTTCCGGATCCGGCAGCCGCATCGGCCCGTTTCACTGCGCGGTCTGTTGAGGCTCTGCACAGGGCAACCAACTGCGAAATCGTGTCGATCCGCCGCGCCCCTACCGGAAGACCTTCCGCCGACAGATCGAAACAACGCGAGCTGCCCTCCGTGACTGTACGGAGCTGGCGGGCGTAGGAGTGGAGAACCAGGTCGGAAAAAAGGCGTTCTCCTCCCTTTGCCTCCAGCCAAAGCCGCGGGCGAGCCAGGAGAGTTTCGAAGATGTTCATCCCACAGGGCTGGAAACGGGAACAGCTACGCAGCGCGTTCAGATGCGAGGGGGCGCTGCGAGCGTGGGTCTGATTTCTCGGATAGCTGAAATCCAGACCCGTGAACAGCACCGCAGCGGAGGTTATGGACAGAGCCGCTTCCACCGCCGAAACACCCACCGATCCCCGGGGGGGCAGGGCAGAGGGGAGCAGAGAGGCGGATTCAAGCCTGTCGAAGAGGGAAAGGGGGTGAAAACGGGTGGAAAAAAAGCGGATATCGGGAAAGAGCCGCAGGACCAGCGGGTTGGAGGTCAGATCGCAGAGCAGGGTGATACGGGAATCTCTGCAGGGGAGAAAATCCTGCAAGGTATACAACTGAGCGTCGAGAGTGAAAACCCAATCGGGGAGCAGGGCAGCGGCGGCCAAGACCGGCAGGGCCGTGTCCACGGACAGGAGAATCACCTCTTGCCGTATCTTTTTGATCCACCCCAGGCTGCCTTCCAGAGAGGGGCCTGCCCCGCAAACCAGGATAGGCAGGTTCGTGGCCAGATCCAGGATATCTCCCGACCCGGGCAAATAACGGAGATTGGTGAACAGGTTTTTGAGCCAAAGCTCGCCCATGGCCATCAGGGTCAATTTGTTCTGCCAGAACAGGCGGATCTCCGCCTCTACCGCCTCGAGAATCTTGCTGTACGTTCGGCGGTTGAATTGATAACCCGCGCAGAGGTGAACAGGCGTGACCCGGCGAAATCTCCAGGGGCCCAGCTGTTGGACGATCGCGGCGGCTTGCTCGGGTCCGGCCGTGCGAATGATCGTGAGGCGGGGGCTTTTGGGCAGCGGCTGTGCTTGGGATATCCCCAGCTTGAACAGCCGCTCATCCGTCTCTATGCAGAGAACGTGGCAGGAAGGGGGGAGCTTTTCGAGCAGCTCGGCCAAACCATAGCCCAACCCAAGGGAGGGGACGAATACGAGTGTCTTGGGTTGGATGGTGAGTTTCTTAACCCTGCGGACCGCCGCGCCCCGGGGATCCCGGGGAGAGTAGAGGCTCTTGCCCCTGTAGGAAACTGTAGGCCCGCGCCCGGTATCGACCAGGCGGGGCTGAGTCTCGGTCATTGCCTGGGAAACACGTGCTGGTAGAAGGTGGCGTCGAAATTATCCTCGATGAAATCCGGATCCATGAGCACGTTCTGCAGATCCTGCTCCACGGACTGTTGAGCATAGTAGGTGTAGTAATCCCCCAGCAGATCCCGCTCCCGCTGCTGGGCTTGTCGTATATCGTCCAGTCTCAGCACGACAACCTGATCGTCCAGGAGCACCGGATCCGATACTTCCCCCGGTGCCAGGGAGAAGGCCCGGATAAAGAACTCCTCGCTGTAGGCGGCAGAGGCCAGATTGATCTGTTCCAGAGCCGAGCGCACCGGAGACAGGAAGTAGTAGGACTGATAGTTGACTGGGAAGTAGTCCGTCAACCCGACCGAGTAGTTCTGCTCCAGGGTTGCGCCAAGGAATCCGACATCACCGATCCGTTCGGTGAAGCTTTCCGCCAGGCTCAGGGTGTAGTCCTCTACGATCCCCTTCTCGTATCGCATCACGTAATCCCGCACGATCTGCCGTGTCTCTTCCAAATCGAAATCCGGTTCCAGTGCCGGGGTGTCACAACGGAAGATCACCCAACCGAAACGGCTTTCCAGCACCGGCGAGATTTCCGTCTCCTCCAGTTGGAAAATAGTTTCCACGGGAGCGCCGTCTTCAAAATCCGCCTCCAGATCGTAGTAGTATCGCCAACCCATGTCCCCGCCCTTCTCGGCGTACACATCTGCTGAGTGGGCTCGGGCCAACTCTTCGAAGCTCCCGGTGCGATCGACCAGCTTCTTGCGGATCTCGCCTGCCTCCCGTTCGCTGGATTTGATCAGAATACGGCTAAGCTTGATACGCCGAAAACGTTCCCGGTTCTCCTGTGCATATTCGTCAATCTGTTCCTCCGGGTACTCGCCGAAGGGGAAGCTGACCAGGCTGAAGCGGCGCTGCTCATCGACCATCGCGCCCAAGAACTGTTGCTCCTGCGGACTTTCCCGCAGTCCCTGAAAGATATCCTCCAGATATTGTTCGTGGACCAGCTGCTCCCGATACAGCTTCTCGTAGGTCTGCCTCCGAGCGCCGGGGGTGGCGTTGTAGCGCTCCTCACTAAAGACGCCGTCTATCGTATAGGGTCCCTGCTTGATCAGTGTTTTGTCCAGGCGGTCCTTTGAGATCCACAAATCGCTCTCCTCGGCCTCGGACAGGATGGCGGTGTGCAGCACCGTTTGATCGAAGGCGGTGCGCCAGACTTGATAGGCCTGGGCGGCCACGTCCTCCTGCTCCCCACTCTGACGCAGCTGATCGGCGATGGTATCTTTGCGTTGGGAGAAATAGTTGTCGGGGATGTATTCGATAGGCTCCCCTTTATAATAACCGAAAATATACCTACCTCGTGCTCCAGAACCTGACATCGCGGGTGCCATAACAAAAGTCACCACGATAACTATAAGAATAACGACACTGAAGGCGTACAGAAAAGGCTGGCTCTGCCGCTTCTTTTCGGCGATGTTTCCATCTTTCTGCTGGTGTCGGCGGGTTGCTCTTCGCATCTCTCTTGACGGCATGGTGTATCCTTACTTCGGAGGTTGTCGTGCAGGCTAGAAAATATCACCGAAATCCGGCCAGTGTCAACGCGCAGTAAAGCACCTGCGCCGTGCGGTCTGCTTGTTTGGAAAATTTAGAGGCCGGGTATTGACACATAGGCATCTGGTGGTAGTATATTAGCCTTGCTAATTGGGGGCGTAGCGAAGTCTGGTTATCGCGCCGGCCTGTCAAGCCGGAGATCGCGGGTTCAATCCCCGTCGCTCCCGTAAAAACCCCAGAGGGGTTTTTTTTTCGGGCTGTGGCGCAGTGGCTAGCGCGCTCGGTTCGGGTCCGAGAGGCCGGCGGTTCGAATCCGCCCAGCCCGAGTTTCCCCTAAATAGATGTCGGCTTGTTTTGTAGTCTCGTTCATGATCGATTCAATGGTTTCAGTTTTTCCAAAGGAAAGCCGAAGATTTGGTTGGGTTCCTCTTTTACTATGGCAGCAGTCAAATCTTCGGCACCCAGAGCTTCACGCGGACTGGCAGCGCATCCGGCGCTGCTGATCGCTGTATTCCTGCTGCTTCCCTGCCTTATCCCGGCAGCCAATGAGAGCTACGTTCTGAAAAAAGGTGAGACCCTCTACAGGATTTCCCGAAAATTCGACGTTCCGGTGGGCATACTCCAGAGATACAACGAGATCGCGGACCCGAGTTCCCTTCGGGAAGGTACGCGCATCCAGATCCCGCCCCGCTACACAGTGAAAAAAGGGGACACCCTTTACAGTATTTCCAGGCAATTCGAAACTGACCTGGACGCCCTGATGAGTTTCAACGGCATCTCCGATTCTACGGCCTTGAGGATCGGGGCGGTGCTCTATCTACCCGGATCGGTCACCGTCCCCGCGGCTGTCGCCCACAACCAAGCGGTTGAGTCTAGCGCCTCCGCAGCAGCGGGGGGCAGTGACAGCTCCACTTCCGGGGCAAAATCCGACCTTCTCTGGCCCCATCCCGGTACAAGGCAAATCCTGAGCGGCCGGATTACAGGAACCCTGATCTACGGGAGCCTGGGAGACGTGGTGGTCTCGGTCTCCTCCGGTCGGGTGATCTGGTCCGGGCCATACCGGGGATTCAGTAGGGTGATACTCATTGAAGGAAAAAACGGCTATACTTACGTGTACGCGGGAAACGAGGAAACCCTGGTCACCGTGGGGGATACGGTTATGCCAGGAGCCGAAATCGGGCGATTAGGAAAAAACGTCCACCAGGGCGTGCCTCAACTGTACTTTCTCGTGTACCGGAATGGGAAACCCGTAGACCCCTCGCTGGCTCCGCGAAGCTGAAAGCGTGGAGGAAGGGCAAATTCTCGAAAATCGCAAGGGAGCAAATCCCGACAGGGAGGAACCTCCCCCGCTCCCCAACACCGCTGCAGAGCTCGATCCCCTGGCTCTGTACCTCAAACAGATCTCGCGCTACGGCCTGCTAACAGCCCAGCAGGAACAGGCAATCGGGCGGGAGATCGAGAAGTGCAGGTTGGTACTGCAGCGGCTGCACAGAAGACACCAGAAGGGCATCGTTCGAGAGAAGGTGTATCGGGAGAAACGGAAAAAGCTCGAGAGCCGGTTGGTACAGGCCAAGTACAGGATGATCAACGGCAATGTCCGTTTGGTGGTAGCCATTGCCAAGAAATTCCAATACAGGGGGCTCAGTCTCCTAGACCTGATCGACGAAGGGAATATCGGACTGATAGAAGCGGTGGAGCGGTTCGATTACAGGAGAGGGTGTCGCTTTACTACCTACGGAACCTGGTGGATCAAGCAGGCGATTATCAAGGCTCTGGCGGACAAAGGGCGAATGATCCGCATTCCGATTCACATGCTCAACACGATCAAGAAATGTTACCTGGTCGCCAAGCATCTGACCCAGGAGCTGGGCCGAAATCCGTCAGCGGAGGAGCTGGCCCACTACATGCATATGGATGTGAAGAAGATCATCCTGGTTCATAGGCTCAATCAGGATACTACCTCACTGGATTTGCCCGTGGATGCAGAGCAGAATACCAAGCTCATTGATCTGATCGGGGATAGGAAATACGACGAGCCCTTCGAGACGGTCTTTCACCTGACACTCCAGGATACCCTTCAAAGAGTTCTGCATAAGCTCAGCGCCAGAGAAATGCGGATCATAAAACTCCGTTTTGGCCTGGAGTGTGGTGGCCCTCACTCGCTGGAAGAGACGGGCAAGCTGCTGGGAATTACCCGGGAACGGGTGCGGCAAATCCAGGAGAAGGCTATCGGGAAGCTCAAAGGGTCCAAGCAGATCCTGGAACTCTGGGATAGCCGGTAGCCTGTATGACAATCAGCTTTCAGGCACCTCGCGGATTGACGGGCCGGATCCTCCCGCCGGCGGACAAATCGATTACGCACAGAGCACTTATCCTGTCCGGATTGGCCCAGGGGCGAAGCCGAGTGAGCAATCCGCTGGACACGGGCGATTGTATTTCCACACGTCGATGCCTGGAGGCTCTGGGTGTGGCCATTACCGAGACCCGTAGCGCGGAAGGCAAACAGGTCCTGGAAATCGAGGGCAGGGGCCTGAGAGGTTTCCAAGAGGCCGAAAATGTCCTGGAGGCGGGGAACTCGGGAACCACCGCAAGGTTGCTGTCGGGGCTGCTGGCGGGGCAGAGGTTCTTAACGGTGCTCAACGGCGACGAGTCTCTACGATCCAGACCGATGCTTCGTGTTGTCGAACCTCTGCGCAGGATGGGTGCCGAGATTCACGGCAGAAATCAGGGCAGAAACTTGCCGCTGGTGTTCGCCCCGAGCGCGGGCGGGCTGCAGTCCATCGATTACCGCTTGGAGGTATCCAGCGCTCAGGTGAAAAGTGCGCTGATGATCGCCGCTTTGCGGGCGCAGGGGGAGCTGCGCCTGCGAGGAGCCATAGATTCGAGAGATCACAGCGAAAGAATGTTCGAATACCTCGGGCTGCCGCTGCGGCGGGATGGCTCAGGGCTGACAGTGCAACCGGTGGACTCACTGCCCTGCTTCGAATTGACGGTGCCCGGGGATATCTCTTCGGCGGCTTTTTTCATTGCCGGGGCGCTCATCGGGGGCACTGAGCTGCTTGTCGAAGGCTGCGGCTTGAATCCCAGCCGCCTCGGATTCCTCGATGTACTGAAACGAATGGGCGCGAGCCTGGAGGTGGAGGAGCAGGGACGCAGCGGAGGCGAACCGGTAGGAAGCGTACGCGTGGCGCCGGGATCGTTACACGGTGCGGAGGTGGGGGCCGAGTCGATCCCCTCCTGTATCGACGAAGTGCCTCTTCTGGCCCTGTTGGGCGCCTTCGCCCAGGGGGCCACCCGGATCCGGGGAGCCGGAGAGCTGCGTCACAAGGAGAGCGATCGTCTTGCTGCGGTGGGCCGGCTGCTCAGCGGCCTGGGGGGGCGAATCGAACTGAGCGAGGACGGCTTCACCGTGGAGGGACCTCAGCGCCTCAAAAGCGGACGGATCGATCCGCACGGCGATCACCGCATAGCCATGGCGGCCGCATGCGCGAGCCCGGGCATTCGGGGCGGTGTAACGGTTCATGGTTTCGAGGCAGCGCAAGTATCATTTCCCGATTTTGTGGGGGCGTTTCGTACGCTGGGAGGAGAGGTGTCGTGAAGCCTCTCTTGCACTACCAATTCGGGGAGTATCGATCGGAGATCCAATTCACCTCCTCGATCGCAGGATGCCGGTTTTCAACGGAATCCGGGATTGTTCTGGTATTTGATCGAAATACAGCAAAGATTTCGGCCGTTGACGGTTTCCCGCCGGCTGACGGAGCTATCTCAACGGCCCGGGTCGTTTTTCCACCGGGGGAGAGAAGCAAGAGCTGGTCAGCGGCCATGCGCATTCTGGAGAAAGCCCTGAAGGAGGGCCTCGGCCGGGACGGTTTGATCGTCGGGGTCGGTGGGGGCATGATCTGCGATTTGTCCGCCTTCGCCGCTTCGCTGTATATGCGGGGCTGTCGTCTGTCTCTCATTCCGACCACTCTTCTGGCCATGGTTGATGCCGCAATCGGGGGCAAGACAGCGGTCAACTACGGAGGCTATAAAAACATGGCCGGGACTTTCTACCCGGCGGGGCAGATCTGTATCGCCGTCTCGCTTTTAAAGACTCTTCCCGACCGGGAGTTCCGCTCCGGCCTTGGCGAGGTGATCAAGACTGCCCTGCTCGGGGATGCGGCTGTGCTGGAAATCCTTTCCAGGCAGAGAGAACGCATTTTAGGCAGGGATCCCGACCTGATGGAGGAAACGGTGCGCCGCTGCATCGACGTGAAGGCAGGGATCGTGGCCGGCGATCTGAGGGAAAGCGGGAAACGAGCCTTCCTGAATCTCGGGCATACCTTCGCCCATGCTCTGGAGGCGCTGACCGGATACAGGCTCTGGAGCCACGGCCATGCGGTGGCCTGGGGATTGGTGCAGGCAGCCGTACTGGCCGAGCGGCTGGGGCTGGCTGATCCGAGCTACACAAAAACCATTCGAAACCTTGTTCGCAGCTATGGATTCGATCTGCATGTCAAATTGAAGCCGGAGTCAATTGTAGGGGCGATGCAGGCCGATAAGAAAAAGAGACAGGGAAAACTTCGGCTTGTGCTTCAACGGGGAATCGGCGATACTGTGATAAGGGAAGTCGACCCCCTCCTTATTGCCGAAACGCTGAAGCGTTCCTCAAGGAACTTCTCATGAAGATTACTAAGAATGTCTACCAGAAGTATACGAAGGCCTTTGAACCCGGGGAGGTTCTGTTCAGAGAGGGTGAGCCCGGAGATGTGATGTTTATCATCATCCAGGGGGAAGTGGAGATCCGCAAGCGAACCTCCGCGAAAACAGCGAGAACCCTGATCACCTTTCACGAAGGGGATATTTTCGGCGAGATGGCGTTGGTCGAAAAAAAGCCCCGATCGGCCACGGCCATAGCGATGAGCACCTGTCGTACCCTGGTGATGAACGAAGCGCTCTTGGACAACATGATCGAGAACAATCCGGATTTCGCCAAAAAGATGATCCGTATCCTGTCCGAGCGGATTCGCAAGGCGAACCTCATCATTCAGAATATCGTCAGCACAAACCGGCAGAATCAGATCTTCAATGGGCTGAAGACCTTCGCTCAGGACAAGGGAATTTCCACCTTCAAGGGCCATCGCGTAAGTTTGAGCGAATTCACCGACTGGGCCCGCAACCGCCTCGGCATCAGTGAAAAGGAGCTGAAACGAACGATCGCGGATCTTCTGAAACGCAAGATCGTTTCGCCTTCGGCTGTCGGAGCGGAAGAAATAATCGTCAATCTGAACCGCCAACTATACTGAGAGCCCGCGATTGCTCAAAGGGTCTCAAGCTCCCGGGCAAGCTCCCTGTACACTCGATTGATCTGCCCACTGCTGCTGAGCTGCCGCTCATCGGCCAGGGTCTCCAGGCTGTACAGGCTTTCCTTCAAAGCGCTTAGGTAGTTGCGGGTGCCCCGAAACCAGTAGCTGCCCTGATCGTCGGTGTGGAGGGCCAGGAAACCGAGCTGCCTCTTTTTTTTCGAAAGCCTGCAGAGTTTGAGCAGATCGGAAAGCGAGCCCTCGAGACCGTGGATATTCTCCTGGGGTGTAAAGATGCCTTGGGGAATCTCCTGCAACATCTGTGCCGGCTGTATGCGGGGAACCATTTTCAGGATCTTGGACAGACGCAGGCCGTTACAGGCCGTGTGCTCGCCGATGATCAGCTTGCCCCGCAGCTTGTGGTAGTGCGGAAGCAGCTGCACGTCCGCCTCCGCGAGAACCCGGCTTATCTTCTCCCAGGGAAGGAGCGCGGTTTTTTTCTTGCCCTTTTCCACCCGGACCTCGAACAACTCCCGGCCGATCTTCACGTAGTTTGTGAAATCCCTCTTTTTGCGTTCCAACGCCTTCTCACCCTTGCCGTGGCCGGCACTGCGGGGGATGAGCTGCCGGTCGAGCTCGGGGGAGATGCGCTGCAGCCAGGCTCTGCGCAGGGGGGAGACCGAATGAGCCCAGGTACGGGAGGTGCGCACGATCTCCCCGGCCACTATGTAGTTGGGATTTTCCCGAAACATGCCGGATCCCGGGTGGATCTGGATACGCCCGGCGGTCGCGGTTTTATAGATCCCTCTACCGGAGCGTACGCAGACGAACTGAATCAGTCCGCGGGCTATGCAGCACAGGTAGTCGGCGATCTCTCCACCCGAGCCTATCGGGACTCCCAGTTCTGAGGTGATCTCTTCCAGCTGCGCTTTGATGTTGACGATCTCGTTCATGATACGCAGGTCGAGGTAGGAACGCCTGCAAAAATCCTCAGGCTTCTTGCTTCTGCGAAAAGCTCGGAACAGCTTCAGATAGGAGACAAAGTCCCCCATGGGATCGCGGAACGAGTGGTGAGCCTTCCTGGCTTCCAGCTCTTCCCCCGGCGGCAGGAAGAAGGGATTACGGGTGGAGAGAAAGGCTACGCCGATCAGCACTTCCTCCAGCACCCTCGGGTAGCTGTTGATGGCTTCGACGATGGCCCGTCCCAACCGCGGCAGGATGGGGAAAGCCAGCATGCGCTGTCCGATAGAGGTTACCTCCCGGTGCTCGTCCAGGGCGCCCAGGAGCCGTAAGGTTTCGATGGCGCTCACGATTCCGTCCCGGCCGGGGGCGGAAAGAAAGTCGAATCCCTCGAAGTTCTTGATGCCCAGCTCGGCCATGCGCAGCAGAACCTCGGAGAGATCGGTGCGCAGGATCTCCTCCGTTGTGTACAACGGGCGCAGCTCGTAATCCCTTCGCGAGTACAGGCGATAGCAGACCCCGGGCCGGGTTCTGCCGGCTCTACCCCTGCGCTGGTTGGCCGAGGCCCGGGAGACCGGTACCTCGATGAGGGAGGAGGTGTAGTTGCGCTGGTTGTAGTAGTTGATCTTGGCCAGCCCACTGTCGATCACAGCCGTAACTCCGTCTATGGTGACGCTTGTCTCGGCGATATTCGTGGCCACGATGACCTTGCGTTTGCCCGGGTACTCGTCGAAAACGCGTTCCTGCTCCTCAGCTGACAGGCGGGCGTACAGCGGCAGGATCTCCAAGTGCTTGCGGATCGGCAGGCTCTGGATCCGGGTTATACAGTTCTTGATGGCCCCTTCTCCGGGCAGGAAGATCAGTATGTCTCCCTCAGCCGAGCCGGAAGATCCGATCTTCGCCACGATTTGAGCGATTTTGTCCAGCACCGCTTCCGGTCCGCTTCCAGGTTTCGCCGGATCGTAGTGTGTGTCTACCGGGTACATCGGGGTGTCTATGTTCACGATGGGGCAGGCATCGAAGTACTCGCTGAAGATTTCGGCATTGATCGTGGCCGAGGAGATTACCACTTTGAACTCGGGGCGTTCGCTTAGGACCCGTTTGAGCAGTCCCAGGATAAAATCGATATTGAGGCTGCGTTCGTGCGCCTCATCCACCATGATCAGGCTGTAGCGGGAAAGGGCGTAGTCTGCTTTGATCTCCTGCAGCAGGATCCCGTCGGTCATGATCTTGATACGTGTTCTTTGATCGGTACGATCCTCGAAGCGCATTTTGAACCCGATTGTTTCGGGAATGCTCGTTCCCTGCTGGCCGGCTATGAACTCGGCTACGGATACGGCGGCCAGGCGCCGCGGCTGGGTGACTCCGATGATCCCCTTCTGAGTGAATCCCGCCTCCAGGAGAATCTGGGGAATCTGGGTAGTCTTGCCGCTGCCCGTGGGGCTCTCCACGACGATTACCTGGTTGGAGACCAGGGCATCGAGGATGCGGGATTTCTGTAGATATACGGGAAGGTGTAGAGGATCCACGTTCGGGGGCCCGCTTTATCGATCCGGATGCACAAGCTCCGAGATGCGCTCCAGTAGCTGCGGGAAGGTCAGATCTTCGTAGTTGTGACGGCGTCCCAGATCTCTCAGATTATACATACTTTTTTCCATTTCATTGCGGCCGTAGAAAATTGCCAGGGGTATACCCCTCTTCTCGGCGTACTTCAGCTGGGCGGCGACTCGCTTCGCCGTGGGGTAGATCTCAGCGCACAGGCCTGCTTCGCGGAGGGATCTGCTGAGTTTGTGATAGATTCCCAGCAGCGGCTCGTCGAGCAGCAGAATCAGGACATCCGGAGCGGTTCTCTGAGCACCGGACAAACCCAGGTCTTCCAGGGCGGTCAGAAGACGGTCCAGTCCGATCGAAGCCCCGACACCGGGAAGCTTCTCTTTGGTGTACAGGGAGGCCAGATCGTTGTAACGGCCCCCCGAACAGACCGAGCCTATGTCCGGGGCCTTGGTGAGAAAGGTTTCGAAAACAACCCCGGTGTAGTAGTCCAGGCCGCGGGTGATGGAAGGATCCAGCAGCAGGCGGTGCTCCAAACCGCACTCCTCGATGCATCGGGTAAGCTCCTGCAGCCGGGCGATTGCCGAACTGTCTTTTGCCAGCGCCGAGGACAGCTTGTCCAGGGTTTTTCGGTTCGAATCCTCCGCGGTAATGAAATCGAGAAGATCCCGGGCATGTTGCTGACCGCAGAGCTCGGTCAGCTGTGCGTTTACCTCCGCAGCCCCGATTTTCTTCAGCTTGTCGATGATGCGCAGAATCGGAAGGTACTGGGCGGCCAGGCCCATGCTGGCCAGCATCTCGTTGAAAAGCTGACGGTGGGAAAAAGGCACGTGGAAAGCCTCGACCCCGAGGGCCTCCATGCTTTCGGCCATCACCGTCATGATCTCGAAATCCGCAGAAGCCGAATCCACGGCAACGATGTCGAAATCAATCTGGATAAACTCCCGGTAGCGGCCCCGCTGGGTGTTCTCCCCCCTCCAGACCTTGGCCATATGGTAACGTTTGAAGGGCAGGGGAAGCTGGTGATAGTGAGCGGCCATGAATCGTGCGAAGGGAACGGTCAGATCGAAACGCAGTGCCACGTCCCTTTTGCCGTGATCGAAGAAACGGTAGACCTGTTTGTCCGTTTCTCCGCCGCCCTTGCCCAGCAGGATTTCCGCGTATTCCAGGGCCGGAGTATCGATCGGGACGAAACCGAAGGAGTGGAATATGCGGGTGAGTTTTTCCTGGATCGCGAGCTTCCTGGATTCGTTCTCCGGGAGGGAATCTCGAAAACCGCGTAGATTTTTTGGTTCGATGATCTCGGCCATGTTTCCAGTTCAAAGAGTATCCCGATCGATTCGGGGTCTGTCAAGGCGGGGCGCTACATACGGGCCTGCCGGCGCTTGATGCGAAACCAAACGATCACTACAATAGGGGGGAATTCATTTTTTTAATCACCTGGATGATCACAACTTGCTTGTACGCTACGGCACCAACGCTGAAGGAAAACCGGTAAAAAAGGCGGATATATACACCGCGGAAGATCATCGCATCGACCCCGGGCTGATCGACGCTGATGCCCGCCGGATTATACGTCGGCTGCGGCGCGCAGGATTCAAGGCCTATATCGTGGGCGGAGCTGTACGGGATCTACTGACCGGTCAGAAACCCAAGGATTTCGATATCGCCACCGATGCCTTTCCGCGCAGGATCCGGAAAATCTTCCCCAACTCGAGAATAATCGGCCGCCGATTCCGGCTGGTCCACATCTATGCACGGTCGCAGCGGGGCAAGGAGAAGATATTTGAGGTGAGCACCTTCCGCTCGGGGCAGGCTTCCGCGCCTTCCGGAGCAGTGGCCAAGGGCTCCACGATCTACGGTTCCATGGAGGAAGATGTGTGGCGCAGGGATTTCACGGTGAATGCCCTGTACTACTGCCCGCAACGGCGGATCATCATCGATTTTGTCGGGGGTTATCGGGACATCCAGGAAAAGAAGATCTGCCCCCTGGTGCCCGCTGATACCTCCTTCTGTGAAGATCCGGTGCGGATGATCAGGGGAATCAAGTACGCCGAGATAACAGGTTTTCCTCTGACCGCCGCGATTACAGGTTCCATCAAACGGCATCGCCACAAGTTATCCACCTGCTCGGCCGCACGGCTTACCGAGGAGTTCTACAAGATCCTGACAAGCGGTTATGCGGCCGGGATATTTTTGCGCATTTACAGGCTCAAGCTTCTGGAGGTCTTCTTCCCCGCATTGCACGAAGCCTGGCGGTCCTTAAACCGCAAGCAGCTGATCGACAATCTGCAATCTCATCTCGCTGTTCTGGACAAACGCGTGAAGAAAGACACCCTGAGCAGGGGATCGATGTTGGGATACGTAATGCGAAGCTTCAATAAGAAGTGGAATCGCGCAACCGAAGTGGAACACGTGATGGAGTGGATTCAGAATATCTGCAAACCTCTCCTGCCCTCCCGTAAGGAGTCTCGGAGAGCGGCTAGTATGCTCCTGCGTTGAATCAGTTCATTACCTCAATGCGCTGCAACAGGGAGTCGCATTTTTCCGTGTAGGATTCGGCGTCCAACTCCTTGGCCTTCATCAGATAATCCGCGGCCTGGTCGTAGCGCTGATCTGCAAAGGCGTTCACCCCTAATGCGTAGTTTATCAGAGCGGTGTCGATTCCCATCTGTTCGGCCCGGCGGTAGAATGTTCGGGCAAGCTCGAACTCTTTCTCCTGGTAGGCGATCAAACCCAGGTAGTAGTAGGGTATGTAGTTGTCGTGTCGAAGTTTCAGAGCCTTTTCGAAGCTCGTCCGTGCCGAGCTTAGATCCTCTGTTCCGTACTGATCAACGCCCAAACGCACCAGATCGTTGAAGGTCATCAATGAGGATATGTAGGACTGAAAGGATCTCTGCAGTTTCGTCAAGTCGACCCAGCGAAAGGCCTCATCCAGCACCAGCCGGGAGTTGGCCCCCAGATCGGCCTCCCCGTCCAGGGTTGCCAGGGATTCCCAAAGGATTCTGTTATAGCTTCGCTCCGGACTCTGGAGCAGGAAGTGAACCAGTCCCCAGGCGCTGGGGTAGAAAAGCTCGATGTTGGCCTGTGCCTGCTCTTTGCTGATCAGCAGGAGATCCTGAAGCGTAAGCTCGCCGGTGATTTCCTCGCTGGCGAGCAGTTTTTTTAACGAATCCAGCCAGGCAAAGTTTGCCTTCCAGCCGAAGCTCTCCTGCATGGGATCGTACTGGGAGTACTCCAGGTAGGTGGCCATTCCCTCCTCGATCCATAGTGGAGCGGCGGGCACAAAGGCGGACAGGAACTGGATAAACCCATAGTGAATCAGGGAGGGATTGAACTCCTTTTCCTCCCTCCGAAAGCCGACGAGTTCGCTGCGGTTTGGATCGCTGTAGGAGATGTACACAAAATCCGAACGAGTTTCGGATATCAGCCGGTTCAGATAGCGGTCATACTCGTCTTTGTCGTTGAATATACGTACCTGAAGTGGAGACTCGATCAGATCGAGATTGAAGTGCAGATACTCGTTGTACAGCGAGAGAGCCGCTTCCAGTTTCCGTGCGATCTCCATGGCCGCGGTGGCACTGGAGTCTGAAAGTACCCGATAGTGCTTACTCGACCAGCTGTCCATCGACAGCTCCTGAGCGTTCAACGGAGCAGCGCACAGGAGCAATATCACGGCGCTCAAGCCGGCTCTAAGGCGCGATTGTTTCATAGCGTTCCCACGTCACCGTGATTTTAAGACCTCAAGTGCGGGTCTGTCAAATCATTATTTTTGCTGTTTCTTCTTGCGCCGGGTACTCCGTCTGCGTGGACCTTTTTCCAGCAACAGAGCAAATGGACGCAGGGACGGTACATCCTCCATAACGATCTTGAGGGAGGTCATGAGGGGTATGGCCAGCAGCACCCCGGGTGCGCCCCAGAACCACCCCCAGAAGAACAGAGAGAAGAACACGACTGGAATCGGAATTTTCAACCCCGAGCCGACCAAGGTGGGCTCCAAAACCTGAGCCACCAAATTCTGCAGGATTACCAGCACCAGTAGGATCCACAGGGCCTTGGCTACGGAGGCAAACTGCACCAGGGCGATCAATACCGGGAGTATCACGGCGACCAGCGATCCCAGGTAGGGAATGAAGTTGAGAACGAAGGTGAGAAAGCCCAGGACAATGGCGAACTCCACATGGAAAAGAGACAGGGCGACTCCGCTTGATGTACCGATGATCATGCTTACGAAACTCTTGATGCCCACGTACTTGCGCAGGTCCGTGTCGATATGCACCAGCATCATGACCAATCTTTTGGCTTCCTTGCGGGGGAAGCTGCGCAGCAGCCTGCGGGTCAGGGTATACTTGCTGGCCAGAATCAGCAGGGAGAAGAGGAAGACCAGGAGGAAATCCGCCACCAGGTTGGCTATGGAGCTGGCCGTGGAGAATACCAGCGAACCGATTTGAATATTCTTCAACTCATCGAGTATACGTAGCTCGAAGAAATCACCGGTGAGAACCTGGAAGCGTTCCATCGCATCGGTCAGCATGTTCACGAAGGCCTGTTGATAGGTGGGAATCTTCCTGGCGAACTCCAGAATGTTGTCATAGAGGATGTAGCTGAACACGGTTGAAGCGCCCAGAAAGATGATCCCGGCAATAACCACGGCCAGAACGACTGGTACCCGCAGGCGACGCATGAGGGCAACCAGGGGATCCATGAAGTAGGCCAGGAAGGCGGCAATCAATACCGGGATGAATACCGAGCGCGCAAAACGCAGGATCACTCCGGCGATTAGGATGGTGATGAGAGTGAGAAGGATATTACTCTTTACCCGTCTGTCTGGTCCGTTTGGATACTCTGCCAATCGTTACGTTTACCTCTTTGAGTATGAGTCCTGTAAAACTCTCGATATTCTTCGCAATATACTCCTGCAACTCGTACAGGGGAGCCGCAGCCTGGCCAAGGAAGGGCACGTTCAGAACGACCTCCAGGCCGTAATCGCCCCGTTCCCTGTTGACGATCACCTTCTCCACGCTCATCGAGCTGTCGAACTCCTGAACGCAGTGGATCACCATCTGGGTCAACGCCGCCTCGGAGATGCTGACACTTCCTCGGCTGGTGTAATCCGGCCGCACCACGGTTTTTTCAATGATATTACCCGATTTCAAGGGCTGAAAACGGCGTTTGAAGAAGATTTTCATGGAGTCGAGAAAGATATGCGGGTAGTCACGCTTGACCTCGAGAGCCGGCACGGGAATGATGTGCTTGCCCTCGGAGTTGCGGGAACGGATAGCCGTGGTGATTTCCTCCCGGGAGGCGACATCCTCGATCTGCAGTATCTTTGTGGGATGAGGCAGCTTCAGCCGCTTCCCGATTTTTCTGACCATCTTTTCGGACGTGCCCAGGAGCAGGATCCGCTTGAAGTTCTGCTTGCTGAGGATCTGGCGCACGCTGTCGGCGTGTTTGTCGTCGGCGAACAGGGCGGTGCCGATGGCGGCTAGAATACCTTTTTCCTTTTTCGCCGAGCGGCCGGCCAGAATCTTCTGATCCCGGATCAGAAGTCCGTCGTCCACTATTATATCGATTCCGTACTTCTCAGCCACCAATTTGGCGCGAAAACTCTTTCCGGTGCCGCTGCTTCCGACCAGGGCGAATACCCGAACCCCGCGGAGGGCATACACCAAATGGTAGTAGATATTTCTAAATACGGACATTGTTTACGGCTTTTTCCAACCGTGAGTGTACCTGCGATCAAACCGGGATGTCAATTGAGAGGATGAAGCACCACTTATCCCAGGATTGCCAGGACCTGTTCCGGATCAGCGGCGTTTGTAACTCGTTCAATCAGGTTGGGCCGCCTGAAAACAAGGGCAAGCTCGGCGATGATCTTGAGATGGAGAATCACCTGATTCGCGCAGATCAGGCAGAACAGGTGGGTGGGGCGGCCGTCCAGGGAGTTGAAATCCGCTCCGCCCGGGGACACGCCGATGACCAGTCTCGGTTCGCTGACCGGGCACTCCTCAGGTTTTCTCGCGTGGGGAATGGCTATGCCGGGAAAAATGGCTGTGGAAACCATTTCCTCTCGCTCGACCAGCCGTTCCACGAAATCCTGCGGGCTGTCCAGCAGGTTCTGCCGGATCAGCAGGTCGGTGAGCAGCCGGAGAATCCGCTGCACTCCCACGTCCTCAACATCCAGGCGAATCAGCTCGGGGCGCAGCAGAGCCGAGAGAGGCACGGGGAGTTTTTCCGTATCTATCAGGTTCTCCAACTCCCGATCCGGAAGGGTTTTCATCCTGGTGATCAGCCAGTCATCAACAACGGAGCGCATGAATCGCCACTGACTGGCCACTTTGGTCGCAGGAATATCGCCGCACTCGGCCATCTTCGTCAAGGAGCGCCTGGCTACCTTGAGATAATCCGCCATTTCAGCCAACGTCATGATCTTCTTGTTTTCGTACATGGTAGTGCCAGCATACACCTGTTTTGTTTTTTCCGTCTATCTTGACAAAGCAGGGCAGGGGCAGAGAAACTACTGCATCGGAAAAAATACGCATGGTTGCTTCTCGTTCTCGGATCTTTCTTTACGCCTGTCTCTTGCTCGCCGCCGCAGCGATTGCCCTGGCCCTTTCCCTCCTGCTGATCGTGCCGGATCGGTTCCAAGAGCGCACCTGGAAGGGATATTACACCCTGCATATCGAACAAGGGACAATGGCGGAACAGCTGGTTACGCAGATCGCCGAAAGCCGACGGTTCCGGGCAGTTGTATCCAGATTTACAGCCGAGGTGAGCGTCAATACCTTTGCCGGTTTTGTCTCTATTCCGATTGAAAACCTTCCGGCTCGACTCGACCCGCTCGATCCGCGTTATGATCCCTACATGGAGCGGCTCCCAAAGCTTTTCACCTTGGAAAGCGGAGTGAGCTGGGAGGTCGTGTACCTGAGAAGTGATAGAAATCCCCTCTCTACGTTTTTTTACCTGCGTGGGCTCTTGGGGCGGCGCGATCTGGAATGGAGGTTGATCGAGTTCGAGCCTGCAGCCGCGCTGATACGGGGCGCCCTGTTGATCCTCTACCTGCTTGTTCTTGTCCGGATGGCTTCGGAGCAGGCGATTCGACTGGCTGTTTTACTGGCAGCCGGACCGTGGGTGCTTCTTGTCTCGATGTCCAATTTCCCGGCGCTCCTTGCCTTTTTCCTGGTGATGCCCGCCTGGCTGCATCTGTTCGAGCGGCTGTACGCTTATCGCTATGTCGGCGGCTTCGACCGCGGGACAGTGGATTATTTTGCTCGTCCCGTTGCGACAGTGGTCGTGGCTCTATGTTTGAGTGTTGTGCTCCGGCGCCCGGGGCCCCAGGCCGGCCTGCTGCTGGCAGCGGCCGGCGGAGCGGTGGCCGCCGCCTCTCTGTACTGCCTTTTTGTGGTTCGGGATTCCCTGCAGGCTCATCGACCCTTCCGTGCCCTGCCAATTTTGAGGCGGCTGCAGCCCCGCCGCACCTCTCTTCGCCCACGGATAACGCTTCACCTGCTGCTGGTCTTGATCGTGCTATGTTCCTTTCCGCTGTTTCATCTTGGCCGGGCTTGGATCAGTGACCGGCCCGACACGATTCGGATGCGTTCTATCGGAGACAGGGGACTGTCCTGGTCTGCGCTGCACGCGCTATCCGAATACGCCGGGTCCAGCGGCATTCCCAATCTGGCGGACTATCTTACCCACCGGGCCTACCAGGAATCTCTGATATTCGGACGTTCCTACGTGCTCCCCGATCCGGGAGAACGCATTCTCATTTCCGAGTACCGGATTGATCCGCAGAGTGCCCGTGTTCAAAAGACCTACCGGGTGGTGAAGCAGTTCAAGGAATCCTGGCTCTACGCGACCCTGGAGGCGGCCGCTGCGGGGAGCGTGGACCGGATGTTCGCTGACCAGGGATTTGCCGGCGTCGTGGAGATAAGCCAAGCCACCGAACCGCTGGGACGCATCGGCGTTTCGGTGGTGATGATCATCCTGTTTTTGATACAGTTCCTCGTTCCCCGTTATTTTAATTTGACACCATCTGTATTGTATGCTACTAGGAGTCTGACACTTAGGAGGTACTGACCGGCAACATGGCTTTTGCACGACGTTCAATACGCACCTTTGGGGGCGGCGGTGTCCACCCCCATGACTTCAAGTCCTTCTCCAACACAGTTTCCATCCGCAATGCACCGATACCCCCGGAGGCCGTGATCCCATTGCAGCAGCATATGGGCGCCCCGGCGCAGTGCCTGGTCGAAGTGGGGGATTCGGTGCGGGAAGGGATGCTTATCGGGAAAGCTCCCGGAGTGTTTTCGGCAAACGTACACGCCTCTATCCCCGGCAAGGTCAAGGAGATCAGGGATATTTACCTGGCCACGGGGATGCCCAGTAAAGCCGTGGTCGTGGAGTTCGAGGGGGAGTTCGAACCCGGTGATACCGGACCGGGCGAGTGGCGGGAGAAGGATCCGCAGGAGCTTCTGGATATGATTCGGGAGCAGGGCATCGTGGGTATGGGGGGTGCGACTTTTCCCACTCCCATCAAGTTCACCACGCGCGAGGGCAGTCCCGTAGAGACCTTCGTGGTCAACGGCGTGGAATGCGAACCGTTCCTGACCGCCGACCATCGCCTGATGCTGGAGAAGACGGAGTGCATCCTGGAGGGGATCGAAATCGTGCGTCGGATCCTCTCTCCACGCTCCGTTCTGATAGGGGTGGAGGAAAACAAGCCCGATGCGATCGAGACACTTCGCGGGGAGATCGACCGCAAAGGTGCTGAGATCGAGGTCGTCGTTCTGAAGACCAGGTATCCCCAGGGCGACGAAAAACAGTTGCTGAAGGCCCTGACAGGAAGGGAAGTTCCCTCAGGGGGGCTGCCCCTGGATATCGGAGCCGTGGTCTCCAACGTCGGTACGGTCTATGCCATCTACGAAGCGGTGGCGCTGGGAAAACCCCTGATCGAAAGGATCGTGACGGTAAGCGGCCCGGCTTTAAAAAATCCCGCCAACTTCAAGGTCCGCATCGGAACACCGGTGGGCAGTCTCCTGGAGGAGTGCGGGGGTTTTGCGAGCAGTCCCGGGAAAATCGTGGCCGGAGGGCCGATGATGGGATTCGCCCTGGCCGATCCCGGAGTTCCGGTGGTGAAGGGAACCTCGGGAATCCTTGTGCTCTCCGAAAGACAGTCCAGGGCTGAGCTGCAGACTCCCTGCATCGGTTGCGGACGCTGCGTCGCCGCCTGTCCTTTCGGATTGAGCCCGACCACGCTGTACAAGTGGATCGAGCATCGGGAGTACCAGGAGGCTATGGCCGCCGGACTGATGGACTGTAAAGAGTGCGGGTGCTGCGGCTACGTGTGCCCGGCACACATTCCCCTCATCCAGGGAATGAAACTCGGAAAACTCATGGCACGGAAGAAGGGCTGAAGATCATGGCAGATGCAAAAACAACCTGGAGCGGGCACGTTACCGTATCCCCTCACCTCCACGAAGGCAGCAGCACCGCCAGGATCATGATCAGCGTGATTCTGTGCCTGCTGCCCGCCGGGGTGTGGGGTGTCTTTCTGTTCGGGCTGTACTCGCTGTACGTGATCTTGGTATCTATAGCCGCCTGCGTGCTTACCGAGTTCGTCATTGCCCGCCTGCTGGGCCGTTTCACCCTGAATGACTGGAGCGCCGTTCTTACCGGGCTTCTCATCGGCTACAACATGCCCCCTTCGGTGCCCCTCTATCTGCCGGTGATCGCCTCGGTTTTCGCCATCGGGGTGGTGAAGATGGCCTTCGGCGGGCTGGGACGCAACTGGATGAACCCGGCTCTTGCGGGCCGTGTTTTTCTCACCTTCTCCTGGACCGGTTTCATGACCACCTGGAAGACCCCGTTGACCTGGGGCAGTGATGCGGTGACCAGCGCTACGGTCTTGGGATACGTGAAGGCGGGCCTGGTAGACTACCAGGGTTCTATACGGGGACCCATCGAGTTCTTGGCCGCCAAGGGATATCCATTGCCCGACCTGCCGGCCTTTCTCTCCCCACTGGGCAGGCTGCTGCCCGGGCGCTACGGAGCGCTGTTTCTGGGGAATATCCCCGGATGCATCGGGGAGGTTTCGGCGCTGCTGCTCCTGCTGGGCAGCATCTATCTGCTCGTAAAGAAAATCATCGCCTGGGAGATACCGGTATCCTACATCGGATCTTTCGCTCTGCTGATCTGGTTTCTCGGCGGCAGGCCCTTTGGTGCAGGTGTATTCACCGGGGATGTGCTGTTTCATCTTCTGGCCGGGGGGCTGGTTCTGGGAGCTCTGTACATGGCCACCGACATGGTCAGCTCTCCCCTGAACCGCAGCGGCATGATCATCTACGGCGTGGGTGCGGGGTTTCTCACCTTTCTGATTCGCATCTACGGATCCTTTCCCGAGGGGGTGTCCCTGGCCATTATCATCATGAATATGTTCGTGCCGTTGATTAACCGCATGACCCGTCCCGTGGTTTTTGGCTACGTGAAGGAAGGCAAGGAATGAAAGACGTAGTAATCATAGGGTTGAAGCTGTTCGCCATATGTGCGGTAGCCGCGCTTACCCTGGGCGGGATAAACGCAATCACCGAACCGGTGATCATCCAGCGGAGGGCCATGGAGCTGCAGCAGGCTCTGGATGAGCTGACCCCGGATGCCCAAACCGGGGAGGCCGTTGAAGTGCCGGACAACCGGGTGATTGTCAAACGATATCCGGTCAGCAAAGAGGGACAGAATGTCGGCATGCTCCTGGAATTGGCGGGCTCGGGCTACGGTGGGGAGATGAAGATCCTGGTCCGCTACGATCAGGACGGTACCATACGGGCTGTAAAACTGATGGACAACAGCGAAACTCCGGGGCTGGGCAAGAAGGCGGAGAATCCCGCCTACATGGAGAAGTTTGTGAACACGGGCAACTCGGAAAACCCGGTTCCGGTCCGTAAAGACATGCTGCCGCCCGAACAGGCCGATTCGATCACCGGTGCAACCATTACCTATCTGGGCGTCTCCAAGGCTCTGGCCGAGGGAGCCCGCTATGCAGCCGCTGGAGGAGATTGACGATGTTCAACGAGTTCACAAAGGGGATTTTCAAAGAGAATCCGATTTTCATCATCCTTCTCGGGCTTTGTCCGACCCTGGCCGTTTCCACGCAAGTCGTGAACGCCCTGGGTATGGGAGCGGGGGTTATCTTTGTCCTGCTCGGTTCGGAAATCTTCGTGTCCCTGCTGAAAGATTTCATCCCCGAGCGCATCCGCATTCCTGCTTTTATCGTGATTATTGCCTCTTTCGTTACCATAGTGGATCTGGTCATGCAGGCCTACGCTCCCTCTCTTTCCAAGAGCCTGGGGGTGTTCGTGCAGCTGATCGTTGTCAACTGCATCATTCTGGGACGGGCTGAGGCGTTCGCCAGCAAACGGAAGTTGGGGGAATCCCTGCTCGATGCCCTGGGCATGGGCGTGGGATTCACCCTGGGTTTGCTGCTGATCTCGGCGATCCGTGAGATCCTGGGGGCCGGGACCATCACGCTGTTCGCCGTGGGCTCCTTCGACGGGGTCATCCGCATTCCCGGGCTCGTCTCTCAGCCGGCCCGGGTGTTGGCCCTGGCCCCCGGCGCGTTGTTGGTGATCGGTTTCCTGAAAGCCCTGTTCAACTGGCTGGAGATGCGGAAGCAGTCCCGGGAAGCTTGGGCCGCTGAGGCAGCTCCCGCACCAAGCGAAGGGGGAGCCTCATGAGTTATATCGGTATCATCATAACCTTCGTTTTCATCAACAATTTCATCCTGACCCAGTTCCTGGGGCTCTGCCCGTTCATCGGTGTGTCCCGCAAAACCGATTCGGCGGTGGGCATGGGATTCGCCGTGATCTTCGTCATGTCCATGGCCTCCCTGGCCACCTGGGCCGTGTACAGGCTGATTCTGGTGCCTCTGAACATCGAGTACCTCCAGACCATCAGCTTCATTCTGATAATCGCCGCCCTGGTCCAGCTGGTAGAGATGGTGATCATCAAGATCTCTCCCCCCCTCTATAAGGCTCTGGGCATCTATCTGCCCCTGATCACGACGAACTGCGCGGTTCTGGGTATTGCGCTGATCGGTGTACGCAGCAACTACAACGCCCTGGAGAGCTTCGTGGCCGGTATTGCCGCGGGACTGGGTTTCCTGCTGGCCATTGTAGTGATGTCCACGATTCGTGAACGATTGGACCGGGAGTGGGTACCCAAACCCTTCAGAGGCGTGCCCATCGCCTTTATCACCGCCGGTCTCATGGCGTTGGCTTTTATGGCTTTTGATAAAGCTCTGTTGAAGAACCTGCTCGGATAGGAGGATCCCTGGTGGTAGTTGTACGAATTGCATATGCGCTGGCATCGGTTGCGGGTTTGGGTATTCTCCTCGGGTTGGGATTGGCCATGGCCGCCCGTGTTCTGGCCGTGCGGCGGGATGAGAGGATCGAAGCCATAGAAGAGGTGTTGCCCGGCGCCAACTGCGGGGCCTGCGGATTCGCCGGTTGTGCGGCCTATGCCGCGCAGATTGTGGGCGGGGAAGTAGCTCTGGATCTTTGCACGGTCGGGGGTGCGGAGGTCGCGGCGAAGGTGGCGCAGATCATGGGGTTGGAGTATGAGAGCGGCGCGGCCGGTAAGAGGGTTCCCCAGGTTCACTGTCGCGGCACGGCGGTGGCCGCACGCGCCTTCGAGTATACGGGAGTAAAGGATTGTGCGGCTCTGTACGCTCTGTTCGGCGGCGACAAAATCTGCAAGTACGGGTGCCTGGGTTTGGGCAGCTGCATGCAGGTCTGCCCGGTGGATGCGATCTACTACGACTCCGACGGATTGGTCTGGGTCAACAAGGAGATCTGCATTTCCTGCGGCCAGTGCGTGAAGGTCTGCCCGACCGGCGTGATGCAGTGGCTTCCCTACGAGGCGGATTACCTGGTTGCCTGCAGCTCGAAGGACAAGGGCGGCAAGGTTCGCAAGTACTGCAAGGTGGGCTGCATCGCCTGCAAGATCTGTGAGAAGAAATCCCCCGAGGGCGGATACAAGGTTGAGGACAACCTTTCACGGATCGACTACGAGATTTCAGGGGACCGACAGGAGGCAGTGCAGGCCTGTCCGACCAAGTGTATAATCAGGAATGATGTTCATCCGAAACGATGAGCTCGATCAGCCTTTTATTTGGCACCTACAATCATCTACCCGACGGAGCTTCGCCCGAGCGATTTGAAGCGGTCTACCAGCAGTCCTACAAACCCTTTCTGAGCCTGCTGTACAAGTTTCCCCGAGTGCACGCGGTGCTTCACTACTGCGGATCCCTGTTCGAATGGATGGAAGATCAGCACCCGGAGTTTATCATGTTGCTCAAGGAGATGGTCCGGCGCAAGCAGGTGGAGCTGCTCGGCGGAGGTTACTACGCACCGATCCTGCCGCTCATTCCCGATGGAGACAAGCTCGGCCAGATCGAGAAGATGAGCACCTTTATCCGCACAACCTTCGGCACTCGACCGCGGGGAGGCTGGCTCGCCGAGCGGGTCTGGGAACCGACCCTCGCCCGTATCCTGAGCAACAGCGGTATCGAATATACCTTCCTCGATGATCATCACTTCCATATCGCCGGGGTGCCGGACTCGGAGTGCTACCGGCCCTATCGGACAGAAGACCAGGGAAAGGCCGTTACCGTGTTCCCCCTGCACCTGGGCCTGCAGGCCATGGTGGCCTACGACAGCGCCGAGGATCTCATCTCGGAGCTGTGGAGCATAGCGGCCCGAGATTCCCAGCAGACCGCGGTGATTCTGGTGTCCGGCGAGGCTCTGGCTGAAGGCCCGGACGGCGCCGGTGTATACAAGGAGGGGGGATGGCTGCTTCGCTTCTTCCGGCTCTTGGAGGAAAACCGGGATTGGCTCCATACGCTCAATCCCCGCCACCGTCCGGAGCTGCTGCATCCTCGGGGACGCCTGTATTTCCCCTGCCTATCCTCCATGGAAACGATGAATGGTGCTCTGTCGCTGGTGCGCCAGAAGGTTTGTCAGGAAATGACCAAGAAGGTCCGCAAGCCGGAGAACGGTATCTACCTGCAGCGGGGCTTTTTCCGCCAGTTTCTGATCCGCTATCCGGAAGTCGGCCTTCTGTACTCCCGTCTGATGTATACCCATGTTCTGGTGAATCAAATCCGGGGGGACAAATACAAGAAGAAAGCCGCCCTCAATGAGTTGTGGAGAGGACAAACAGGAGCGGTATACTGGCACGGACGGCACGGTGGAGCCTATGCCAACGATCTGCGTAAGGCTGCCTATCATGCCTTCAATGAAGCCGAGAAGATCACCCGCAACGCCGGTATGTTCATCTCTTCGATCATCGCTACGGACTACGATATGGATGGCCAGGAGGAGTACCTGTATCAGGGCAGAGTACTGAACGCCTTCCTGCACAGGCGCGGAGCAGCTGTCCTGGAGCTGGACTACCTTCCCAAGAGCTGGAACTATCTGGATACGATCGCTCGTTGGCCGGAGCACTACCACCGCTACAAGTACGAAGGTCGTGATTGGTACATGCGCAAAGGCTTCATCGACCACTTTTTCGCCCCCACCACCACTCTGGAGAAATTCGACAGAATGAGCTACCAGGAGATGGGGGATTTCATCGATAGCAGTTTTCAGGTCGAGGAGTTCAAACGGGAGCAGCGCAAAGTGGTCCTGGCCCGCAACGGCCAGGTGCGGATCAAACGAAAAAAAATCCCCGTAAGCCTGCGGAAAAGCTACGCCTTCAAAGAGAATGGAATCGATCTGGGCCTGGTGATCCGTAACCTTGGCAGCCAACCCGTCCAGCTGTGGTACGGCCTGGAGTTCAACCTCTCACTGGCCGGTTATGAGGAGGCGACCCTGACTGTGCAGGAGCAGGAACAGGAAATCCCGATCGGGTCGGAGGCCGCCGACCTGGGGACGATGAAGGGGGTACGCGTCTACGACGCTGTCAACCGCGTGCAGATTACCTTCGGGGCGGAACGAGAGTATTCCCTCTGGAGCCTGCCGGTATATACGATGAGCTCCCGCGGCAACGCGTTCGACAGGATCTACCAATGCTCATGCCTCCTGCCCCAGTGGCAGCTGGAGCTGGAACCGGATCAGCAGGAGGAGTTGAAGGTGAGTATTGATCTTCGAAAAAGGTAGAGAGCGGATCTGCGGGCGTTGTCCGCGATAGCGCCGCTACTCGACTTCCCAGATATGACGAAAACAGGACTGCAGCCAGGGTTGGACCGGGGCGTACAGCTGCCCCTGGGCTAACACGAACTCCAGCAGTGCCTCTTCATACAGACCCTGGAAGTAGTACGCCTGGGCCAGATAGAAGCGCACCCGGGCTTCGGTATAGGCGGAGCGCCGGAGGTTGAGAAAGCCAAGGAGTTTCGTTTCCGCTTGGGTGTACTCACCGACCAGCAAGTACTCCTGCAGGATATTGTACAAACCTGTCGACTCTCCGGCGATTGGCTCATCCTTGTCTTCCGGAAGGATCTCAACCGCCCTGTGAACGGCCTCCACCGGCGCGGTAGAGGCGAGAATGCGGGAGATGGCTTCACGGGTTTGTGGATCCAGATCCTCTCGTAATACGGGCAGGGAGAGACTGCTTCCCGCTGCCTCGGCAAGCTGCAGATACGGCAGTGGTGTGGTTGCCAGGGAGGGCTCGTCGCCCTGGCGGCCGGATTGCACCGAGGAGGCAGGAGCGGGGGCAGGGCTCGGGGCAGACGGTTTTCCTCCGGGCGCTTGACTGGCTTCAGCTTCCGGCCCAATGCCGGCTTCCGGCCCAATGCCGGTCTCCGGCAGCAGGCCGACCCTGGGAACCTCCAGGGGTACGACCACGCCTTCAGCCGTCGTATTCTCTCCTGCAACCAGCACCTGTTTGCCCAATTTGAACATCTCGGTGCCTACAACCGCGTAGTAGGTTTCCACGCCGGGAATGGGATAGTCGATGAAACTCATCGTGCCCGCTTCCAGCTGGATCGGGGCAAAGGCTTCCAGCAGATCCTCGGTGTTGCTCATGGGGTAGCTGCTGCGGAACAGCAGAAGCTCCGCTTCCGGATTGGAAGTTGCGAAATCGACCCGCACCGAATCATCACTTACCACCGCTCGTATATCGGTGATCCCAGTGGCCGAGCTTTTCGGGGGAGGGGGAACCGATATCCGGACTCCCTCCGAGGTCTTGTTGCGGAAGGGAATGAACAGCTGCTGAATCGTAGTGTCCGCCTCTTCAATGAGCACCGCATAGAAGTAGGGTTTGTCCTCCCGGGGAGTGTCTTCGTAGCTCTCCTGGTCCGAATCCAGTCTGGCTATGCGTTGGGCCTCCGCCAGGTTGCCCTGGTTGATCTCTTCTGTATGCCTGTACAGCAGTATGGCGCCGAGAAGATTTCGTGGATTACACCAGGTAATCAGGATCCGAGACTCGTCGGCTTTGGCTTTCAGTTTGGATACAAAGGGGACGAAGCGTTCATTTCCCGCTTCCTGGGCCAATCCTGCACCGGCAACGAGCAGGAGGAGAAGAAGCAAGAGTACTTTCTTCATACACGTTACTCATCGGCGGGGGTTTTTCATAGTTTGACACAAAATAGGAGAATCTTTAAACTTAATCAAGATGTTCGTAGCAGTAGCATGTGATTTGGGCAGCGAAGATCATCAGATAAAAGTGCACGCCAGCCTGGTGGAGTACGGGTTCAAGAAGGTGCACGAAGGGCTGTACGAATCCCTCAGGATCAACGATAATGGCCTGCTTCGGTTGAAGAGGGAGCTGGATCGGCTGACGGACAGCTATGACAGCCTGCGTTTCTATCAGTATCCTATGGAGGGTACTCTGGTGATATCCGAGTTAAAAGAGAAGAAGTGGCGTAAAACCGTTGTGAGCACGAACAGGCAAGAGCGCCCCTGACCAGATCATCTCTCTCTCATCAATCCAATCTATGGTCGAGGAAGGAGCAGAAATGCTAGAGGAACTTCAAGCAAATCTATCCCAGTTGGAGAACGATATAGAAGAATCCTGGAGGTACCTTTGACCCGGGTGGGTTGAAGGAAAAGATCGACTCCCTGGAAAAGCAGTCGGGGACGGCCGATTTCTGGCAGAATCGAGAACAGGCGGAAAATACCCTCAGTACCCTCAAGCGTTTGCGGGACACTTTTGATCCCTGGCAGCAGCTGAAAGCGAGCTTCCGGGAGGTGAAGGAGTTGTTGGATCTGGCTGCCGAGGAGGCAGATGAATCGTTTGCCGAAGAGATCTCCGCCAACCTGGGGAACCTGAGGAGCACCTACGAGCAGCTCAAGGTGCTGCAGCTGCTGGGGGAGGAGAACGATCCGCTGTCCGCCTTCCTCACGATACACTCCGGTGCCGGCGGTACGGAGGCCTGCGATTGGGTGAGCATGCTGCTGCGCATGTATACCCGTTGGGCCGACCGTCACGGTTACAGCACCGCAATCCTCGACATGCTGGAAGTGGAGGGAGGCATCAAGAGCGTGACCGTGGAGATTACGGGGCAATACGCATTCGGATTTCTGAAGAGCGAGACCGGTATCCACCGGCTGGTTCGGATCTCCCCCTTCGATGCTTCCAGCAGACGACACACCTCCTTTGCCTCGGTCTTTGCATCGCCTGTGATCGACGATACCATCGAGGTGGAGGTCAAAACGGAGGACCTGCGAATAGACACCTACAGAGCAGGCGGGGCCGGGGGACAGCACGTCAATAAAACGGATTCCGCGGTTCGCATTACCCATCTGCCAACGGGGATCGTGGTTCAGTGTCAAAACGAACGCAGTCAGCACAAGAACAAAGCCATGGCCATGAAGGTCCTGCGCTCACGTTTGTACGAGCACTACAGAGAACAACAGGATGCGGAGAGGGAAAAACAGGAGAGTGAAAAGAAAGATATCGCCTGGGGCAACCAGATTCGTTCGTACGTGTTTCATCCCTATTCGATGGTCAAGGATCACAGAACCAAGACGGAGATGGGCAACGTTCAGGCGGTGATGGACGGGGATATCGATCAGTTCATAGAGAGCTTTCTTACTGTCAGCTCGGGAGCCAAACAGCCATGGGCATAGATGTCCTTATTGCCGATGATCTGAAGTTCATCAAACTCGTGCTTCGTGAGTTGGTGGAGAAAGCGGGTTTCCGGGTCGTGGGGGAGGCCTCCAACGGCCAGGAGGCCGTCGAACTGTACAAAGACAGACATCCCGATGTGGTACTCATGGATATCACCATGCCCAAGATGGATGGTCTGACTGCATTGAAACAGATTCTGAGGCTAGACCCGCAGGCCAAGATCATCATGTGTTCCGCCCTTGGACAGCAGAGCCTGATCGTACAGGCTCTTCAGCTGGGGGCCAAGGATTTTATCGTCAAACCCTTCCGTGAGGAGCGGGTGATCGCTGCGATCAAGAAAACTCTTGATATTGAATGAAGACACTCCTGGTTGTGTTGCTCGCCTTTTCCTCCCTTACCATCTCGGCTGAGCAGATCAATCTGACCGATCGGCGGCCGGACTGGTCGATCGGATTCGCCGCTTTCGAGGGCAAAAACCTGAGCCCGGAGAACAACTACCTGACGCGCAGTTTTCCCCTGTTGATCCGTGAACGTCTGGAGGGGATACCGGAGCACTATTTCAGCCAGGCCGAGATGCGGGCCTGCCGAAGACAAATCATCCAGAACGAGAGACAGCGCCTGGTCAAAGCGGTAGCCGATGATCGCCGTACCCGGGACGAACTGTTCTTCACCTCCGAGGCGGCGAAGGAGGGGGCCGCGATGTACGAGCAGCGAATTGCGGACAACCTGGCGGCCATCCGGGAACTTGGGCAGATGGATCCCGATCAGATCGCTTTCGCTGAGAGTAAACCCCTGCGCTTTGTCTCCGGGGCGGATGGACAGCTGGTATTCGACAGAGTCCTGCTCAGCCCATTTCAACTGGCGAAACAGCAGGATCTGGATGTTCTGCTTTGGGGCGGCTTCGAAGAGGTGCAGGGCTTTCTCTACTTTGAAATCACCGTGTTCAGCACTGTTCTGGGAGAACCTGTTTTCACCTACAGCGATGCCGCCGCGCCGATCGAGCTGTACGAGCAGTTCGACGAGCTGGTCGTACAGCTGGCCACCATACTTTGGGGCCGTGATTGGAGTTCCCTTTCGGTGCAAACCGTGCCTCCCGGTGCATCGGTGTGGATCGATGAGGAGTTTCAGGGCCGCTCGCCCCTGATCATTCCCTACCTGCTGCCCGGCAAGAAACAGCTGCGCGTGCACAGCGAGGGTTACCAAACGCTCAGCCGAACGATCGAGCTCGCTGCCTACGAACAGCTGATGCAGCAGATTGCCCTGACCCCGCAACCTCGCCAGACTTTCACCCTGAACAGCGATCCCCCGGGTGCGACGGTGTACCGGGGCTCGGAGTGGCTGGGCACCACCCCATTAAGTATCGAAGAACCGGAGGAGCTCGGGCGTTTCCTGCTGCGCCGGGAGGGATACCTCGATTTCCCGCTTTACCTCGAGCCGTCTGTCGATCAATCGCAGAGCGCCGAGTTGCTGCCGCAGCAGCTCGATCCAACGGAGATGCAGACGCGCAGACGGAATGAACTGTACGGCGCTTTCGGAGCCTTCGCGCTCTCTGTTCCCCTGCCGATGTTCTTTGGAAGTTACCGCCGTGAATACCGGGACATGGGCATGGATATCAGTTGGTTGACCTATGCCTATTTCGGTACCTATGCAATCAGCGGAGGTCTGTTCGTGAATCTCCTGGTACGGCTGATTCGCTACCTTCGAGCAGCCGACAGGAAAGCCTGAGGGAAAGAGGGCGGATCAATGAAGAGAAGATCCTTTGGTGCCAAGCTTCGCGATCTATTCGGATCACCGGCTGGGGATTTTTACGAGCAGTTGGAAGACATCCTGATCGAGGGCGATATCGGTCCGGCCACCGCCGCCGCCATCATCGATGCGGCCAGAGCGGAGGTTCGGGGCCGGGACAGCAGAGACCGTGATCGCTTCTTTGGCCTGCTCAGACAGCAGCTCGGGCAACATCTACAGGAACGATCCCTCGATCCTGTAGAGAACAACGTGAACCTCATCCTCGTGTTGGGCGTCAACGGAGTGGGCAAAACCACGACGATTGCCAAACTGGCCCATTTTTTCAAAACACAGAGGCAGCGGCGGGTTCTCCTGGCAGCGGCGGACACCTTTCGCGCCGCCGCCATAGATCAACTGGTGGTGTGGGGCAAACGGCTTGCCATTCCAGTGGTCCGGCAGGATTCGGGTTCCGACCCCGGGGCGGTGGTATACGATGCCATTTCCAGTGCTATGGCCAACCGGATCGATCTGGTCATTGCGGATACCGCCGGGCGCATGCACAACAAGGCTCACCTGGTCAAGGAGTTGGGAAAGATCGACAAGATCGCCTCGAGCCGCCTGCCGGAATGTGCCTACAAGAAGGTGTTGGTCATCGATGCCACCACCGGCCAGAATGCTCTGCGCCAGGCCGAGGTCTTTCACGAAGCGATCGGAGTTGACAGTATCATTATGGCGAAGTACGACTCGACGGCAAAAGGAGGAATCGTGGTGGCCATAGCCAGAGATCTGGGCATTCCGTTTTCCTTTATCGGAGTCGGGGAAACATTGGATGACCTGGAGCTCTTCGAACCCGAATCGTATCTGAACCGTCTGCTCGGGTTGAAATGAGGGCACTGCAGTCGTTCCGGATCCCCGTGTTGCTGCTGACCGCGGTCCTGGCGCTTGCCCCCGCTCTCGGCGCCCAGGATACCGGCACGGTTCAGTACTACGTTTCCAATGATCTGGGCATGGCCCTGGAGAGGATCGGCTGGTACCGCCGGGAGGAGTTTCCCTATATTCTGCTGGTCATGACGGAAGGAGGCCGGGAGACCCGCACCCTGCTGTACCAGGGGCTGGAGGTGCAGCGTTGGGAGTTCGAGGAAGGCGAACAGAGGATCTACCGGGATTCGCAGCTGGAGCAGCGCCGGCGCTACGACGAAGGCAATCGCCTGATCGAGGATCAGTTGTATGCCGAGGGGAGCTTGACCCAACGCACCCTCTACCACTACAACCGGGATCTGCTGGAGCGAACCGAGACCTTTGGCGCCGACGGCCGGTTGCTGTACCGCGATTTCTACAGCCTTTCTCCCGACGGACAGCTGCGCGGGGTGACCCGGGAGGATGGCCGTGGTGATCAGCGCTTCGCCCTTGCCGATGGAGCCAAATCGGTGGCGGAGGAGCGCTACGGGAACAGTCGGGAGCGGAGGATAAACCGCTACGATCGGGACGGCAGGCTGGCCGAAAGGGAGTATTGGTACGAGGGGCAGTTGTTGGAGCGAGAGCGCTTTGAATACCGGGACGATGGGGAAACCCTCTCGAGCTCCAGGCTGGAGGAATTGTCCCTGGACCGTGTCACCGTACGCAGCTGCGACGGTGAGGGCAGGGTTATCCGCCTCGAGGTAACCGAGGGGGAACGGCAGATACAGCAGACCGATCATGTCCGTGATGGTCGGGGCCGGATCGTGGAGACAACGACTCGAGGCCCCCGGGGGATCGAAAACTGGCTGTTTGAATACGATGAGCAGGATCTTGTGAGGGAGGAGTACCGCATCCGGGGCTTTTTGGAGCGGATTACCCTCTATTCCAGACAGGAGGAGGAGCGTATTCGGGTGGAGGAGCTGTACCGCGGGGGGCAGGTGTTCATGAGGGTCCACTATCGATCCGAACAGAAAATCCGAGAAGAGTTCCTGAGCAATGGAGAGGTCGTGCGGGTGCGGGAGTTCGAATGAGGACGCGATTCATCTCGTTCATGGGCTTTCGCTTCTTTCGTTCCAGACGGCGGGGAGTGGGCGGAACCTCCACGGTGCTGGCGATTCTGGGTGTCGCCGTCGGGGTAATGGCCCTGACCGCGGTTATGGGGGTAATGAACGGATTTCAATTGGGATTCATCGAAAGCATTCTGGAGATCAGCTCCTATCACCTGCAGATCCGGGGACTGACCGATGCGTCGGCCCCGGCAGCGCTCGAATCCCTGCGCGGGTTGCCCGCCGTACGATCGGCGGTGCCCTTCACCGAGCATCAGGTGATCATCGAGGGGAGATTCAGCGATCCCCGGGGCTGCCTGATCCGCGGATTGCCTGCTGACCTGCGAAGCCTGGATCCTTCTTTTTTTAACACCCTCGAGATCGTTTCCGGAGAATTTGCCCTGAGGCGAGCGGGTACGATCGTTTTGGGGGCTGAGCTCTCCCGGCATCTGGGCGTCGGGGTCGGTGACGGTGTGTCGATCCTCTCTCTTCAGGGCGCCTCCCTGGGAGAGCTCAAGCCGGAAAACCGCTTCTACGAGGTGGTTGGATTGTTCCGCAGCGGATACTACGAGTTCGATCTCGGTTGGGCTTTCATCTCTCTGGAGGAGGGGATCGCCCTGGATGGAAACAGCGTGAGTGCCGAGACAGTGGGGATCAAGATAGAGAACCGCTTTCGGGATCAACAGGCGATCCAGGCGATTAAAGACAGCTGGGACGGGCAAACGCCGGAAATCGTCAGCTGGAGGGAGTTTAACAGGGCATTCTTTGGAGCTCTGCGCATGGAGAAGATCATGATGACCGTACTGATCGGCTTGATTTTCGTCGTTGTCGGCTTCAACATACACCACAGTCTGCGCAGAGCGGTCCGGGCGCGGTACGAAGAGATCGGAGTGCTCAAGGCTCTGGGGGCTTCGGACCTTGCGGTGCGGAGGATCTTTATTCTCGAAGGACTGCTGATCGGTACGATCGGAGCATTTGCGGGGCTGCTACTGGGGCTGCTGATATCCGCCAACATCAACGCGGTATTTGCCTTTGCCGAAATGATCGTCAACACAGCCCTTTCCCTGGCGGACCTGCTGCTGTTCCCACTGGTGCAATCCTCCGCCGGCCGATTCTCTCTGTTTTCTCCGGCATACTTCTACATAACCGAAGTGCCCAGCACCGTTTTACTGCGGGAGGCCGTGCTGATCGTGGTGTTTGCCGTGCTTGCACCAACCGCCGCAGCGGCTGCCGCAGCGTCCAGGGTCAAGGAGGTTCGTCCCGCGGAGGTGCTACGCTATGAATGATGCGCTCGTGCCCGTTTTGGATGTCCTAGGCGTGAAGAAGGTCTTTCGCAGCGGCAATGAGGATCTTGTCGTTTTCGAAGAGGTGAGCTTCACGGTAACACAGGGAGGCACTGCGGTAATTCTGGGGGAGAGCGGTTCGGGAAAAACCACGCTTTTGAATCTTATCGGCGCCTTGGATTCCTGCACGGCCGGCCGGATACTGTTCAAAGGATTCGATATCACCTCCCAGAAGGAGGAGAACCTCATCGAGCTGCGTTCGAGACATCTGGGTTTCATCTTCCAGTTCCACTACCTGCTGAAGGATCTGACCGCCCTGGAAAACGTTCTCGTTCCCGCCCTGATCCTCCGTACCCCGCGGGCACAGGCGATCAACCGGGCGCGGGAGCTGCTCGCCCAGGTGGGACTATCCGCCAGGACGGGCCATTACCCCGTGCAGCTTTCCGGGGGAGAACGGCAGAGGGTAGCCGTTGCCCGGGCCCTGATGAACGATCCCAGCCTGATCCTGGCTGACGAGCCCACCGGAAATCTCGACGAACGCAACTCCCGGGCGATACAGGAGCTGCTCTTCGAGCTGGTAGGCGGCTACGGAAAATCGATGATACTGGTGACCCATGCCGCCGAGCTCAGCAGGCGCGGCAACGAGCACTTCCTGCTGGAGCACCGCAGGCTGCGGAGGTTGTAATGGCTTTGAGAAGCCGCCTCTGGACAACCCTGGGCTTGCGCACCTTCCTCTCCAGGCGGGGCAGGGTCTCAAATATGCTGTTCGGAAGCATTCTCGGCATCGGTTTGAGCCTGATCCCGCTGGTGGTCGTCTTGGAGGTCGCCGACGGGATGATCGAAGG
>CAZFMD010000005.1:0-15236 GCA_964520025.1 uncultured Spirochaetaceae bacterium
ATGCCCAGTTCGATCGCTTTCTGCGCCGAAACCCTTGCCAGCTCGGCATTATACTCGAAAATTGCCTTTCTCAGATTATCAAGGATGCCTTTCTGTTCGTCAGTCATTCCTTCACTCCTCGTTTTGTTCCGACCCGGATAGTCCATCTGCCAAGGCGGATAGGATCTCCCCGGCGGCTCCACGGACAATGAGGTCCGCCTCTTTATCCAGCGCCGTGGGCTGGTTGTTGATGATCGCGACTTTACCGCCATGACGCCGGGTTTCCCCGGGGATTCCCGCAGCCGGATATACCTGCAGAGAGGTGCCCACTGTAATCAGCAGATCCGCTCTGCCCGCCTCGGCGAAGGCTTTTCGGGTCTCCTCCTCCGGCATGGCCTGGCCGAAAGAAATCGTGGCCGGCTTGAGCCAGCCTCCGCACTCCTCACAGCGAGGGCATTCGGTGGAGGGAGCCGGATTGCCCTCGAAGAAAGGCAACACCTCCTCCCACTCGAATCGCCTTCGGCACTGAAGACAGGCTATATGGGCATTGCTGCCATGCAGCTCGATCACCCTATCATCCGGGATGCCCGCTTTCTGATGAAGCCCGTCGATGTTCTGGGTGATCATCATTTTCAAATACCCCGCATCGAACAGCCTGGCCAGTGCCCTGTGTCCGTCATTGGGTTCGGCATCCCGCATCCGGGGATAACTTTCGATCTTCCGCCGCCAGTACTCCCGTCGCGCCGCGGGATCTCGCAGGAACTCCTGCAGCTCGATGGGACGCATCTTGCTCCAGATGCCCCGGGGCCCTCTGAAATCCGGAATACCGCTCTCAGTCGAGATGCCGGCGCCGCTAAAGGTCACCAGATAACGGCTGGAACTCACCAGGGCGGTGAGTTCTTGAGTCTTCAGTCCAAGCTTCGGATCCGGGTTATGCTCCGCTTGGCTCATACAAGAGACCTCAGCTTCTCGGATACCACCGGGAAGGGGGAAACGGGGCCCCGAGATGACTCGGGGCCCTCATTCTCGAGCTATTCGCAGAGAGACAATCGTTACCTAGGATGCTCTGTTACATGTGCTGATCGACGTTGGAGGCGTCGATCACGAATCCGTCGATGAGCAGCTTCTTCACGGTCTCCTGGCCCTTGATCTGGCTAACCAGGGCGTTCAAGCTCACCTCAGCCATCTTCTTGTTGTCCTGCTTGACAGTGGCTGTTTGCTCACCGGCCTTGATACTCTTGAGATTGTCGGGAAGTCCGTCGAAACCGTAGACCTTGATCTGGTCCAGCAGGCCCCGCTGCTTGACCGCCGAAAGTCCGGCCAGGGCGCCGGGGTCCCAGCAGGCGAATACCGCTATCGTGTCCGGGTTGGCGGCCAGCTCATTGGTGGCCGTCTCCAGGGCCATGGCGGGATCCCAGTTGCAGGCTCGAAAGATCACGGTGTAGCCGTTGGCTTCCAGAACCTGCTTGACCCCGTCGCGCCGGGCATCCCCGGTCTGGTGACCCAGGGTTCCACCCAGGATGATCACCTTGCCCGTTTCGGTGGTATCCACGATGTACTGGCCGAGGATCCGGGCCGATGCCAGGTTGTCCGTCTGGGCCAGGGCGCTGATGTGGGGATGGTCGATGGCCGTGTCCACGGCGACAACGGGGATACCCTTGGCTTTAGCCCGATCCAGGGATTCTCCGAAGGCACGGTTGTCAACCGCTCCGATGATGATCCCGTCCACACCCCGGTTGATGGCGTTGTCCACGGCGTCCTTCTGCATGGCCGCATCCGCAGTGGTAGGGCTCATGTCCAGGAGCTCCACGCCCAGGGCTTCCGCCTCCTCCGCCATGTACTGGGCCATCTGGGCCCAGAAGGGCGACATTCCTCCCGGAAATCCGGTGTAGGCGATGGTAATCTGTTCTTCTCCACCCTCTGCGGGCTTCTCCCCGCCGCCACCCCCTGCGATGGCCACGCCGGCTACGCAGAGAAGTGCCAGTAGAACCATTGCGAACGATTTGAGCATTCTGTTCATACATCACTCCTTTATTTTTTTCTCCCGTTCGACGAACGGGTACTATGCCTTTGCCTCCCGCCTGCGCTGGATCACGTCCAGCCAGACCGCCAGGATGATTACGATGCCGATAGAGATCTGCTGCCAGGAGGAGCTCACCCCCAGGTGGCTCAAGCCCGCATTCAGGGTTGTGACGATCAGCACGCCAATTACCGTACGCCCGATCCCGCCGACACCGCCGGACAGGCTGGTGCCCCCGATGATCACCGCGGCAATGGCGTTGAGCTCCATACCCACGCCAAAGGCGGAGTTGGTGAAGTTCAGCCTGGCCACGAGGATGATCGCCGAAACGGCTGCGACCAGTCCCCCGATCGTGTAGTAGATGAGGTAGTACTTCTTTACGGGAACGCCGGCCAGGCGGGAGACCTCATTGCTTCCCCCGATGGCGTAGCAGTTGAACCCAACCTTGGTTCTGGACAGAAAGATATACACCAGCAGGAAGGTACCGGCCATGATGCTGATGGGAATCAGGTATCCTTTGCCGAGCATCTGGAAAGCCTCGGGGAAGCCGGACATGTCCTGATTCATGCCCAGGATCTCGGCCACGCCGCGGAAGGACTTCATCATGCCCAGGGTGGCGATAAAGGCCGGAATGCCCATACCTACGATGATCGCCCCGTTGAAAGCTCCGCAGGCCGCCCCGACAGCCAGGCTGAGGAGCACCACCCAGACCACCGGTACGTCGGCGATGAGCAGCCTGCCGGCAACCACGCCCACCAGGCAGAACAGCGACCCGATCGACAGGTCCAGTCCCCCGGAGATTAGAACAACCGTAGGCCCTGCGGCCAGGGTGCCGAGAATCACCGCCTGGGTGAGAATCGTTTTCGCCGTATCGAAGGTCCGAAAGCTCGATGAGGCAACCATGAATATCAAATAGATGATCACCAGGCCCAGAAGCGGCTGGATGCTCTGCAGCACGCGAGATTTCGTTGCCCTGTTTGCCTTCATACGCTACATCTCCATCGGTTTTGCAGGTTCTCCCGGCTGAACCTCAGTTAACAACAGGCTTGGAGGCTCCGATAGCGGTTCGCAGGATATCCTGCTCCGTGGCCTCGCCCCGTTTGAATTCTCTGGCGATCCTGCCGTGGTACAGCACTACGGTTCTGTGCCCCATCTCCACGGCCTCTTGATAGTCCGAGGTGAGCATGAGGATGCCGATTCCCTGCTCCAGCAGCTCGTTCATCAGGGCGTAGACTTCCGCCTTGCCGCGGATATCGATTCCCCGGGTCGGCTCGTCGAAGACAAGCACCTTGCTTCGGGTACCGAGCCACTTGGCAACCACGGCTTTCTGCTGGTTGCCCCCGGACAGTTGGTTCGCCTTTGTCTCTCTGCTGGGTGCCTTGATATCGAGTTTCTCCATGAAACTGTCGCATTCCCTGTCGATTGCCCTGTGGTTGATGAAGCCGGCGGTGGTCAGACGCGCCGCGTTGGGAAGCCCGTAATTGTCGCGGAGGCTTAGCGCCAGGATCAGCCCCAACGCTTTCCTGTCCTCGGCCAGGTATGCCAAACCACCCTCAATCGCCCGCTTGGGAGTGGATAAGTTGATCTTCTGTCCCTCCACATAGACATCGCCGCCGTCGATAGGATCGATCCCGCAGATAGCCCTGCCCAGCTCGGTCTTCCCGGCTCCCATCAGCCCGGTGATGCTGACGATCTCGCCTCTGCACACATTCAGGGATATCCCGTTGAGGATATTTCCCTGTCGAATATCTTCCAAGCGCAGAGCTTCCTCTTCCCTGGGGGCTCCCATCTCGGGGTATTGGTTCTCGATCCTGCGTCCGATCATGCGCTCGATGATCTGGTCCAGGGTAATCTCGTCGACTCGATAGGTACCCTCATTCTCCCCGTCTCTCAGGATGGTCACCCGGTCGCCCAGCTCATGGACCTCGGCGTAGCGGTGGGAGATGTAGATGAAACCGACCTGATGGCTGGTTTTCAACTCGTTGATTACCGAAAACAGGTTCTGGCGGGATTGGTCCTCCAGCACATCGGTAGGCTCGTCCAGGACAAGCACCTGGGCGTCTTTGATCAGGGCCCTGGCGATCTCCACCAGCTTCTGCTGGGTGACGCTCAATGTGCCAACCACCGCATAGGGATCCAGGTCCATGTGAAACTTGTTCAGGTAAAAGGCGGCCTTGTCGTACAGCTCTTTAAGCTTAACGAAACCGAAAGCGCGGGGCTCCATGCCCAGAAACATATTCCGGGCGATGTCCAGTTGAGGCACCAGATTGAGCTCCTGGTAGATGAAGCTCAAACCCAAATGAAGAGAGTCCGCGGGACTGTGGATATCTACCGCTTCGCCCCGGACAAAGATCTCCCCCTGATCTTTGGTGTAGGCGCCGCTTAGGATCTTGATCAGGGTGCTCTTGCCCGCACCGTTTTCACCGAGAAGCATGTGCACCTCCCCGGGCTGAAGGGAAAAATCCACCCGGTCCAGGGCAAGTACACCGGGAAAGCGTTTCACGATCCCCCTCATCTCTACGAGAGGCATGTTGGCAGCAACATTATCCATAGATTCCCGCGCTCTTAGAAGTTTTTATACCACAATGGAAAAACCTCTGTCAACAGAACTTGATGAAAATTTAGTATAACGATATACTGTTTTTCATGGCACGACGGCCCACTTTAAAGCAAGTCGCCGAAAAAGCAGGGGTCTCTCTGGGCATGGCCGGAAGGGTGCTCGGCAACTACGGATCATTCAGTGACACCACCAAGAGAAAAGTGACGGAGGCGGCCAGGGCGCTGGACTACACACCGAACACAATCGCCCGCTCCCTCAGAACTCAGCTCACAAAAACGATCGGGGTGCTCATCTCCGATATCACGACCTTCTTCTGGACCACCCTGGTGCGGGGAATCCAGGACAAGGCGGGCAAGTCCGGTTACAGCGTAATCCTCTGCAACAGCGATGACGAGTCGGAAAACGAACAGCTGTACCTCTCCACGCTCTTCGAACGGAATGTGGATGGGCTGATCGTGTCTCCCACACCCCACAATCATGCCTACCTCAAACGCCTGGCCAGGAGTAGGATCCCGATCGTTCTGGTGGACCGCAGGGTCAAAGGTCTGCGGGTACCCACGATCAGGACGGACAACCGTGCCGGGGCGTACGAGGCGGTCAAGCACCTGATCGATCTCGGACATGAACGCGTCGCCATCATTACCGGCATCCCCGGTGTGGAGACCAGCGAGGAGCGCTTTGAAGGCTACCGGCAGGCTCTCCAGGACAGCGGCATTCCCATCCGCAAAACCCTGATCAAAGAGGGATACTTTCAGAAGGATCCGGCCTTTGCAGCCACGCAAGAGCTTCTGCGCATGAAGAGACCTCCCAGCGCGATCTTCGTATGTAACGAGCCCATGGTCAGCGGCTGCATCTTGGCTCTCAAAGAGAGGGACCTGTGCATCCCCCGGGACATCGCAATAATCGGCTTTGACGATCCTGTTTGGACCTCCTACATGGACCCGCCTCTCACAGCGGTCAGCCAGCCGAGCTACACAATGGGTATCCTGGCTTTCGAATATCTGCTCGCCCAGATCTCCGAGAGCGAGAAAGACCGAAAGTACCTTGAGGATGTCATCCTCAAACCGACGTTGGTCATCCGCGAATCCTGCGGAACCAGCTTCAAGAAGCATGAATCTGCTCCTGCACATGAGCATTCGTAGTCTCTCGCTGAACAACCGCGGCCGGGTACCGGAGCGCAGGGAAACACCGAGCCGGGATACCCGGAGGGGATGATCAATAATCGATGAAGGACCGTCCATCCCGCCGGAAGGTTCGAATCGGCAGCCCGTAGAGCTCGGACAGATGCTCCGGGGTAAACAGATCGGTGAATACGCCGCTGGTCATCCTGCCTCCCGGAAAAATCAGTACCAGGTGATCCGCCAAGAGGGCCGCGGTCTGCGGATCATGGGTTGTCAGGACCGCTGTTTTTCCGGCTGCCCTCCACTCAAGCAGTAGTTCGAGAATGCCCTTTCTGTGTTTCAGATCCAGGTGGTTCATCGGTTCATCCAGCAGGAGCAGCTTCGGTTCCTGGGCGAGCGAGCGAGCCAGGAGCAGCAGTTGGGTTTCTCCGCCGCTCAAGCGGGATATCGACTGGTATTCCAGCGGCAGGATCGTGGTCTGAGACAGGGCATTGGTGGCGATGCGGATATCCCGCTCTCCCGGTGCGGCCAGGGGCTTGAGATGCGGGGCCCTGCCCAGAAGAACGTATTCCAGGACCGTGTACTCGAAGCCGGTCGGTTCTTTCTGCGGGAGCAGGCTCTGGGTCGTTCCCCGCTGCCGGGGAGTGAAGGCTCTCAGATCCGTACCGAACAGAGAGATCCTGCCGGCGGCCGGCTGCAACCAGCCCAGGATAAGATGCAGGAGGGTGGTTTTCCCTGCTCCGTTGGGGCCCAGAATCGCGGTAATCGAGCCTTCCGGAACCTGGAAGGTACAGTCGCGGATCTGCGGGGCATCCCCCCCGTGGGTGAAAGATACCTCGGAGAAAGCAACAGCCGACGGATCGCTCACTGTCGAAATCCCTTCCGGGTGAGGATAATGCCGAACAGGATCGCACCCAACAGAGAGCTGAGGATTCCGAGGGGAATCTCCCCGGGCAGCAGCATCCGAGCCAGGGTGTCGCACACAAGACCGAAGCCGCCGCCGATAAGCAGCGAACCGGGAAGAGAGTAGCGCGCATCGGCCCCGAAGATCCTGCGGGCCAGGTGCGGTACGATCAGTCCGAGCCAGAGCACGATGCCGCTGACCGAAATGACCGCGGCCACCGAAAGGGTTGCCGCCACGATCAGCACCAAGCGGACCCGTTCCGGAGTCGTACCCAGGGCAAAGGCGGTCTCATCGGAGAGGGTGAGCAGGTTGACCCGCCAGCGGAACAGCAGCAGCAGGGCAAGTCCGCTGCAGGCTATCGGGAACACCCAGAGCAACTCGCCCCAGGATATGTGGGACAGTCCCCCAAGCAGCCAGAAGGTAATCTCCGGCAGCTGGGTGAGCGGATCGGCGGCGTATTTGAAGATGCCGATCCCGGCGGTGAACAGGGCGGACACGGCCAGGCCGGAGAGAATCAGCCGCAGGATCCAGCCCCCGAAGCGGATCTTTTTGGCCAGCAGGTAGGCCAGCCCCAACCCCAGTATTCCGCACAGGGCTGCGGACAGCTGGATTGCCGGCAGGGAGCCTCCGAACAGCAGGATCGCCAACACCGCCCCGAAGGCGGCGCCCTGGGTCACTCCCAGGAAACCCGGTTCCACCAGAGGATTGGAAAAGATCAGCTGGAAAACCGCCCCGGAAGTGGCCAGGGTCATTCCCAACAGGATCGAGAGGAAAACCCGGGGCATGCGGAGCCGAAAAAAGATCTGTCCGGCCAGCGGATCGGAAAACAGCGAACGGGGGTCTGTGAATCCGGGTCGTGGATATCTGCCCAACAGAAGGGCAACAACCGCGGCCGCCACGAGAGCTACAGACAGCAGGGTTAAAAACAGTCCGGTTCTGGTCCGCCTCAGCGTCGGTGCTCCTTCCGCCTCTGGCCTAGGGATAGTCACCCTGAATCATCGGCAGGATCGCTTGCTGAATCCGCCTTGGCGAAAGGGCATACACAAAGCTGTAGAACTCGGCAACCTTCTTCTCCACCTGGGCGGCTGGCATGCGCTGCGGATGGAGCTTGGCTGCGAGCCAGTGCAGCCCCAGGATCCAGCGGGGATCCGGCTGGTCCCAGCTCAGGTAGTCGGCGGGAAAAGCCAGGAGATTTCCCTGCCGTACCGCCGCGAGCTGAAGCCACTTCGGATCGGAGAGCAGGGTTGCCTTCACATCATCCACGGGGGTGTGGTAGGAGACAAGCAGTATAGTATCCGGATCCCAGGCGGCAATCTGTTCGAAGCTGACCTGCTGCCACCCGGATCCTGCGGCCGCTTCGAACCAAACCGGACGCCCTCCCGCCCACTCGACCAAACTGGTCTGCAACCAGTGCGGAGGGGGCACGTTGAAGGAGGTCGTAGCGCTCCGCGTGCCGTAGTACAGCAGAAGGGTATCCGGCTTTTCGGCTTCCGGAATCGCTTCACTGATTTTCCGAACCTCGAGCAGGTTTTGGGCATAGTAGCGATTTAGCGCTTCGGCGCGTTTCGGATTGGCGAACAGCCGCCCGATGGCTGCAACATCCAGATGAAACTGCTCGGGGCTTTCCAGATCCACGTAGAGCACGGGCACGTTCAGATCCTCCAATTGGCGGCCGAGCCCGTTCTTCAGATAACTCTTCAAGACCACGGTATCGGGCCTGTGAGCCAGAATCTCCTCCACGCCGGGATTCGGAGCCAGCACGGCGCGCTGCTCGGCCTCCGGATCCAGAAGGGAGATGAAATTCCCCCCGACCTGGCTGCTGTCTCCAAAGGCCACAACGGATTCCGAGGCTTCCGGGAACATGTACAGAGCATTGAGAACCAGAAAATGGGCCTTGCCTCCGGTTACGACTCTGATGCTCGGCTGTCTCTGTTCAGTGGGAGCTGCAATGGCACCGCCCACCCATGCGGGGAGCGCTGCAAGCGCGGCGAACAGCAGGATTAAAAGATTCGTTTTCACGGCTCTCACGTCACCATTCCTGTCCGGTCCATAGCCCGGTCCGGTAAGGCAGGATCGTAAAGACTTCTTGCCGCATTGTCAATAGTCGAAATAGAAAAAAAATTAAAATAATGTTGTAATTTTTTTTAATATAGATAATTATTAATGCAACTTAATTGCATTATATATCTGAAAACCTGTGAGCGCTTCCGAATACCAGACAACCGCCCGCTCCCTCCTGCGCGGCGCATCTCTGCGCCTCACCCCGGTGCGCCTGGCAGTCCTGGGCCACCTGTTGAAGTACGGCCGGCCGGTTTCCCACGCCGATCTCTGGCGGAGGAAGAAAATACGATCCTTCAACAGGGTGACTGTATATCGAACCCTGCTCACCCTGCAAAGCAGGGCAATCGTACATGCGGTGCAGGGAATCGACGGGGCGTGGAGATACTGCGCGCACGCCCTTTCCCAAGAACACTGCCCGGGGAACCACCCCCACTTCGTGTGCAAGAAGTGCAGGCGCATGAGCTGTCTTCTCGGGCAAACCATGCCCTACGTCGAAGTGCCCGAGGGCACGGTGGTGGAGGCCAAACAGTTCGTCGTATACGGCACCTGTGCCGAGTGTGCCGCTTCCGGGGCAGCGGGCAGACGATAGAGAGGGCCTTGAGCGCACCCGCACCCGGCGGGCCCACGACCTCCCTCCCGCTCTATTTCCCCTCGCCCTCTTGCTCCCCCGACCAGGGGTAGTGGTGATCGGGTGCCTGCAAACCTTCCTGCAGCAGCCGCAAGTACTCGCTTCGGGACAGCTCGATCGCTCCCATGCTGAGGATATGTGGGGTCACCTGCTGACAGTCGATCATCAGGAAGCCGCGCCGCTGGAGCAGCCGGCAGAGGTGAACCAGAGCCACCTTGGAGGCATTGGCCTGGAGTGAGAACATCGATTCACCGAAAAATACCCGTCCCAGGGTTACACCGTACAGCCCACCGCACAAACCCCCCTCCCGGTACACGGAGACACAGTGGGTGATATACCTCTCATAGTGCAGCCGCGTGTAGGCATCGAAGAAACTCCTGTCGATCCAGCTGCCATCCTGCTTCGGACGCGGAACAGTAGCGCAGAGAAACACGACCTTTTCGAAATCCCTGTCGAATCGCACCTCAAAACGCCCCTGTTTGAGGATGCGCCCCAGACGTTTGGAGATCGTGACGCGGCCGGGGTACAGGACGGGCCGCGGATCCGTCGAAAACCACATGATCGGCGGCCCGCTGAACCAGGGGAAGATTCCCTTGCTGTAGGCTTCCACCAGCACGCGTTCGGACAGCTGCCCGCCTATGGCGATCAGCCCGTTCTCATCGGGCTGCAGCGAGTCCGGAAATACCGGTTCGGAATCAGGATCGATAATGTAGGGCAGGCCGTTAAGCTCACTCGATTTCATCTGCTTTCCAAAATTTCCCGAATCCGGGGCTCGATTCGTTTCCTCGACTCGCCGCTGTTCCCCTGGGCAAAACCGAGGATCACAACGGCTCTCCCCCCGTCCCGGCGCGGACTCTGCGCTGCCGGCTTCTCATCCGCCATCACGGGCATCTGGGCCAATCCCAGAGGCCCGGCAAGGCGGGAAGCAACATGGGTCACCAGCTTTTCCTCTGCACCGCAGAAAACCAGCTGGCGCTTGAACACCCGGCCGTGCCGATAGAGAAAAACAAGCAGGAGGTCCAACTCCTTTTCCTCCAGAAAACCGGAAACCGCCTCCGCGATCCTCCGGTCTCGGCGATTCCAGGAATCCAGCAGGAGGGGAACGCTGCTCATGCCAAAACGCACCCCCCCGGAGCTGCCCTCCTTGTAGTCCCTGCCCAGCAACTGCCTGCTGCTCAGTCCCGCCAGATCACTGCGCGCCCGGACCAGCTCCTCATACAGGTCCGCGGGATCCACGGATCCCGCCTGTATCAACAACTCGGCGATCCGCCGGTCCTTGTCTGTAACCCTTCCCGCCTGGGGATCCAGGTTTACAGTATCGAGCAGCACTGCGGCCAGCAGCAGGGTAGCAAACTGACGATCCAGAATCCCAGGTTTTCTTTGCAGGATCTGCTCCGCTACAAGGGTACAGGCCGAGCCCACAGGTTCCACAATCCGTCGCCTGAGCGGTTGCCGAAAATACCGGCCAACGGAATTTTCGGCCGCCTCCCGGGGCAGGAGGCGGTGATGATCGATCACCTCGGCAACTCGCTGGCGCAGAACGGGAGCAAGATCATCTCCCTGATCATCCACCAGGATCAACTCACCTTCCCGGGCGTCCAACAGTTTCACCAGATTAACATCTTCGGCGAATAGCAGAATGCCCTCTCTCACTCCCTCCCGATCGAACAGACGCACCACCTCTGTTCTCAGCGGGAGATCCGCACGAGGAATCGGCAGGTAGGGAAACACAGGCCCGGCCGTTTCACCCTCTCGCTCCAGGAGATACGCATACGCTATGGAGGCGACTATGGAATCCAGATCAGCCGCGGCACTGCCGGTCACCACGGTCACGGGAGTTGAGAGGTGCCCGCCGCTAACCTCGCTTTTGACCCGAGATAGAAAGCTGTTCAGCGGGGTCAGAGGGCTGCCTCCAGTGACTTCCGGGCGGATTCGGGCAGGCGGATGACTTTGTGGCGGGAGGTATCACCGGAAAGGATCTCGATCTCCGGCCGGGTCACACCCAGCGACTTTGCCAGAAATTTCACGAGTTCCTTGTTCGCCTGCCCCTTTTGGGCCGGAGCTCGAACCCGTACCACCAGCTCCCCGTTTCGCACACCGGCGATTGCGTTTCGCTGTGATTTGGGGAAAGCCTTTATCTTGAGTACAAGGCTGCCATTCTTAATCGAGTAAGGCAGCTGTTCACCGCGAGGTTGCACCATAACCAAACGATAGGCCCATTCTCACCCGTTGTTCAAGGTCAGGGTGATGGCAATTACCTGGGACTATCAGCTTTCGGACCGCCACCTTGCCAAAAGCCTCGCCAAATATCATATTAGAGCTTAATCATGTAGCGCAAACTGTCTCAGGAGGATGCGATGCCAGCCGTTGAAATCCGAAAGAATGTCTACTGGATCGGGGTGAACGACCGCACCACCGACCTGTTTGAAGGAATCTGGCCGATCGAGGAGGAGGGAGTCTCGTACAACTCCTATCTGCTGCTCGACAAGAAGAAGGTGCTGATCGACCTTTCCAAGGCAATCAAGGCCGACGATTACTTCAATCAAATCCGGGACCTGGTTCCGATAGAGGACCTGGACTACATCGTGATGAACCACCTGGAGCCGGATCATTCCGGGGTCCTGCAGATATTCCGGCGAATCAACCCGAAGGCGGTCATCCTGGGCACACCCAAGATGAAGGAGATGCTGGCCGGTTTTTACGGTATCACCGAGAACTTCCAGGAGGTCCAGGACGGTGAAACCCTGGACATCGGCAGCAGAAAACTCCAGTTCTTCCATACCCCCTTCGTGCATTGGCCGGAGACCATGATGAGCTATGACAGCTCGGAGAAGATCCTGTTCTCCTGTGACGGTTTCGGCGGCTACGGTGCGCTGATCGGCACGATTTTCGACGACGAGTGCAAGAACCTGGACTTCTACGAGCAGGAGTCGCTACGCTACTACGTGAATATCGTGGCCAAGTTCAGCAAGCCCACTCTCAATGCGATCGGAAAGCTGGGCGGAATCGATGTCGAGGTTATCGCTCCGTCCCACGGGCTGATCTGGAGAAGCAATCCGGGTCGGATCATCGAGCTGTACAAGAAATGGGCCGAGTACGCCAGCGGGCCAACAGAGCCGGGAATCACGCTGGTATACGGCTCCATGTACGGCAACACCGAAAGGGTGATGGACGTGGTGGCCCAGGGTATCGCGAGCACAGGAGTGCCGCTGCAGATATTCGATGCCGCCCGCACCCACGTCAGCTACATCCTGCCCGCACTCTGGGTAAACCGCGGAGTGGTGATCGGTGCACCCACCTACGAGGGAGCTCTGTTTCCCCCGGTGATGGATGTGCTGAACCATGCGGCGGTGAAGCGAATTCTCAACAAACGAACGGCCATGTTTGGAAGCTACGGCTGGAGCGGCGGAGCGCTGCGCAACATCAAGCAGATTATCGAACCGATCAAGTGGGAGCTGGAGGATTCCTTCGAGTTCAACGGGAGCCCGGACAGGGAGGACCTGAAAAAGGCCAGAGAGTTCGGACGAGGCTTTGCCGAGAAGATCAAAAATGGCAGCTGAACAACAGCACAGCCAATGCCCCGATAGTTGAGTTTCTCCGCACAGAGCAGGCGGGGAGGGAGGGATCGTGACTATCGAGATAATTTTCACCCTTGTCGGCGGACTCGGGCTGTTTTTCCTCGGCATGCGCACCATGTCCGAGGCACTGCGAAAAGTCGCGGGGGACAGCTTCAAGAAAACCCTTGAAATCATCACCAAGAAACCTGTTTTCGGGCTTCTGATCGGAACCTTCATTACCGCCCTGATCCAGAGTTCCAGCGCCACTACGGTCATGGCCGTCGGCTTTGTCAATGCGGGCCTTCTGAGCTTACGCCAGGCGATCTCAATCGTTCTGGGGGCCAACATCGGAACAACTCTGACGGCCTGGCTCGTCACGTTTCTGGCAATCTTCAAGATCACCCGCTACGCTCTGCCCTTGATCGGAATCGGATTCTTCTTCACCGTGCTTGGAAAGACACAGAAGGTACGCCGCTGGGGCCAGCTTCTGCTCGGCTTCGGACTGCTCTTCGTGGGGTTGGGTTTCATCAAGGAGGCCTTCGCTCCGCTGCGGGAGCGGGAGCTCCTGCGGGAGTTCATTATTCGCTTCGGCTCCTATCCGGGTTTGGGTATCCTGATCGGTATGGTGGTTACCATTGCCCTGCAGAGCTCCTCCGCAACCATAGCCCTGCTGCAGATACTGGCATTTTCGGGATTGATCGATTTCCATATCGCCATCCCGATCATTCTGGGCGAGAATATCGGAACCACAATCACCGCCGAGTTGGCAGCCCTGGGGGCAAATCTCAATGCACGCAGGACCGCCCGCTCCCACGCTCTTCTGAACATCTTCGGAGTGCTCTACATGGCCGTACCCGTATACCTCGGCTGGTACGGCAGACTCATTGAAGCGATCGTGCCGGGACCTGTAACCCAGGGAAATATCATGGTGCACATCGCCCTGGCTCATACGGTGTTCAACGTCGTCAACTCGGTGTGCGTATTTCTTCCGTTGGTAAGAGTGCTGGAGAGGGCGGCAGTTAAATTAACGCCGAGCAGAAAGGAATCCCTCGAGCCCGCCCCCATCTATCTGGAACGACACCTGCTGGATACGCCAACCGTAGCGATCCAACAGGCGATCAAAGAGCTGATCCGTATGGCCGAAATCGCAAAGAGCGCCCTCAATAACGGGATCGCCTGTTTTTTCAATCACGATCTCTCATTGGAAGAACGGGTCCGCAGACAGGAGGACGCCGTCGACCTGTTGCAGAAGGAGATCACCCAGTACCTGATCGAAATATCCGAAAGGAGTCTCGACGAGACCGAAGCGGAAGCGATCCCGGTACTGGTTCATTCGGTGAACGACATCGAAAGGATCGGAGATCATGCGGAAAATATCATCGATCTGGCCTCACGCAAACAGGACCAGAGACTCGAACTCAGCAATGAAGCCTTAGAGGAGCTACGGCAAATCGGTGATCATACCCTGGGGATGTTCGAAGGGATGCTCCAAACCCTACGCGAACAGGACCACAGTGCTGCGCGCCGCGTACTGGAGAGAGAGCGGTCCCTCGACAAGATGCAGGTCCAACTCAAGGAGGCCCACGTGCTTCGCCTTCAGAATCAGGAGTGTCAAATCCTCTCAGGCCTGCTGTTCGTCAGCTTTGTGGACAACCTCGAAAAGATCGGGGATCACATTACCAACATCGCGCAGGCATCCCTCCGTCATCTGCGATGGAGCCAGGAGTTGCAGCTGGAGGAATAACCGGAGATCTACTGTCTGACCTCCAACTCTCCCTTCCAGTTGCTCACACCGCCGAAGTCAAGGATACCGGTGAATCCCAGCTGCTCCAGGGTATCGGCGGCGATTCCCGAACGGTTTCCCGAGCGGCAGTAGAGGATAATGCGGGCCGAGCGATCCTCCGTGGGAAGATTGTCGGCAATCACGTCAAAGGGAATGTTGATCGCCGATGGAATGGCTCCGGCGTTGTACTCTCCCTCTGTACGCACATCCACCAGGTAGGTGTTGGGATCTGCGGAGGCTATGATCCCGGCCAATTTCTCCGAGCTGAGCGGTTCCTCGATCGCGGCCGCAGCGCTGCTCTCCTGCGTCCCCCGTTCATTCCGACCGCCTGCAGAGATCATAGTACCGGAAACGATAAGCATTACAAAAATTATAATAATTAGTTTCATGGGTGGAAGATAATAATACCGGATTGGCACAGTCAATCGGTTTCTACTGTGCGGGATTCTACTGCCGGGGCTGCTCGGCTCAGTCGTCGATGGAGACAAACAGGATTTCCTCCTGCGAAGCCGAGCTGGCTGTTTCGAGGAAACGAATTCCCTCCCCCGGATTGTTGCGGACAAGGGAGGACTCTCCTTCCCATATCATCTCCAGCAGAGATCCGGTAAGACAGACCGTCAGGC
>CAZFMD010000005.1:15336-18762 GCA_964520025.1 uncultured Spirochaetaceae bacterium
GACTCTCCTTCCCATATCATCTCCAGCAGAGATCCGGTAAGACAGACCGTCAGGCCGTAGGGGATATCTCCCTCCCGTATGCGCGCCGGTACGGCTCGCAGGAAGCGCTGTCGTTCTTCCTCGGTGAAAACGGCTCCGTTGGCCTTGATATCGATCCAAAGATCCACACCGGCGTGTACCTGCAACCAGTCCGAGAAGAAGGTATCCCGGCAGATCGTGAGGGCGACCCGGCGCCCCCGCAGTACAATCGGCTCGGCCTGCTCGACCAGGCCCGCAGATATACCCAGCAGCTGCTGTTCGAAGGGGGTGAGAAAGACCTTATCCTGCCTGTAGGAGACCTTGCCGTTCGGATCGTAAACCACGAGCCTGTTTACCAGAGCTATCTCGGTACCCCGCTCGCTCCAGGCGAAGTAGGTCCCCGGGATGATGGATACTTCATACCGCCGGGCCAGCTTTGCGAATACCTCTTCCATGACCCGTTCGGCCAGGCCCGAGTTGATGAGGAAAAGATCCCGGAAGCCACTCACAAGAGGATCCCGGGCACTGATACGGGAAAGCCCTTCCTGGGCATTCTCAGACGCCCGGATCAGAGCATAGTAGGGGATGACGGCGAAAAAAACCGAGGTATACTCGGGAAAGACGATCAGATCCGGTTTAAAGGTCATGGCGCGCATCACCAGAGCTTCGATACGGGAACGAAAGGCGGCGAAGGAACGCAGGTCGGATTGCTGAATCTTGAACTGTACGGCGGCTACCCGCAGTGTCTGGGGATGATCCGCCGGTGATGAAGCGAGCGCCGATCCTCCTTCCTGGGCGGCAAGAATCGGCGCGTAGAGGAGGATGATGCATGTGGCGACGAGGAATGGGATCCCGTGTTTCAGTCTCATAAAACAGGCTGAAGCATAGGAAATCCCCCTGATCGTGTCAACGAAACAGACCCGGGTGCCCTAAGTTGGCAGACCCTAAGTCGGCAAACCCTAAGTCGGCAGACACCTCACCTTGTCTTTCCCTCCGTACCAATGGTAGATTCATCGGCATGGAAACGATGAAACGAACCGCCACCTGCGGTCAACTGAGCAGCGCCGATGTAGGCAGAAATGTAACTCTCAACGGTTGGGTGCACCGTCACAGGGATTTCGGAACCATCAAGTTTATCGACCTCCGGGATCGCTACGGCCTCACCCAGGTTGTCATCGATGCGGACGTCCCCAAGGAACTGAGAGAGCTGGCCGGGGAACTCAAATTCGAGTACTGCATCGCCGTGCAGGGAGCGGTTCGCCCGCGACCGAAGGATATGGTCAATCCGAAAATGCCCACAGGGGAGGTGGAGATCAAGGTCGAGCGCATGAGCATCCTCTCCCGCTCGGCCACCCCGCCATTCATGATCGATGAGGTCAGCGATGCCCGGGAGGAGCTGAGATTCAAATACAGGTTTCTCGATCTGCGCTCCTTTTCGATGCAGCGCAAGATCCATCTTCGCAATGACGCAACCTACGCCGCCAGGGAGTACCTGATCGGTCAGGGATTCTACGAGATCGAAACCCCCACCCTTATCCGTTCGACCCCCGAGGGAGCCCGGGATTTCCTGGTGCCCTCCCGGCTGCACACCGGCAAGTTCTACGCTCTTCCCCAGTCCCCGCAGATCTACAAACAGCTGCTGATGGTCTCCGGTTTCGACAGGTACTTCCAGATCGCCCACTGCTTTCGCGACGAGGATGCCCGGGGAGACCGGCAGATCGAGCACACCCAGATCGACATCGAGATGAGCTTTGTAGGAAAAGACGACGTTTTTTCCGTTGTCGAAGGAATGATGTCCAATATCTTCCTTAAAACAGTGGACATGGAACTCCCCCTGCCCTTTCCCCGGCTGGCCTACGATGAAGCGATGAATCGCTACGGATCGGACAAACCGGATCTGCGCTTTGAGTTGGAGCTGCAGGATTTTGCCGCACTGGCCGAACACGGGGAATTCCAGGTTTTCCGACAGGTGCTGACCCAGGGCGGAGCGGTGAAGGCTCTGGTCGCGCCGGGATGCGGCGGGTACTCCCGAAAACAGATCGACGCGCTCGAAGAAACCGCGAAAGTCTATGGTGCCAAAGGGCTGGCCTGGATGAAGGTGAGTGACGCCGGCCTGGAGGGAGGGATCTCAAAATTCTACGAATCCTCACAGCAGGAGATCGTCCGGGCGCTGGGAGCCAAACCGGGGGATCTGATCCTGCTGGTCGGGGCGCAGTGGAAGACCGCCTGCCTGGCTCTTGGAGCGGTACGCTCCCAGCTGGGCAAGGACCTGGGTCTGTCCGATCCGAAGGCCTTCCGCTTCTGCTGGATCATCGACTTTCCCCTGTTCGAATGGAACGAAGAGGAGCAAAAGTGGGATCCCTCCCACCACCTGTTCACCATGCCCCAGGAGCGCTATATTGCCGAGCTGGAAAAAGATCCGGGAGCCGTCAAGGGAGACCTGTACGATCTGGTCTGCAACGGAACCGAACTGGCCTCAGGTTCCATCAGGGTGCACGACCCGGAGCTCCAGAGCCGCATCTTCTCCATCGTGGGCATGCCGGAGCAGGAGGCCCGTCGGCGCTTCGGCTTTCTCCTGGATGCCTTCGCCTACGGTCCTCCTCCGCACGGGGGCATCGCTCCGGGACTGGACCGGCTGGTGATGCTGCTGGCCGGGGAGCAGTCGATTCGCGAGGTAATCGCCTTTCCAAAGAACACTCTCGGGCAGAGCCTGATGGACGACTGTCCGGCAGAGGTGGACCCGGCACAACTGGAGGAGCTTCATATCCGCATCAGCGAAGAGGATGGATGATTCTCAGGCCATCCGCTTCCCCGAGCTGAGCCACCGGCTGTTGACCTGGTTCTTCCGCAACAAGCGGGAGATGCCCTGGAGAGAGGAGCACGATCCCTACCGCATCTGGATCAGCGAGGTGATGCTGCAGCAGACCCGCAGTGACACTGCAGCCGAGTACTACCGTCGCTGGCTCAACCGTTTTCCAACAGTCGAATCCTTGGCCCAGGCACAGGAGGAGGAGGTTCTCAAGGCCTGGGAAGGACTGGGCTACTACAGCCGGGCGCGCAACCTGCATCGTGCAGCCCGGATCATCACAGGCAACTGGGGGGGAGAGTTTCCCGACACCGAAGAGCGGATCCGCTCGCTCCCGGGAGTGGGGGAGTACACGGCCGCGTCCGTGCTGAGCATCGCCTTCGCCAAACCTCTGGGCGTGGTGGACGGCAATGTGCTGCGGGTGGTCTCCCGTCTCCTGGCCGAAAGCGGATCGGCCGGAAGGCAACCTGCCGGCCTCGGGCAGCTGAAGAGGCGGGCCCGTGCCTTCGTAGAGGCAAGTTTTCTCCACTATCACCCCGGATGGATCAATCAAGCCTGGATGGAGCTCGGTGCACTGGTCTGTCTGCCCAAGCCACGCTGCC
>CAZFMD010000005.1:18862-39986 GCA_964520025.1 uncultured Spirochaetaceae bacterium
AATCAAGCCTGGATGGAGCTCGGTGCACTGGTCTGTCTGCCCAAGCCACGCTGCCGGCAGTGTCCTCTCCTCTACACCTGCCGTGCGTATCTGGAAGATAGGATCGATGAGTTTCCGCCCCGACGGGCATCCCGACCCCTTCCCGCCCGCTGCGGGAGCCTTCTCCTGCTGCTGCCCGGCGCCGTCCCGACTCAGCTGCGCCGGGACTTGGATGAGACGCAGGAGAAACGGATAGACCCGGGGATGCTGGGCGAAACTCTACGTGCTCGCAATGTTCCCCTGCTGCTTGTCCGGCGGGCCGAAAGAGGTCTCCTGGGCGGTCTATGGGAGCTGCCCAACTTTCCCGGGCGGGGCGAAGAGTTGACAGAGCGGCTGACGGGGCTGTCCATAAAGGTCCTCTGGAACACCGGGCGGGAGCTACGGCACCGCTACTCCCATTTTGAAGTTCGTTTTGGATTGATCGTGGCTGTGTTTACACGGCAGCAAAAGCTCGATTCGTGGACGGAGCAGCGTTGGGTTCTGCCAGCCGATTTGGAGAAGTACCCCAGGCCCAAAGTCCACATCGAGGCGATGCGATGCTTCGGGCTGATAGGGCGTTAATCAGATACGAGATAACCGGCGGGCAACCGCTCCGGGTACCCGGAGCCGCCCGGTACTACTCCCGGATCGGCTCGATATCCAGAACCTCGGCCAGCTCCGCAGGCTCCAGGCGAAAGGGAGAGCCCTTGCCCTCGTAGAATCCGTGGGATCCGACCATGTGGATATGCAAATCGGTGAAGGTGATCTCCCGATCGAGCTTGGTGTTGCGCACCACCGTGTTGGTCTTCGGAAAGATACCCGGATCCCCGAAGGGACAGGGCAGCTTGCCCCGAACGCTGATCACTCGAATCTCGTAATGGGGCTCGACGTTGATGAACTCCCCCAGACCACGCATCCCCGCATCCCGAAGCTCGATCATGCGATCAGCTATTCTCCGATGATTCAAGTCCATCCGCTTGACCGCCTCATCATCTTCGATCAGGATGTCGATCAGCTTGCGCCGGTCGGTACCCAGGAAACCGTCCCGGGTATACACTCCGGGCTGCATCCTCTCCTGAATCTGGTTCATCTGTACGGTCTGTTTCATTGCTCGCCCCTCTCCCCTGTCATGCAAACTTGTCGTAGAAGATCAGCTGCTCCGGCAGGCCCTTCTTGGTGAGCACCCCCACACTGGCGTCGATCATCCCGGGACTGCCGCACAGGTAGGCTTCCACGTTGTTTCCCTCTTTCAGATGTTTGTCCAGCACCTCGGTGATGAGCCCGGATTCCCCCGTCCATTTGTCCTCCTCGGTGGGAGCAGACAGGGCCGGAACGAATTTGAACCGGGGAAGCCGCTTCTCCAGCTCCCGCATCTCATCCACCAGAAACAGGTCCCGGGTGGTACGGGCCCCGAAGAAGTAGGTTGCTTTGCGATCGATTTGCTTCTCCGCCATGTCCAGGAGAATCGATTTGATCGGCGCCATGCCTGAGCCTCCGGCGATGAACACGATCTCGGCGTCCGTATCCCTGAGATAGAACTCGCCGTAGGGACCATTGATGGTGACCTCATCTCCCTCTTTCATGTACTGAAATATGTAGGTGGTGCAGATCCCATTCGGAACGAGACGGATTTCCAGCTCCACGGTATCCCTACGGGAGGGCACCGAAGAGCAGGAATAGGCCCGGTACACGCTTTCGGAGGACAGCTCGTACTCGGGAGTCTGAAACTGGATGTACTGGCCGGCACGTAATTTGATCTCCGGCGGATCGATCAGCTTGAGGGTCACTTCCTTGATATCGTAGGTCAGATCCCGAAGCCGCTCGACCCGGGTTCTGTACTCTTTGACGTTGAACAGCTCCTCGGGAATCTGAATGGCCAGATCCTTCTTGACCTTGATCTGGCAGGAAAGGCGGATATTTTCCTTCTTCTCCTCCTCGGTAATCCAGGGAAGTTCCGTGGCCACATAGTCGCCGATGTCGGAGACGACCTTGACCTTGCAGAATCCGCAGGAGCCCCGCCCGCCGCAGGCCGAGGGGATAAACAGCTTCTCCCCCATCAGGGTAGACAGGAGCGGTTTGCCCCCCTCTACCGTCATTTCCGTCTCTTCGTTGATTGTAATCTTCACCTCCCCGTAGTTTCCCACGGTCAGGTCGGCGATCACCATGAGGACCGCCAGAAAGGTGGCCAATCCGCACATGGCGATAACCGCGATCAAGAATGAACTCAGCATGAAAACCTCACTCCCGCCCTAGGTGATGGTGATCATCCCGGCAAAACCCATGAAAGCCAGGGCCATGATGCCGGCGATGACCAGAGTAATCCCGGCCCCGGTCAATCCGAAGGGGACCTTGGACCGCATGTTCAGCTTGGTACGGATCCCCGCCATGGCGATAATGGCGATGGCCCAGCCGATGCCGCTGCCCGCCCCGTAAGCCAATCCCGAGAGGAAGGAATATTCCCGGATCACCATGAACAGGCTGGCCCCCAGGATCGCACAGTTGACGGTGATCAGGGGCAGAAAGATGCCCAGGGCGGCGTACAGGGCATCGGAGAGGCGCTCGATCACCAGCTCCACCAGCTGAACGAAGGCGGCGATGACGATGATGAAGGCGATGAAGCGCAGGTACACGATGTCGTAGGGCACAAGGACGTAGTAGTAGAGCAACCAGTTGATCACGCTGGTGCAGGTCATCACGAACACCACAGCCATTCCCAAACCGAAGGAGGTCTTGAGCTCCTTGGATACAGCCAGGAAGGAGCACATGCCCAGGTAGTTGGTCAACAGGATGTTGTTTGTGAAGATGGCGGCGAAGAATACGCCGAAGGCGAACAATCCTTCCGTCATGACTTACCTCCCGCCGATGCGGTCTGGGGTGCACCTGCAGAACCCGCCTGGGATGCGCCCGCCGCAGCGGTACCCTGTTTTTCCTTCATAAAGTTGCCCTTTACCACCCAGATGAACAGTGCCAGCATGAAGAAGGCTCCGGGAGCCATGATCATGATGTTCCAGTTGGTCCACCAATCCCCGAGCACGCGGAAACCCCAGATCGAACCGGTGCCGAGCAGCTCCCGAAGAAATGCGATGATCAGCAGCACGTAGGTGTATCCCAATCCGGAGCTGAGCCCATCCACCAGAGACAGGGCGGGGGGATTGGAGAGGGCGAAAGCCTCGGCCCGTCCCATGATGATGCAGTTGGTGATGATGAGCCCCACGTACGGCCCCAGCTGCCGGGAGATATCGGGGATGAAGGCTTTCAGCACCACATCCACGATGATCACGTAGGCGGCAATGATCAGGGTTTCCACCATCATCCGGATTCTTCCGGGGATGTACTTGCGTAGCAGCGATACTGTCAGGTTGGACAGGCCGGTTACGAACACAAGTCCGGCGCACATGACCACGGTGTTCTTCAGAACATTTGTGACTGCCAGCGTGGAGCAGATCCCCAGTATCTGAACAAACACGGGGTTGTTGATCCCGACATTCTCCTTGATGACCTGTCTGAACTTATAACTGTTCATTGCCTCTCCTACTCGGATGCCTGGATGGCCTCTTCGGCCCTGGCCAAGCGCTCGTTCAAGATCGACCTGACGGCATTCGTGGTGTTGGTCGCACCTGTGATGGCCTGAAACTCCTGATCTCCGGCCGGATCACCCTCCGGCACCACCGACAGAGGCCACCGTTTGCCCCGGAACTGCTCCTTGAACCAGCTCTCGGTGATGCGCCCGCCCAGGCCCGGGGTCTCGTTCTGCTTGATGAACTCGATGCCGGTGAGGGTCTTGAGGTCTTTTTCCACCCCCACCACCGATTCGATCTCTCCCCACAGTCCGGCTCCCACGACCGGAACGACGTAGCTCTGCAGCTGCTCTCCCGCGGGATCGAGAATCTCGTAGTACAGAACTTCTCCCGCTTCCTCTTTCACCTCCTTCACCCGCTCCTGGTACAGGGCATCCGCCTCTGTCCCGCTCTGGGACACTTCCAAGCCGGCCACGTACAGCACGGCCCGTTTCACGACCAGGGACTCGTTGAGCCGGATCGTGTCCTGGGTCAGGACGTAGATCAGGGAGAGCACGGCGATAAAGACAAAGGTCACGGCGAACATGAAAAAGATCGTGAAGAGGCTGCGCTTCAGTTTGCTTGGTTTTTTAGCCCCACTCATGCTGATTTCCTCTTCTGCTTGCGCTGCTTCATCCAGTAATCCAGCAGGGGCGCGAACATGTTGGCCAGAAGAGTGGCGAACATTACGGCCGCGGGCCAGGCGCTGAAGGTGCGGATTACGACCACCATGATCCCGAAGAAAATGCCGTAGATCCAGCGCCCCGGTTTCGTGGTCTGGGAGGCGGACACCGGCTCGGTTATTATGTAGAACACCCCGAAGATGAAACTGCCGGCAAACAGGGCATAGAGGGGGTTGCCTGCAGCGGACAGCCCGGTCAGCCAGAACACAGTCTGGGTGACCAGGAATCCACCCAATCCTCCGACCACGATCTGCCAGGCCGCCGCCTTCTTCCAGACGATGTACAGCCCGCCGAGGATCAGCAGGATGGCGCTTGTCTCTCCCATGCTTCCGGGAATATTGCCCAGAAACAGCTCCAACCAGGGCGCCTGTCCCAGACCTTTGCCCATCTGGACCAAAGGTGTGGCCTGACCGATGATGTCGGCCGCTGCGGCCTGATAGCGGGCGAACCCTGCGGGAAATCCTGTGAAGGGATTGGCCCAGGAGGCGGTCAGATGCCCGCCGAAGCTGATGTAGAGAAATGCCCGGCCCACCATGGCGGGATTGAACACGTTCTTTCCGAAACCGCCGAAGGCCATCTTGCCGAACAGTATTCCCACCAGGGCCCCGAGGGCGGCCATCCAGTAGGGGATTGTCGGAGGCAGGGACAGGGCCAGGATGAAATTGCTCACAAATACTGCGGAGCTAACCGACTCCTTGCGGCGCCGCAGAAATAAAAACTCGGTGAGAAACCCGACGACATTGACGATAGCCAAAACAATCAGGGCTCTCCAGCCGTAGAAGTATATTGAAGCGATGACGGCGGGGATCAGCGCATAGAGGACCCGCTTCATGGGAAGCTGCCACTGGATCAGCTTCTGTCTCTTAGCTTCCGCCATTCGTGAAAACCTCCACTATTTGGTAGGCACCATTATTATTAATAATATCAACCTTGGCAAGGGTAACCGGATCTGCTATACAGGGGAGAGAATTATGATAGGATTTCGTCTGAAACTGAAAAAGCTCTCCGACGGTCGGCTGATGTTCTCGATTCCCATCGGCTACAAAATCCTGCTTCTTTTCATCGGGACGCTCATCCTCGTCTCCCTGATCGTCACTCGGGAAGAAGGCGGGGGGAGCATCTTTGTCCGGGAGAATACGATCGCCCTGATCATCTGCTTCCTCTCGCTCATGGGCGCCGCCTACCACGAATGCTGGATCTTCGACAAGGATCGGGAGCAGATCATTCACCAGAACGGCCTGATCGCCTTCCACAGCGACAAGATTGAAAGGATCGAAGATCTTGATCGCGTGCTGGTGTCACAGTTTATCAAGGGGAAAGGGGTGGGTGCCTCGCAGGCAAAGCGCAGCATCGCCTTCCGCCCGATTGTTACCCTCTCCCTGCAGACCAAGGACGGCAGGAGTCTCCGTTTGGAGAACTACAGGCTCTCCCATCGCAAAAAAGTGGCGGCCACGGCAAGAACCATTGCCGAGTACTGCGGGATTACATATGAGAATCAGATCACGAGCGGCGAGGGCCTGTAACAGCGGCGGCCTGCACCACCTCTTCTACGGATCGGAATAGAGGAAACAGGCGACCTGGTGGTTCTCCTCCACCTCTCGAAGTTGAGGGATATTGTTCTTGCACTTGTCCGGCATGGCGTTCGGACAGCGATCGTAGAAGTAGCAGCCGACACGCTCCCGATCGGGGGAGGGAACATCTCCTTCCAGAATGATGCGCTTGCGCTGTCGCTCCACCTCCGGATCCGGTATCGGAACGGCGGAGAGCAGAGCCTTGGTGTAGGGGTGCATAGGTTTCTTGTACAGCACCTTGGAATCGGCGATCTCCACGATCACCCCCAGATACATCACCGCGACTCGATTGGATATATGCTCGATCACCGCCAGATCATGGGCAATAAACAGGTAGGTAAGGTTGAACTCCTCCTGTAGGTCGTTGAGCAGGTTCAGAATCTGGCTCTGGATCGAGACATCCAGGGCGCTGATCGGCTCATCCGCCAGGATGAGCTTGGGATTCAGAGCCAGAGCCCGGGCAACACCGATTCGCTGTCTCTGCCCTCCGGAAAACTCATGGGGATAGCGGTTGACGAAGTAGCGGGACAGTCCTACCTTCTCCATCAGTTCTTCCACCCGATTCTGGATATCCTTGCGCGTGTAGTTCAATATTCCTCTCTTCGAGTAAATCAGCAGAGGTTCCCCGATGATCGCTCCGGCTGTCATGCGAGGATTGAGTGAGGCGTAGGGATCCTGAAAGACCATCTGCAGGTCCATGCGGGCTTTGAGCAGCGCCTGCTTGGAAGCCTTGCACAGATCTTTGCCTTCGAACAGCACCTCTCCGTCTGTGGGCTTGTGCAGCTGGGCGATGCAGCGCGCCGTTGTGGACTTTCCGCATCCGGACTCTCCGACCAGTCCCATGGTTTCTCCCCGGCGAATGCTGAAATCGATGCCGTCTACCGCTCGGATCGCCCCGACCTGGCGCTTGAACAACAGCCCCTCTTCGATCGGGAAGTGCATCTTCAGGTTCTTGACCTCTACGAGCGTGTTATCTGTGGCCACTTACTTTTCCTCCTTGTACAGCCAGCAGCGGACAGATCTTCCATCGACTGAAAACTCGGGAGGATACTTCTGCCTGCAAATATCCATGGCGTATTCACAACGGGGATGAAACGAACAGACATCGGGCAGATCGATCAGGTTGGGAGGCTGGCCTTCGATCGAGTACAGCCGCTGCTTACCCGGTTTGTCCAGGCGAGGCACGGATTTTATCAACCCTTGCGTATAGGGATGTTTGGGATCATTGTACAGCTCATCGACCTTGGCCTTCTCCACGATCTTACCCGCGTACATGACGCAGATTTTGTCGCACATCCCGGCCACCACACCCAGATCGTGGGTGATGAGGATCACCGCGGTACCGAGCTTGACACTGAGCTCCTTGATGATCTCCAGGATCTGAGCCTGGATGGTCACATCCAGGGCCGTGCTCGGTTCATCGGCGATCAGAACCTCCGGGTTGCAGCTCAGAGCCATGGCGATCATCACCCGCTGCCGCATACCTCCGGAAAACTGATGGGGATAGTCATCAACACGCTTGACCGGATTTGGAATGCCGACCAGACGCAGCATGTCGATAGCCTTGTCCTTGGCCTGTATCTTGTCCAAACCCTGATGAAGACGAATGGTTTCGATCATCTGCGTGGAAATGCGCAGGAACGGATTCAGCGAGGTCATGGGATCCTGGAAGATCATGGAGACTTTCCCGCCCCGAATCTGGCGAATTTTATCGACCGGATAGTCCAGGATGTTCTTACCCTGCAGCATAGCCTGACCGGACATGATCCGCCCCGGCGGAGAGGGAATCAGCTTCATCACCGACAGGCAGGACACGGATTTCCCGCAGCCCGACTCCCCCACCAGCCCAAGGGTTTCCCCCTTGTGCAGCTCAAAGGAAATGCCGTCTACGGCCTTCACGATTCCGTCGTCTGTATTGAAATATGTTCGCAGATCTTCCACCTTCAGGACCAGCTCACTGTTCATGATTTGTACCCTTCGTTCCTTCAGAAGCTACAGCTTGTTCTTGCTCTGGGGATCCAGGGCGTCCCTTAAGCCGTCACCCAGGAAGTTCATGGCAAACAGAAAGACAACCATGGCGATAGCGGGGAAAAACAGCCGCCAGGGATAGAGGTTCATCCCTTCCACCCCGTCGCTGACCAGAGAGCCCCAGGAGGCAAAGGGAGCCTGAACACCCAGGCCCAGGAACGAAAGAAAGGATTCCAGCATGATAAAGGAGGGGATGCGAAGGGTGGAAAAGACCACGATCACTCCCAGGGTGTTCGGCACCAGGTGACGGAATACGATCCGCCCCGTGCTGGCTCCGATACTGCGGGCCGCCTCGACGAACTCCGAGTTCTTAAGAGAGATGATCTGCCCGCGGACAACCCGGGCAACAGTCAGCCAGCTTACGATGGCCAGGGCGAAGAAGAGGTTGAGGATATTTCTGCCGAACAGTGCCATGAGGATGATTACCAGCATCATGTAGGGCATCCCGTACATCACGTCGATGATACGGGTGATGATGTAATCGATCCTGCCCCCCAGATACCCGGCCAGGGCGCCGATGACGATCCCGATGAATACGGAGGTGATGGTACCGATGATGCCGATGGCAATCGAGACCTGGCCGCCGTAGATGATCCGGGCCAATAGATCCCGGCCCAGGGAATCGGTGCCCAGGATGTAGCGCCGTTCATGAACCTTGACAACTTCACCATCGATCTCCCGGGTCTCCATAGCCACCTGTTCCTTGAGCCTGACCAGCTTGTCCCGCTCCTGCTGGTTGAGCTCGCTGCGGCCCATCTTGTTGGCCATGGCCAGCAGCAGCATCTCCTCCCTCTCCAGCAGCAGCTGCCCCGCGTTCTTGTTCAGAGATGGGGGCAGGTACTGATGCTCGAGAACCTGATACTTGTACGAATAGATCGGAAGGATCGGTGCGGTTATCGAAAGAATCGCGTATACGATGACCACGACCAGCCCGAACATGGCCATCTTGTTCTTCTTCAGGCGCCGCCAGGCATCCTTCCAGAGGCTGACTCCCTTGATCGGCTGGTTGAGCTCGCTTACATAGATATCATTTTTCTCTTTGGATTTTTCTATCGTTGCAGCATCCATTTTCTACACACCTCTAGCTGTAGGAAATTCGAGGATCCAGGAACCCGTACACGATGTCCACGATAAAGTTCATGATGATGAGAATCACCGAATAGACGATTACCGTGCCCATGAGCAGGGTATAGTCCCGGTTGAAGGCGGCCTGGACGAAGAACTGGCCGAGCCCGGGAATCCTGAAGATCCTCTCCACCACCACCGAGCCGGTGATGATACCGGCAAAGGCTGGCCCCAGGTAGCTGACCACCGGGAGCAGGGCTCCTTTGAGGACATGCTTGAACATGATCACGATCTCCCGCAGGCCCTTGGCCCGGGCGGTGCGCACGTAGTCGGAGCGCAGCACCTCGAGGATGCTGGCTCTGGAGAGCCGGGCGTTGTAGGCAAAGTACGGCAGGGAGAGCGTAACGACCGGCATGATGATCGTCACCCACCCGTGCTGGCCGGTGACCCAACCCGAGGTTGGCAGCCAGTTGAGCCTTAAGGCTAGGAAGTACATCAAAACGGGGCCTACCACGAACAGAGGTATTGTTATTCCCATCACCGCGAAGCTCATGGCGGTGTAGTCCACCCAGGTATTCTGCCGAACCGAGGAGATCATACCGACTCCCACGCCGACAATGACCGCTATTCCGAGGGCGATGCTCCCCAGAATCAACGACTTGGGTAGACTGTTGAAGATGAAGTAGTTGACATCGTGATCCGGATAGGAGAAGGAAGGTCCCAGGTCACCTCTGAGAATATCGAGTATGTAGCGGCCGTACTGCATTAAAAGAGGCTCATCCAGATTATATTTCTTCTCGATATTCCTCATGATCTCCGGGGGCAGTCGCTTTTCCCTGTCGAAGGGTCCGCCGGGAGCCGCCCGCACGATAAAGAAGCTCAGGGTGATGATGACGAACAGCGTGGGAAACAATCCGATGAAGCGACGGATCACAAACTTGGTCATACCTGTCTCCTATAGCCCCCAAATGGGAGTCTTATTATAGAGTTGATGAACATCAGTGACAAGCGGAGAAAAAAGGAGCCGCTTGCCTGGGGCAAACGGCTCCCTCAAATTGGCTTTCTACGAAGCTGTCTTCGTATCGAAGGCTACTTCTTGTAGATGAACTTGGGCGGCTGCCAGTCGAGGATGGTGGGATACCAGCCACCCCAGACACTGGTGTCGATCAGGTCCATATTCGTGTAGGTATAGATCGGGATGATGCCCTGGTCCTGGTCGATGAAGATCTTCTCCGCCTTCTCGAGTTTGGCCATGCGGTCGGGACCGGCGGCCATGCGCGCCGCTTCCTGGATCAGCCTGTCGAACTCGGCATTGGAATACTTGCCGTAGTTCTGGCCGGCATCGGTCTGGAACAGCTCCAGGAAGGTGTTGGGATCGATGTAGTCGCCGATCCAGCCCATGCGCAGCACCTGGAAGTCCTGCTCTTTGCCCCGGGCCAGGACGGTCTTCCACTCGGCGTTCTCTATGGACAACGAGATGCCCAGGTTTTCCGACCACTGCTGCTGTATGTACTCGGCGATCTTCTTGTGGCCTTCGGAGGTGTTGTAGAGAATCGTTACCTCCGGGAAACCCTTGCCGCCGGGATAGCCGGCTTCGGCGAGCAGCTGTTTGGCCATCTCCACGTTGTAGCCGTTGCCCTCAGGCCCATTGTAGCTGGCAATGCTGGTCGGCACAACGGTATCAACGGGCACCTGTCCGCCACGGGACACGCGGTCCACCAGGGTCTGTTTGTCGATGGCCATGGCCATGGCCTTGCGCAGCTTGACATCGTTGAAGGGCGGCGCGGTGTGGTTGAATTCGTAGAAGTAGGTGGCCAATGAAGGTACGATTTGAAAGTCATCCCGTACCTTTAGGGCATCGATCTGGTCGGTTGGGATTCCGTTGTCCATAAAATCAACTTCCCCGGCTAGATACATGTTCAACCGGGTGTTGTTGTCGTCACTGGGATAGTACTCGATCCTGTCCAGCTTGACCGCAGCTGCATCGTAGTACTTGGGATTGCGTACTGTTGTGAGAATCTCCTGGGGCTTCCAGGTCTCCAGTATGAACGGTCCGTTGGAGACCATGTTGCCCGGTAGAATCCAGTCCTCACCGTACTTCTCGATCACGTGCATGGGCAGAACTGCGAACACGGTGTGGGGTAGCATGCTGGTCACGTAGGGCAGAGGACCGACCATGGTGACCTCGAAAGTGTAGTCATCCACGGCGCGGATCTTGACCGCTTCGGGACCGGCTTCACCGGAGTTGTAGGCATCTGCGCCTTCCACAGCCATGCCCATCAGCCAGGCGTAGGGGGAGGCGGTGTCCGGATTAAGGGTGCGCAGCCAGGAATCCACGAAGGTATTGGCCGTAATGGCCACACCGTCGCTCCAGCTGGCTTTGCGCAGCTTGAAGGTGTACACCGTTCCATCGGCACTGACATCCCAACTGGTAGCCATGCCGGGAATTCCGTCGTTGGTCTTGGGATCGTGGATCAGAAGTCCTTCGAACAGTCCCAGCAGGATCATGTGCGACGTGGTGTCTTCACTTAAGGAAGGGTCCAGCGTGGGGGGCTCGGCGCCACTGGCAATCCGGAAAACAACCGGTTCTGCGGCCGCTGCCGGAGCTGCTTTCTCCTCCGCAGGTTTCTCGCCCCCACCACCGGCAAAGCCCATGGCGGCGACCAGAAGCACCATCAGAAGTACTAAAAGTTTTTTCATAGATCCTCCTTTAAAAGATCTTAATGAAGTTTGTGTATTGCAGCTACGCTGCGTCAGAGAACAATAATCATCGGTTTTCAAAAATATGTCAAGGAGAAAAACCCGGGTGTCCCAAGCCAGCCGCTTCGGTTATATTCTGTAGTTGGACAACGATGAAGCGCTATATCCTGTACAGCCTGCCCGTAGTCTTTCTGGTCTGTTTCCTGTTCCGTGCACCCGTACTTCTCCCGGCTGTGCTTCTCCCGCGCACGGTATTTCTGACCTATGATCGCAGTATAGATGCCGCGACTGTCTATTCCTATCTGAGCAGGCATCCTCGCATACATCTGCTGGCCGGTGGCTCGACCCATACTTTCCGGAGAAAAGAACTCGGCACTATGGCCGGTATTGCCGCCTATCTCGATCAGCTGTCCAACGAGCGGTTGACCCCCCTGGAGAATTATGCAGCCTCTATTGCCGCACAAACACCCCGGCTCGCCCGGATGAAGATCCTTTTCGCCCGCCAACCGCAGAGCAGGGAACTGGCTGTGCTCCGGCGATTGCAGGAAGATCGGGGAATACCCGTTGAAATCGAGGTGATCTCCTCTGCCGATGATCCTCTGTTCCTCGGCTACTCGTACACCACCGGATCCAGGGAAACGGCTCTGGACTTCGACCTTCTGCTTGCATCGGATATCCGCCGCTACGAATCAATCGAAGTGTTCAGGAACGGTGATCTCATCACCAGTCTCGCTCCGCAGGCACTGGCCGAGGGCCGGCATTACAGAACCACACTGCCCGGTGAGGAGGACAGCACCCTGGAGTTCAGGATTCGCGGTCAAGACAGCTCTCCGCGGCGGCGCCTGTTCATCCCCTCTCAAGGCGAGGAGGATCCTCAGGTGCTGATGATCAGCGACAGAACGGGCAAGGCGTCGTTTCTCGAAAGATTCTACACAGTCAAAAAGACGCCTCTTGCCCAAACCCTGCAGGAAAACATCCTGGATTACCCCCTGGTGGTCTTCGACGGTACGCCTCTTCAGAGCATAAATCCTCGGCTGACAGAGGTGCTGCGGGACATCTACGAACAGCGATCGACCTCTCTGCTGTTCGTCAGCGATTCCCCCGCCTTCGGCAGGCGGGGTGACAACCCGGAAATCGAAGAAATACTGCCCGTCGAGTTGGCGCCCAGGACCCTCCGATACCTGCCGGACATGGGCATCCTGATCGTTTTGGATATCTCGGCCAGTATGAGCGGAGAAAAACTGTCCCTGGCCAAAGTGTCGACCCTGGAACTGATAAAAAACCTCAAGGATTCCGACCGTATCAGCATCCTGGCCTTCTGGGATCAGTTTCGTTTTCTACACGACTTCGAGCAGAAGCTCAACCTCGATTCGGAGGTACAGCTGGCTCCTCTGGTTGCTCAGGGGGGAACCGATCTGTTCAGCGCATTGCGGGAGGGAATGCAGAGTCTTTCGGAATTGCAAATGCCTCAACGGCATGCGATCATCCTTACCGACGGGAAAACCAAGGAGGGAGATTTCGATTCCCTGATTGAACAGGCCCAACTCGAGGATATCACCATGTCCACCCTGGCCGTGGGGGAACAGATCAACGCAGGACTGTTGACCAGGCTGGCTGTAACCAGCGGCGGCAACTACTACAGGGTGAACAGCCTGGAGGAAATACCCTCCCTCATCTTCGAGGATCGACGCGAGATCGCCCGATCCAGCTTTGCCGAGGATCAGTTCCCGATTTCAGACTTCGAAGGCACGCCTGTCAGCCAGGTCTCGGGGATGAGCCTGTACACCCCAAAATCGGAGCGTATCCTCCTGTATAAAAATCAATTCGAGGATCCTCTCTTTCTCCTGGAGAAGAGGGACCGCCAGCTGGTCGCGATGCTGCTCTCCGACCTGTACGGTACATACACGGGAGATTTTCTCTCCAATACCTCGGTAACAAGGACGTTACAGCGGAGCTTCGATGCAATTCTCCAGAAGAACAGGATCAGTCTCCGCGTAGGAGAAGCGCAGGGGAGTGTATCCGTGACTGTGAACGGAGAAGGCCTGATCGAGCCGGTATTGGCGGTGTATGAGGATAACGACCTCCTGTCCGAGGAAACCCTGGTTGCGGGGAGTTTTTTGACCTACAGTGCAAGTCTGCCCTTTACCCGTCCCGGTCGTTATACGGCGATCCTCTACAGCGGGGCAGTTCCGCTGACACGCTTTCCCCTGTACTTCAACGGCAACATGGAGGGACGGAGCACGGAGGCGCACATGGCCCTGCAGAGCCATAAAACACGGCTGTTCAGATCTCTGCCTGATAGCAACGTCTATCTGGTGCTTTTTTTCATCGCTTCCATTGCCGTCACATTCCTGTCCCGGCAGAGCCGGGGAAAAGCGGAAACGGGAAAGCAGTGAAAGCCACGATCGCCGGCCTGCTGCTGCTCATCTGTTCCACATCCCTGGGTTCCCAGTCGGTGCGCCTTGCCGGGCAACTACGGCCTTTTCGCATCAACAGGTTGGTCGTGACGAATCTTCCGGACTTTCAGGATACGCGCATAGAGATCACCGGGTGGACCGTCCACGACCGGCAGATACCGCTGTTCTCGGCCGCGGGCGCTGACCTCCCGGAGCAGCTGGAGTGTTTCCTCTACATCGACGATTCGGTCCGCAGCGTGCGTGTTCAGATATCCTCCCCGATGGATAACCCGGAGGTGTTCGAGTATCCGACCCGGCTGAATCCGCATACGGTCACCGTTTATTCCGGGCCTGGGCGAGTGTTTCCTCAACTGTCCGGTTACAGATTCACCTCGAGCGCGCAAGGCCTGGATGCGGGGGATATCCTCGTTCTGGAAGATGCGCGGAGCCCGGAGACAAAACAGGCAAATATCCGGGAGTTCTCGGCCCGGGGGGTCCACGTCATCACGACGCAGGTGTCGCCTGAAACGAATCGGCTGTCCCTGGAGGAGGAGACCTGGCGGGGGAACCTGCTGCTTCTCGAATCCCTGGATACGGCGGTTTTAACGGAGGTGCTGCAGAGCCGCAGAGGCCGATACGCGGCCTTCAAGAAACGTTTCTACGATCGAATCGCCGGCGCCGGTTTCTACGGCATTCCCCCTCCCGGCAGCGCTAACTTGAAGTTCGTGAACAGCAGGGTGGAGGATATTGCAGCCGCCCTGGAGCATCACCATCTACCAAACCGGCTCACGGGATTTCACAGGGTCGCACTGCTGGGCTTTTCACTGATCGTCATTATCCTGGTAATCTTGGTGAGGAGAACAGTCGTGCTCCTATCGTGCCTGGCTGCTTTGCTCGGCCTGTTCGTCTTTCTATCCTTTCTGCATCCCGATCCAGACAGATCCCTACACCTCCAGCTCAATCCCTCTCATCTGAGCTCATCGCAGATCGAGCTGGTACGTACCACCGCAACCGGGCGGGGGGATACGTCGAGTTTCTCCGGATTTCTGCCTCCCGGAATGGATACTCAACACTTCGCTCCGCACGATTATACGACCGAAATGTGGAGCCTGAACTACGGATTGATCCGTTCGACCAATCGGCAAATTCCCCTTTCCACGTTCATCCCCGCCGCCCTGGTGAAATTCGATCAGATCCCGAGGATCGAGAGAATCGAGGGCGGGTATGTCCTGAAATACGTAAATCCGCTACGATACTGGAGCCTCCATGAGCCGGACTAAGCGGATTGTCGCCATCCTACCCCTAGCGCTGCTGCTGATTGTGATTACCCCAAACTGGTGGTCCTCGCCGCAAGACCACAGCCCCACCCCGGTGGTGCTTGGTTTTCTCCTTGTTCTGTGTCTGCTGCTCTATCTGGTACGTTTCTCGATACTCGAGCTCCTGGCCGTGATGATGATCACTACTCCCGCTCTGTTTCTGATCTTCCACGCGCTCTGCGGTTCGACAATCGTGGAAGCGTACCTGCTGGTTGCACGCTGCGCCCTGGCCCTGTCTCTGTATTTCCTGGCATCCTCGCTCATCGACACTCCCGCGCACAAAGCGACCGGATCGATTCTGCGTGTTCTTGTGGCCCTGGTCATACCATTCCTCTGGACTTTTGTATTCATGGAGCAACACATCCTGTTCACTCTGTTCCTCACGGTGGTGGCAGGACTGCTCTGGATCTATCGTAGGAGTTCCAAAAATCGTGGATGAACCGATTATCGCTTCGGCACTGGATCACTTTCTGAAGCGGTTTCTGCGTAGCCGGCTGTTCAACCGACTCATCGCCTATGTACTGTTCAATCTGGCCGTATATATGCTGCTGCTGACGGTGGTGATCCTCTCCGATTCATCGCTCTTTGTTTTTCATCTGCTGCTGTTCTGCTCACTCTCCCTGCTTCCCCTCTTTCTGCTGCTGGGTGCGGAGAGAACCACCCTCGGTCGTGTCGTGCGGTCTATCGATGAACGCTGTCTGGTGGAGTCGTATCTGCATACCTCCTCCAGCGAGCATCACAGCTTCATGCGGCAACAGGTCACCTCCTACCTCGAAAGGCGAAAAACTGAAAAATCTCTGCCTTTTCGCCTGTCCCGGGGCAATCTCTATCTTATCGGCGTGTGCCTGCTGCTGTTCGTTCTGTCGCAATCGACCTCATTTCTCGTGCTTCAAGACTTCAGCGTCGCCCTGTCGGCTCAGAGAATCAGGGAAAAAAAGGCGGAGCAAACCGCTGTGCAAGAGGCGGTTGCCGAACTTCCCGTCGATGTTACCGAAGATGCCGCCTCTGATGCTGCCGAGGAGCTCCGGCCAAATCCGGGAGGCGAAACCGGAGAACAGAGGATCGGCAAAACCGCGGAGGAGGAGATGCTGGAGGAGTTGTTGGCCGATGAGCCGATGGTAGCCAAGGATGGCATCAAGAGCTTGGGCCCGGAGGATCTGAAAGAAAAAGGCCAGAACGCGGAGCAGAGTGGAGACACGGAGTGGCGTTACCAGGTCCCCGGGTCGGAATCGGGCACGGATGCAGAGAAAACCTCCGGGATACCCGGGGAGGAGGGCCAGGATTCCTCCAGGGAAGGCAGCGGTGCGGAGGCGGGATCCAGTGACGTGGGACGAACGTTCAGGGAATCGCCGATCAGGGAGTACACGACAGTAGTCGAACCGCTTTCAGCCACCGGAAGCGAACAGCTGTCCCCCTCCACGAACGTGGCCGAGGGCCGTAGAGAGGACTTCATAGCGGCTGTTTTTTCCGATTTCAATCGCACCAGTTATCTGAGCATCACCTTTGATCCCATCTTCGACACGATACGAAAACGATACCTGGAGCTGCTCAACGAACGGTACTAGAGGCTTCGAGTACAGATCCTCACTTGCCGCGGCGGCCTTCTCCCTGCCCCTCGGGGTGGCTCTTTTCTTCCTGGTTCGCCAAATGGAAACCCTCGGTCCCGGTTCCATGGCGATCAATGTTCTTCTCGAGGAAGCAATCAAGATCATCCTGTTCATCGGCCTCATCCTGGCTGCTCGAACCAGGATCTGGAAGAGGATCCTGCTTGTTGAAAAAGGTAACCAAGGCGGCAGAGTGAACCTGCCGCTGATGGTGCCGGTGATCTGCATTGTAGCCTTCGCCATCACAGAAAACCTTCTCTACTTTCTCAGCTTCCCGACCAGCTCGATCTACAGGCGGTTGCTGTACTCCTACCCGATACACATCAACACAGCACTGCTGTACGCACTGGCTTTTACCTTGCCAAGCGCCCTTAAAATAACTCTGTATTTCATAGCCGGTGTGCTGTATCACCTCGGTCTGAACTATCTGTCCCTGCGGCTGCCGCCGGCCGCCATCTATCTGGTCGGGCTTGGCAACCTCGTTGTTCTTCTCCTACTGTACTGGAAGATACGTTTGAAAATCGCCCAAAGGAGTATACGGTAATGCTGGAATCCAAAATGAATCAGCTTCTCCAATTCTACAACGACTTCTCCGGATTCTTGAATACCCGGATCGTGGGCTGCGGCGAAATCGTAAAGAGACTGTTTATATCCCTGATGATCGGGGGTAACATCCTGCTGGAGGGCCCGCCGGGGGTCGGAAAGACGAGCATGGTCAAATCTTTCGCCGATTTGCTGGACCTTGCCTACTCCAGGATCCAATTCACTCCCGACCTGATGCCACTTGATATCATTGGTTCGAACATACTACAGCAGTCGGAGGCCGGGGATCGTTCATTCGAGTTCTACAAGGGCCCGATCTTCGCCAATATAGTTCTGGGGGATGAGATCAACCGGGCAACCCCAAAGACCCAATCCGCCTTCCTGGAGGCCATGGAGGAAAAACGAATCACCTTCCTGGGTAAAGAGCACGCCCTGCCCTCTCCCTTCATGGTGATCGCCACCCAGAATCCCATTGAACTGGAAGGCACCTATCCCCTTCCGGAAGCACAGATCGACAGGTTCCTCATGAAGCTGTACTTCCATTACCCGGATTTTATCCAGCTCAAGCAGATTATCAGCACCAACGAGTTCCCCGACCGTATTGTCCACCCCGGGAAGAAGAAATCTGCGGAAACCTGGCAACAGCTGAAACAGCTGGAAAACGAAGTCATCGTTATTGACGACATCAAGAACTACATCAGCCGGCTTGTCGTCTCCACCCACCCGATCCACTCCAACATCCCGGCTGTCAAACAGTTCGTGCTCTACGGCGCATCACCGCGGGCCGGTATCTACCTGCTGCGAGCGGCCAAATGGAAGGCTCTGCTGGAGAACCGGATCAACGTCTCTTTCGAGGACATCGAAGAGCTGGCCTACGATGTATTGAATCATCGCATCATCCTCAACTTCGATGCCGAGGCGCAAAACGTGGAGATCGAGAAGCTTCTGCAGACCGTCGTACAGGATTTGGAGAAGAGGTACAAGCCGAGAGCATGATATCAATAGACAAGGAATGCCAGACAGTCTGCCGCCTTTTCTCCAAAAAGAGCATTCGGGCGAAGTATCCGGTGTATGTAAAAAGTGAGAATCCGATCTTCAAGAAGAAGGGAACCTCCTACGACTTGAAAAACCTGAGGGAATATCAACCCTTCGACGATCTTCGGCAGATAGACTGGAAGCTCTATGGCCGAACCGATCGCTACTACATCAAAGAGTTTTTCGAAGAGGAAAATGAGCGTTTTTATCTGCTCGTCGATACCTCCGCATCTCTGAATATCTTCGATCTGCAATACTACAGGACCTTCATCGCCTCGATTGCCTACATCCTCCTCAAGCTTCGTTTCACGATCAATCTCGTGGCCTTCAACTATCGCGTGCAGGAAACCTGCATGAATGTGAAAGATGAGAAAAACATCTCCAGGGTGCTGGATTTTCTCGGGCGCCTGGAGTTTGCAGAACGAACCGATCTGGTTTCGGTGCTCAAATCCGTGGGCAATCGATACAAGCCCAGCACGATCCTGCTGTTCTCCGACCTGTTCGACAGAAACCTGAGTCCGGAAACCCTCTCCCTTTTCCGCAGGTGCTTCATGCTGCATTTCTACACGGCCATCGAGCGGCTCAACCTCCCCTATAGCGAAATCGAGATCGAAGACAGGGAGCTTCAAAAAACCCTTCTACTGTCCTACAATCCCTTGACCCGCCGACGCATGCTGCGCCTGGAGCAGGAGTTCCTCTCCCGCTTCGAGAGGCGAACCAGGAACTATCACTACTACCGCATCGAAGCTACGGCGGATCGAGTACCCTTCTACTGGCAGCTGCTTGAGTCACTGTATGATTAACTTCTTCAGCTACCTGTTTGTTCTCCTGATTCCGCTTCTGCTTATCCTGATCGTCCGCCTGAAACGACGTCGCCGGGTCGTGTATTCCCACACTTTTCTTCGCTCCTTCGAGGAGGAGCGGCTGCTGGACTACCTGCTGCGCACCTTTCGAATCTACTACGATGTTCTCTTCGATCTGATCATCGCCGTGGTCCTGGCTCTGCTACTATCTCAAATTGTTCGCTTCGCGCCTCGGCGCACGGCCATATGCCTGGATGGTTCATATTCGATGATCCGTGGAGACCAGCAAACCGCTCTCCATCGGGCAGTTGCCCGTGCACTGGAGGACAACAGCGGCGGCCGGAGCACGCGTCTGTTTCTTGTGGCCTGGGACAGGAAACGTGGAAAAACCGGGATTTTCCGACTGAAGGAACCCAAGATCCTCCGGGGAACCGATCAGGCTACCCGAAGCGCAATAATTGAATCGTACACGGATGAACTGAGACAGAAACACACGTTTTTCAATGTCGATCTCTCCGCCCTCCAGGAGATTTTTGACAGAGGATACCGAAAAGTGGTGTTTATCACCGACCGCCTCCCCGCAGGAGATACGAACCTTGAAGTTATCCAGGTCGGCAGTGAGGAAAGCCCCTTCTTCTATCCCGCGTCGGTATACTACGATTTCTCTTCGGCCAGCTTCCAGGTATTGCTGTACAGATCCGACTACCGGAGGCAAATCGCCGTGCTGCGCTACGATGAACAGCTGGGCAACTTCACGGTGATCCCGGCCGCGGAACAGAGCATCCCGGGGAGCGAGCTCAATGCGATCGAGATCCGGGAAGAGGGATTGTACAGGATTCTGGGACCGGGATTGGACTACATCTACGCCTTGCGTGTTCCAATCCGGGTGGTCAACGCTTCGGGCCTGTACTCCCGGATACTCGCCGAGGTGCTGCCTCAGCTTGAAAACGGCCAATCCCGGACCCTGGCCGCCGACCTGACCTACTCCGGAGAAGGCAAAAGACAGCTGGTCAGACAGATCCGCTCCCTGGGCAGATATCAGCACAAGTACATCACCTTGATCCCCGAAAGCTACACACCGGCAAGGGCGTTGATCTATCCTCTGGAGCTCTCCTTCTCGCAACCCTCCTATGCCGAGCTACCGGTGAAGTTCGATGAAATGAATAGTCTGCCCACTGGGTCCACCCGTCTGTTCTTTCAGGACCCGGAACGAACCCGGGACGGTCAAACTCCCCTGGTGTATCTGAGCTACATCGAATTGGATAATCCCATAGAGTTCTCCTACGATGGAAATTTCGAAACCCGGGGGTGGAGCGTTTCGGAGAGCCGTTCCGGAATCGCCTCTTTCACATACACCCGAAACGATGAGCTGCGGCCGGTCAACCTCACCGCTCAGGAGTTTTTCGGCGCCTCCACCCCGATAGATCTTGTATTCCAACCGCGCCGGATCAATCGCCTGCCCTATTTTCTGATTCTGCTTGTCCTCTATTTGACAAAGCTCCTGTTTCTGCTACGCTTCCAGCGAGGCAGCTGAGACCGGAGCAGTGTCGGTGCCAATCCGGGAGAAACCGAAAGAGTTGTAGGACAGTTCATGTCAGATTCCAAACCGATCGCACAGATTCCGATGTCCCTCTGCCGGTCGCTGCAGATCCTTTTCTGCGACATCGACGACACCATTACCACCGACGGCCTGCTGACCGTGGAGTCTTTCGGCGCACTTTGGCGGCTGCACCGGGCCGGAATCGAGGTGGTGCCGGTCACCGGGCGCCCGGCGGGTTGGTGCGACCACATCGCCCGCATGTGGC
>CAZFMD010000006.1:0-24202 GCA_964520025.1 uncultured Spirochaetaceae bacterium
CCACCCTGATTGCCGCGGCTTTGGGATCGATTATCGGGCGGTTTATTCCGGAAAAGGTGATCAAGATCGTGGCCGGAGCGGTGTTCCTGGGCTTCGGCGCTCTGACCCTCTACGAGGCCTTCAAGGCGTAAGAATATCGAGGAACCACAAATGGGTCTGCTTCAGTCCATACGGATGCTCGGGCTCAAATCGATCCTCTCCAGTGCCCTGAACCTGGAACAGGAGATCTACAGCCTCTACTCCTCCCTGAAAACGGAGATAGCCGGCGTAGGGAACCCTGAGGGCCTGGTTCGCATCCTGGATGAGGAGCTCGGCCATCAGAATCTGATTCGGGATATGATCGACAACCGTATCAGCGATCAGGAGTTGAAGCACATAATAGAGGGAAAAGATCTGCACATCCACGACCCTCAAGCGATCGAACCGCTTGCAGCCGATCGATACGGTTCGCTTCGCACGCGCCTGGCGACCATACTTGAGAAGGAGAGGGAGATCCACAGCTTGTTTGCTTCCCTGCACCGCAAGAGCAAGATCCCCTTTGCGCGCCGGGCTTTCGGTTTCCTCGAGGATCAGGAACATATCCATCTCCAGATACTGGAGAGGCTGTTGGGTCGACCCGAGAGTGCAGAGGGGTAGAATTGAGGCAGCCGGAGCCCGGTACCTCAGATCCGGTTGTTCTAAGAATCCTGCAGATACTTCTTGTAGGGATAGTTCCAGAACAGGGGCGCCTGGTTGTTGGCCAGACGCAGGTCCACGAAGCGCCTGGCCGCCTCTCCACGCTCGGAAGCCGGTACATTTTCCAGATACTGCACGAAATCGCCGTATTCCTTGGCGGTCAGGGGGATCTCCAAAATATCGAACATGGCCACACTCCGATTTCCCCCGGAATCTTTAGCCAGATAGAGAATCTTGTCCGCCCTTCGAAACAGTTCCTTCTCATCCCCGCAGGGAGCTTTCAACCGCTTCCCCAACCCTTGAGCCACCCCGATCGAGAGCGTGCCGAGTCCTCTGCCCTTCCAGCGTTCCAGGAAATCCTCGATCCCTCCCCGGTAGTTGGGATCCGCCTTCTTCTTTTCCGCAAGCTCCTTCTGAGCCATGAGCAAGGGAATCTCTTCGAGTCTTTCGGCAAAGCGTTCCTTGAGCAGCTGGAAGTAACGGCTGCGGATGCGGGCGGCCTGAGCCAAGGCGGCGGCAACATCGGCCTTCACCGCAACCAGGAGCTCATCGCCGCCGAAACGAACCGCCAGATCCTCCTCCCTGCCCGAGGAGAGAATAACCTCCGCGGCCAGCTTCAGGATCTCGTCCCCGAAGTCGTGGCCCAGGGTGTCGTTGATCGCCTTGAAGCGGTCCAGATCCATCACCATCAGACTGAGTGCCTGCTCCTCCTGCCGACTGTTGTGAAACAGAGTGGGCATGAAGCGAAGGTATTCGTTCTTGGAAAACAGACCGGTGAGCCTGTCGATCTCCTCGAAGTCCTTCTTCAGATCCACCCGCAGCGGGGTTCGATCATTCTCGATCTCTTTGTAGATCCTCCGCTCCTCCGCCGTAGCGAAAAGCACCTCGGCTCCGGTTTCCGTCAAACGACTCCTCTCGTCGTTGAGCAGGAAATCCAGCAGCTCGGTAAATCCGAAGAGGATCTCCAGGAATACCCGGTTGTACTCCGCCTGGGGTTCTTTGAGAATCCTCTTCTGTTCGGGAAGAGCCTCGATGTAGCTGTGGATCTGATTCATCAACGGTCCCGGCTGACGCTCGACCAGATCCTCCCGGTCGAAGCGCTGGCGCACGATCGGATTGTCCGTATCCAGCTGATCCCTGCGGATCACCAGTTCGTCGAGGAACTCGTGCAGATCCTTGGTCACGGTGTACAGGGGCCGGCAGCGGAAGTACTCCTTGCGGTCCATGCTCAGGGCTACATGTCCGTAGCCGCGGATTATGTGGTTTCGGATCTGGTTGATCGTCTCGATAGTCTTGCGGGCAATTGTGGAGTTCAGAAAACGGCTTTCCCCCTCCTTCTCCCGCAGTGAGAGCTCCTTCTCGAAGTAGTCCACCTCCTTGAGATAGCGCAGCAGCACCTCCTCCCGGGTCGCCCGCCACTGTCGGCGAATCTCCGCGAGCAGATCCATTGACCGGGCTCTGCGGCTGCGCAGTGGATCGACCAGCTCCACGAGAGCCTCGGGATTGAGAGATTTCAACATCTGGCCGATGAGCTGGTGCAGAACGATCACCGGTGCCAGCGGATCGTAGCGGCTGATCTTCCAGAGCAGGTCCATGAAATCGAGCCTGCGGGACACCACGGGCCCCCGGTAGTCCCTATGGGAAAAGATCTTCTGTTGAAACCACAGCAGGATCGAGTAGTCACCCTCCCAGATATGTTGAGCCCGGCATCCGGGAAAGGCGTAGTCCAGGATGGTGAGGATTCCGCGGAACTCCTCGTTGAACTCAAAGCTCGGCTCTTCCTGCTCCTCCGGTTCCTCCTGAGGTGCTTGCTCCGGGGATTTGCCCTCGCGCTCCGCAGTCGGCACGCTCGACTCCGGATGCCCTTTGTCTTTGGAAGGTGCGAGATCTATAGCTTCCCGCAGGACCAGCACCTCCTTCTGATCCAGGCCGACAAAGGCGTAGATATTCTCCAGGATCGATGCCACCTGCGCCTGGGTCCGGAAGAGATTCAGCATCTTCAGCAGGGCGGGATACAGCTGACCGGCGAACCATTTCAAACGGGTATAGCAGGCCAGGAAATCGGCGATCTGATGATCGATCCGGGCGCAAACCTGCTGGATCTTATCCTCACTCGTGTACACCCGCTTGTACAGACCCTTGATCAGCTCTCCTGAACCGATGATCCGCTCATGCAGAACGTTCGGATCCGCTTGAACACCCAATGTGATTCTGTATACACCCTTGACCACATCGGTCAGCTCGAACACATCCACGCTCTTCTGCTGCTCGAATCTTCCGCGCAGGGATTCCAGCACTTCGAGCAGCCGGGGAGGTATTTTCTGAAAGCTCATCATCAGGCGGTAGCCGGCGGGTTCCCAGTTCAACAGATCTCTTGTCAGATCCCCCCTCAGGTTATGGCCGCCGTCGCTGAGACGGCGAAAAAAACCACCTCCCGACAGCAGGTTCTGAGAGAGCTTCTGCAGCTCCTGCAGCGCGTGGATCAGGCTGTACCCCTCCGGGTCCCCCCGTTGGGCGCTGTCCAGAACCAGGGTTTTCAGAAATTTCACCGGAACCGGATCCCGGTTCGGCCAGAGAAAGGAGAACAGGCTGGAGAGGAATTGACGGATTCCGCTGATCTCGAATCCCTCGCTGTAGGCGTAGTTCTCGATCTTCAGCCTGACCGGGTAGGAGGGTCGTTTGCGCCTGCGCCGATGGAAAAGAAAACGCTCCGTCGCCTCTCTGGTTTCCCTCTCATCCTGGCGGGCACGAGCCGGAGCGTCGCCTCGGCGCACCGCCTGCTCAAGGGTGCTGCGGTCGGCTGTTCCCTGATCGCCGGCTCCGGAAAGAAAGTCGCGGTCCACCTTGATCTCCTTGGCCGCCCTGGAGAAATCCCGGTGAAGCTTGCGCCGCTCCTGGTCCGACAGATTGCCGTATTTGCCCATACCCCTTAAATATATCCTCCTCTGCTTGTCTTTTAAAGACAAACCATTTACTTTGGGATGATGCGAAAAACCCTCCGCACCAGCCCCGAGCAGATCCAAGGTGGGCGCATTCTTCCGACACTGTTGAAACTTTCAGGCCCGGCCATCGCCGCTTTCTGGTTTCACACCGCTTTCAACTTCGTGGACCGGTTTTTCGTATCCCGCCTGGGACCGGTGGAGTTGGGGGCTCTGGGCATGGCTTTCACCGTGCAGAGCGTGCTGATCGGCATCGGCTCGGGCACAGGGATCGGGGCCAGCTCCCTGATCGCCCGTTTCATCGGGGCGGGCAAGAAAGAACGGGCCAACAACGCGGCGGAGCACACGCTGTTGATCATCCTCGCGTTTTCTATTATCACAACGATCTTTGGCCCCCGGCTGACCCGCCCGCTGTTCACCCTCATCGGAGCCTCCGAGCAGATGCTTCCATACATCCTCGGCTACATCAACATCGTTCTCTACGGATCCTTCTTCCAGTTCTTTGCCATGATCGGAAACGGAATTCTGCGCGGAGAGGGCAACACGGTCACGCCCATGCAGGTCATGGTCCTGGGAACCCTGGTCAATATCGCGTTGGACCCGCTGCTGATCTTCGGCATCGGTCCCTTTCCCGCTCTAGGTGTCCAGGGAGCCGCTTTGGCCACGGTGATCGGAAGAGCGGCTAGCTGCATTTTGCTGGCTGCCTCCCTGTTCGGAAAGAAGAACCTGATAGTCCTGAACATGAAGGCGTTTCGCTACCAGGGGGCGATCATCCGGGGAATCTTTTCCGTGGGCGGACCCACCATCGTCGGACAGCTGTCCAACTCCCTCGGACTGTTCCTGCTGTTCATTCTCCTGCGCCCATACGGGGACATGGCCAAGAGCGCCTTCACCATGGGTTTTACCTACCAGCAGGTAGCCGTTCTGCCGATCATCGGCATCGCTCAGGGCACACTGACCATGAGCGGTCAGAACTTCGGGGCCGGAAAGACCGATCGGGTTAAATCGATCGTAGAGAAATCCTTGCTGTTCTGCATGGGGGTCATGTGCGCCTTCGCCCTTGTAACGATCCTGGGCAGGGGAGCCTTCGTGCGCGTATTCAGCGATGTCGGGGAGGTTTTCCGCATCGGCAGGACCATGCTGCTGATCTTCGCCCTGGGCTTCCCCTTCCTGGCCGCGCGCTTTATCCTGGCCAGCTTCTTCCAGAGCCTGGGCAAGGGGCTTGCCGCCTTCGTGATCAACTTCTCCTACATCCTGATATTCGCCCTACCCCTGGCCCTGCTGCTCTCCCGGCTGATCGGGCTGGAGGGTATCTGGATCGGGATCGTGTCCGGGAATCTGCTCAGCTCTGTGCTGGGCGCGGTTTGGGCGGTAATCTCGGGACGAAGGTTGGAGGTAGGGGCAACATCACGCAGAGAGTGATGGCGGGCTTGAATGAAGCCGGCGCACGCCTGGCCACTTCACTCCCCCACGAACAGCATCAGATACACCCCCAAGACCCTGTAGACTTCCGCTGCGGAGGCGAAGGTCAGGATCCGGATCCGTCGCAGATTCAGGTGCAGCTGCTCCAGCTCGAGGGTCGTGCGGCGTCCCTGCTCGAAGAGCAGCTCCGCCTCCTGCAGGGTAACAGCATCCCGCTCCCCCTGGATCCGAGCACTTTCCAGAGCCTGTTCGGCCAGGGCGATGTTCTTCAGCTCCAGCGATTTTTGCAGGCTCGCGGCATAGCTCTCCGCAGCGATTTCCATGCGTTTGACCTCGATATCCTCCAGAAGGTCCTCCCGCTCCTGCCGCTTGAGCGCACTCGGGGAGAAGCCTAGAGTCAAACCCAGGCTGTGAGATTCCGCGGGCTTTTTCTTGTTGTACGGGAAGGTCACAGCCGTGGAAACACTGAGATCCGGACGCCAAACCGGGGTGGCCTTCAGCTCCGCCTCCAGAGCTGAGAGCTCAAGTCGAAGGTTCTCCAGCTTTTCGGTAGTCGGCTCGACCTCATCGAACTGTTTGACCTCGGCTCTTCGCCGCTGCACCATCTCCATCATTTCGGTCATTGTCAGCGGCGCCACGGCGATTCGTTCCTCGCTCGGGGCGAACAGCAACTGCAGTGTACGCCAATCCCCCAAATAGCCCTGCTCCCGGGAGAACAGATCCTGGCGCGCTCCTATGAGATCAACCAGCTGCTCCTGGACGTCCTGGAATGAAGCCTCCCCCACCTCCTGTAGGCGCTGGTCCAGTTCGTACTTGCTCTGCTCCAACTCCTCCGTGTTGCGGGCCAGCCCTCGCTCCATATCACTGATCAGCAGATTCAAGGCGGCCTCCTCGGCATCCAGGTAGATCCACCGCTTCAGGTAGCGTTCCCGGACCACGGCGCTTTCGAAAACCTGCTCCTCCGAGTAGGTCCGTCTGGCCGGTTCGAAGGGCTTGAGGGCGAAGGAAATCGATTCGTTGAACACTCCCGATTCGTTCGTGGATATCGAGGCACCCACTGAAAGCTTGGATACCAGGGGCAGGTTAAGACTCGAGCTCACACCCCAACCGGATGAATTGTACAGCCGCGAACGGTATCCCCCGCCCACCGAAAGGCTGGAATCCATCAGCTCCGGCTCTCCTGTCAGATCTTCCCGGGCTCGCTCCACGTTCCGAGCCGCCTTGAAGATCTCCAGGTTGCGGGACTGGGCCTGCCGGGCGATTTCCTCGACCGGCAGGGTTACGGTTGGCTGCGGTTCCTGGGCCCAGGCGCAGACCAGGCCCAGGGACAAAAATACGGCTGCTGCAACGCTACACTTCATCCTACTCACTTCGGGATTTCCTCGCTTTTTCACCGGGTTTCACCCGGATCAGGCTCAAAATGCACGGCACCATGAAGAGGGTGAACAGGGTCGAGATCACCAGGCCCCCGGAAACGGCGATACCCAGGGGCTGCACGATGTTGGCCCCCTCCCCCATGCCCACGGCAATCGGCAACATTCCGAAAACCGTGGTCAGCATGGTCATCACGATCGGGGTGAAGCGCAGGCCCGCGGTCTGCACCAGGGCTTCTACCTTGTCCGTATGATTCGGCAGAATCCTGAGGTAGAAATCGATCATGATGATGGCATTGTTCACAACGATCCCGCCCAGGAGGATCGTGCCCAGCATCGAGTTCAGGCTCAAGGTGGATTTGAACAGGTAGAGGCTGAGCACCACGCCGATCAATCCCAACGGGACGGTCACCAGGATCACCAGGGGAATGCGCAGGGAGTTGAACTGGAAGGCCAGCAGCAGGTAGATCAGCAGCACCGAGACGGCCAGGGCCACGAACAGAGAGCGGATGGCCCCGTCCATCTCCTCCTGGGGATTGTCGAAGGTGATGGTGTAACCGGCCGGAAGAACGAGCCGCTGCTCCAGCAGCTCCCGCACCTGCTGCTCGTATTCGGCCCTCCGGGCCGCCGGGGTGCCGGGGGGCATTTTGGCATACAGGCGGAAGATCCTCTCGCCGTTCTCCGAGGCGATGCCCGCCACCCCCGTTGACTCCTGGAAGTCGAAGAAATGCTTCAACGGCACGGTGCGTTGCCGGTAGGGAAGCAGGAAGTTCTCCAGCCTCTGGCGGCCGTTGATCTGGGAATCGGGGTAGACCGCTGACACGTCGATGGTGTTCCCATCCTCCTCGAACTCCACGGTCGCGGTGCCGGCCAGTATCTTTCGGATCAGGCTGAGCAGACTGCTCTCGTTGAACTCGTCGAATCCCTCCAAGACCTCCTCCCGCGCGGTCAGGGTAAGCTCGTCAGAGAAATTGGTCGAAGGATCGGTGAAAGCCCAGCCGTACAGCTCGGTCTCGTTGACCAGATCTCTGATCCGCTCCAGGAGGGTCACGGCCAGGGCGGGATCATCGCCGTGCACGCTGATCTGCAGATCCATGGTCCGGGGCAGGGGCAGTTGGGCCGGATCCCACATCATGGCGTTGTAGTACCACCGGTTGTCGGATACGAACTCCTTCTGCAGGTCCGCCAGAACCTTAGTGGCTACCTTGGAAGAAACAAGATTCACGAAGTAGAGGTTGAAGCGTCCGGACACGTCGGCGTAGGTGCTGACCAGGTTCTCTCCCACCACCCCCCGGATACGTTCATCCAGCTGGGGTACGATCTCCTCCACGATCCTGGTTCTGTCTGTGATCTCGGAGCTGCGGAAAAACAACACGATCCTGTCGCTCAACGGCGCGGCGATGATCTCCCGGGGAATCAGGGGCAGTACCTCGAGCACGGAGAAAACCAGCAGGGCGAAGGAAAAGAGGATGACCAGAGCGGAGGCCCATTTGCGACGAAGAAGAGCGGACAGCACTGTTTTGTACAGGCCCTTGAAAAACTCCACCATGGGCACCGACAGTCGCTGCAGCCCGCGTATCTTCAGCGTACCCTCACCCTGAAGATCGGAGGGATGCCGCCTGCGGCGGAGGCTGTGAAACTTGAAGGCGATGAGGGGGACCAGGGTCAGGGCCACCACCATGGAGATGAGCAGAACGAAGACTACGGTACGGGCCTGGTCACCGAGGATCGCGTTGGTCAGGGGTGCTGTGAAGGAAATCGGTAGAAACACCAGTACCGAGGTCAGGGTAGAGGCGATCACCGGAGAGCGAACCTGATCCACGGCCCTTATAACCAGATCCCGCAGCTGCCCGTTGTCGCGGGGCGGGGCCTCCTCCATACGGAAACGATGGATGTTTTCGATGACCACGATGGAGGAATCGATCATCATGCCCACGGCCAGGGCGATGCCCCCCAGCGAGATCAGGTTCAGGCTGACCTTGAAGAAGTACATGAGGATGAAGCTCAGCACCAGGGTCACGGGCAGGGATACTCCGATCAGCAGGGTGTTGCGCACCTGTCCCAGCCCGACCAGCACCACCACCATGGCCAGGGCGGCGCCCAACAGGGCGGCCCGAACCACGTTTCGTATCGAGCGGTTGATGTACTCCGCCGGATCCAGGTACATCTGGAACACAGTATCCTCCGGAAGAGCACCCTGGGATTTTGCCTCTTCCAGAACCGAACGCACATCCTCGCTCATCTTACGCACGTTTCCACCGTCGATCGGAGCTGCGGTGATGCGAATCCCCCTGGCTCCGTTCATGATCGAGGTTCGGGATGGAAGGGTGTAACGAATGGAGATGTCGGCGATGTCCTGCAACCGGACAGAGACGTTTCCTCTTCGGGTGATGACGATACGGCCGATGTCGAAAATCGACTCGCTTCCTCTGCGGAAACGCACATTGTAGGAGGTTTCTCCCTCCTCCAGACGGCCCACCGACTCCGGCCTGGAACCCACCTGCATGGCGGACTCCACATCCCGAATGTCCAGACCGTAGGCCAGCATGTCCGCCTGGCGCAGGATCACCTCGACATCCAGGTCCTCGACTCGGTACAGTTCGACGCTCTCGGCGTCCTCTACACTGCTCATCATCGGACGAACAGTGGTATCGAGGATCCGGTACAGTTCCTCGGGGCTGCTGGAAGCCGCGCTGACCCCCATGATCAGGAATCCGGCGTTTTCACCTGAGAAGAATCCGACCCGATAGCTGTCCCGCAGATCCGAGGGAAGCAGGTTGGAGACACTGTTCATGGCCGCATCCACATCGGCCCTGGCCTCTTCCGGGTCGGTATTCCAGTCAAAGGTTATGGTAAAGGAGCTGCGGTCGTTCTCATAACCCACCTCCAGCATATCCGCCCCTTCGACGGCCAGCAGGCGGGCCTCGATCTGATCCGCGTACTGTCCCGAAAAATCTACAGCGGAGATGCCCGTGTGGTTGATGACGGACCGAACCCGGGGTCTCTGGGTTTGCGGATACAGCTGGATCGGCAATTCCGTGACCAGGTAGGCTCCCGCGGCAACAAGCAGAACCGCCAGGAGAAGAACACCGGTGCTCTTGTCAAAGATTCCCTTGAGCATGCCTGCGCCTCCGACTCTAGCGGCTCGGAGTTCCGGACGACTGCTCGGGCGCCGACTCCCCGGCTGCCGGCTCATCGGGCGCCGGATCCCCCTCCCGTTCCCTTCCGCTCAAGCGAACCAGGTATCGTTCACCCGGCTCCAGCCCCTGTCTGATCAGCACGAGATCTTCGAACACCTGGCCCAGCGTTACCTCGCGAGCCTCCAGAACCCGGGATTCGTTGACGATCCAGAGGAAAAACTTGCCGTAGCGACGAACCACCACCTCCCGCGGAACGAACAAACCTCGAACCCGATCGATGGGCAGATCGATGAGCACGAACTCCCCTATGGCAACACGCTGGCTGTTCGGAAAGCGAAACGTGAGCTCGAACAACCCCGTGGCGTAGTCAGGCTCGGCGGACCGGCTGAGCAGGGTGCCCCTGATCAACTGGCCTCCGGCGGTCTGGCCGGTGACCGGTTGCCCCACGTCGATCCTGAAGGCATCCTTATCGCTCACGTTCGCCTGCAACAGGTAGCCCTCCGTACCCAGTATGACAACGGCGGAATCTCCGGCGTTGACCTCCGCCTCGGACTGCACCATCACCTCCGACACGCGGCCCGAGATCCGGGCTCTCAGGGGGACAGGTTTATAGAGCTCCATCACGTCGTCCTTGCGTTTGACGGTGAGAAGTTCCTCCCCGGCTTCCACCTGCTGTCCCTCCCGCACGGCGATGGTTTGAACAAAGCCGCCGGTGGAGATCTTGTGCACGATGCGGCTCTGCGGTTCCAGCCTCCCGCCTACCGTAATGCTGTGGGATTGCTCGCTCACCTGTGCAACGGCGACAGGGGGACCGTCGTCGGCTCCAGGCCGGGTTCCGCCGGCTCCGCCCCCGGGCCGCCTGCCGGGGCCCTGCTGGGCCGATCCGCTCACCGCGGCGAGCAGTCCCGCCAGGATCAGAACAACGACTTCGGTTTGTTTCATACTCCGGTTCTCCGTGTAGTTGGTTCGATCCGAAGGATCGATTACGTTCTATCTCCGTACAAAACCCACGGGTCGATGATAAAGATACAAAATTTCAGGGGTGTATAGAAAGCTTAAATTTTGACTACGGTTTTTGCTTCCCTGCGAAACGCAGAGTACGGGTATCCAGCTCTGATCCGGTGGGAAAGGTGAGCAGCTCATACAGTTCGGGACGGCGGCTGCGGATCCACCGGGAGCCGGTGCACATCTCTCGTCGGGCCGGGTCCAGATCGGCAACCACCAGTTCATCTGCGGCCTGCCAGGTTTCGGCGAGTATTTCGCCGTAGGGATCGAGGATCATGGCGTTCCCGGTACGTACCTCGTTGTCATCCAGACCCACGCCGTTGGAAAAGACAAGAAACATTCCATTATCATGCGCCCTGGCGGGCAGCCAGCGCATCAGCCAATCCCGTCCCTTGGGACCGCGGAACTCGTCCTGGATGGCGGCGGGATTCTTGTCCCGATTCTCCCACAGCTTCGGATCGATCAATCCCATGCACCGGGGACTGGGGGTATCGCATCCCCCGGTTTGATGGGGGGCGAGCAGGATTTCCGCTCCCATCAGGGCGGTAATCCTGACATTCTCTATGATGTTGTTGTCGTAACAGGTCAGGACTCCCACCCGTGCTCCTTGGGGGATATCGAAAACCGTGTAGCCGTCACCCGAGGACATGTGCTCGCTGATAAAGCAGTGAAGCTTCCTGTGGCGGACGATCTGCCCGTCGGGCATGGCCACGACATAGGTATTGTACAGTCGTCCCTCCCGGGAACGTTCAATGAGCCCGGCACCCAGGGTCATGCCGTACTGTTCGGACAGTCTCAACAACTGGCGGGTGGAAGGACCATCCGGAACGCCCTCGGCAAGCGCCTGGATCTGTTGGCGGCTGAGCTTGCGAACATGCCAGTATCCGGTGATACACATCTCGGGAAATACGAGCAACCGGACCCCCCGGCCCGCCGCCTGCTGGGCAAACAGCCCGATCGTGCGCAGATTGGCCTCCTTATTGCCGGGCAGGTGATTGAACTGTACCGAGCCCGCTCGTATCTGTTTCATCAAGCCTCTCCTCTTCCCTGTGTAATCGCTCCCATCAGGATAACATACCCTTGCCCTTCTTGCCTCTCGGTACTACCCTAGATTTAGAGCATCCCAGACAGGGAACCGGTATGGTTAGGAGGAGAACGATGAAAGTAGTTGCGATCAATGGGAGTCCGAGGATGGACAGGGGATTTACCGAGATGCTGCTGCAGCCTTTCCTACAGGGAATGCGGGAAGGTGGCGCAAAAACCGAACACTTTTTCGCCAAAGGACTAAAGATCAAACCCTGTACCGGGGAGTTTTACTGTTGGGAGGATAAACCGGGGGAGTGCTACCAACAGGATGAGATGCAGATGCTCTACCCAAAGCTCCGCCAGGCAAACATCCTCGTTTTAGCCGTGCCCGTATACATTCCCCTGCCGGGGGAAATGCAGAACCTCATCAATCGGATCTGCCCGCTACTGGACCCGGTGCTCGAAATGAGGGACGGTCGGACCCGGGCCAGGCCACGGATGGACGTGCAGATCGAAAAGGTCGTGCTGGTATCCACCGGCGGCTGGTGGGAGAGAGGAAATTTCGAAACCCTCATCACCATTGTCCGCGACCTGGCCGAAACAATGGGGATTGAGTATTCAGGAGCACTGTTGCGTCCCCACGCGTCTTTCATGAAAGCAAAAGAAAAAATCACGCGGGAGGGCAGCGAGATCCTCGAAGCGGCTCGCAAAGCCGGCCTGGCGCTTGCCCAAGAGGGACAGCTGCCGGCACAACTCCTCGAGTTTGTCAGCCGCCCCCTCGTGTCATCCGAGGTGTTTATGAAAATGTGGAATCGCAGCTACGGGGCGAAGAACAAGTAGGAGAGTGCTATTCCCGCCGATGCGCCTCAGGGGATCAAGACCAGATGCCCGGGCCGGAAGGCTCCTCGCGCCTGTTCCACTCCGTGGGATTACCCCAATCAGCCGCCTTCCAGGGCATGTTCTGCGGTTTCACCAGGGGCAGAATCTCTCTGAAGTACTCCAATCGCTCCGCAGCGCTCATGGGGGTGAAGCTCTCGGCCACGGCCAGGTCCGCCTCCAGCTCGTCCAGGGTAGAGCAGCCGGCAACCACCGTGGCCAGGGGCAGGGAGAGGGCGTAGCGCAGGGCCCGGTCCGCCGTATCCGCCAGTTTCTTGTAGGCAAAGACTTTCATCCCGACCACGCCAATCTGCTTCGAGGCGGCCACCGGGAGAAACTCTTCGGCAAAGCTGTAGAGGAAGTGATCCAGGGCCGAGACGGCCACCAGGGCCGTGTCGAAGGGGAAACGGCGCAACGCCTCCACCAGTATCTGGGGATCGGTGTGTCCGCTGATGCTGATGTTCCGCACCAGCCCCTCCTCCCGCGCCCGGATGGCCGCCTGCAGCGCGCCGTCGGTGGCGGTCATGGCATCCAGCCGCTCGTAGCTGTAGACATTATGAAGCCGCCATTCGTCCACGTGGTCGGTCTGAAGCCGCCGGAGGCTGTCGGCCAGCTGCCGGCGAGCCTCTTCCCGGCCCGTAGCCCAGGTCTTGGTGGCAATCCACATCTGCTTGCGGCGATGCTTGGCCACCAGCCCTACGCGCTGCTCAGACTGCCCCTCGGAGTAGATCCAGGCGGTATCGAAGTAGCGGATCCCCCTGTCGACAGCCGTGTTGAGGATCCGGACGGCCTGCTCCTCACTGCAGTCCTCCTCATCCACGATGCGTTGAGCACCGAAGCTGAGGATGGGAAAGGATTCGCCGGTTTTTCCAAAGGGCCGTGTTTCCATCTCAGTACTGCATGCCCATGCCGAAACCCATGGCACCGGGACCCCCGGGCAGGATGGAGAGCTTGGGCTCGAAGGTGACCTCCCCCGCGGCGATCCTCTGTTCGGCCAGCCTGGCCGCATGGTCGCCGGATACCCCTCGCAGTATGGCAAGAACCACTCCTCCTCCGGCCAGAACACCCAGGCTGGGCAGCAGATCCACGAAGCTCTGTCCCTCCCAGGCGCTCTCGATCGCGGAGTACGGCTCGGTGAAGTAGTTTAGTTGGTCGAACTGCAGCTCAGCGGGAAGCAGGAAGTACGCTCCCAGCAGCGTTCCCACACCGGCCGCCAGATCGAGGCTGAGAAACAGAGCGCCCATGCCCGGATCATCGTTCATGAACTGGCCCAAGCCCGGGAGCATCATGGAGGCGCCCCTGGATTTGCTGATGTAGGCGGCCTTCTGATAGGCTATCGAAATCTCCCCCAGCAGATCCTGAGCCTCTCCCACCGTCAAATCGCCCAGAACGGAACTTTCCTTTCCAGCCAGCACGGCTTTCAACTGCTGTTCGAGCAGCTGCTGCTCTGCACCCCAAACGGGGTGATGCTCCTTCATTTCGCGACTCCCCGGGGAACCTGCAAACACGGTTGTGCCGGTAACCGTCACCATCAGAAGCAAAACAAACCACTTTTTCATCTTTAACCTCCTGAAAATCTGTAAGCCCTCTCGAGCTGTGTCTGTTCGTCGATCTCCTCGTTGACCTCAAAGATAAGTCTTTCACTAATGTACTCACGGGGACGGGCAAAAGGAAAGACAAAGCGCGATGCAACGCCACGGGTGCAACCACACCCGGGCGCAACCATAGCCTTGACAGGGACCCGGCAATGATCTCTAGTTGGTCTCTGGAATGAGATACAGACCGATGCGCTTCGATCCGGATTACCGGCCCTTTGTTGCGCCCAAATCCATCTACATCGTCCCGTTGTCCGCAGATCCGTCTCAATACCAGGTGTTGATCCCAAGCCGCCTCTCTAAAAATCTCCTGGATCTTCTGATTCAGGACAGGCTGGTGATCCGCCGCTTTGCAGGCTGCCCCGCGGAGGTCATCGACAACATCAAGGCGCAACTGGGGCGAAGCTGCACCCAGAGGCCCTCCGTCTACGCGGTCCGGACGAATCAACTAATCGTTGCCGGAACCCTTCTCGTCGTTCTGGGGATCATCAATATCACCTTTCCCGATCCCCTTCCTCTGGTCGATGAGCTGCTCATGCTCGGCGGCGGTGCCGGCATCGGCGTCCTCGCCTACCGAAATCGCCGCAAGGTTCTTCCCCTGCTACGCGACAAGACCGAGAGGGCCGCCAAACGGCTCGACGACCTGGCATGCCCCGATGATATCCTGCTCACCCGCATCCACAACGCGATCCAAGCCAGGAGCACCACCGGCGGTGAAGCGGCGGCGAAACAGGCGGTAGACCCCTTCGAATTGGAATCTCGCTGGCTGGTCGAGTATCTCGACCTCCAGCAGCTGATCGATGCGAAAACCGTTACCGCCGAAGATCTGGACTCTCTTCTTGCGGTTCTGTCAAACGCCTTCCCCCTGAGCAGGTTTCTCTCTCTGGAGCGGAGGTTACGCAAGGATCCGAAGGACGGCAGAGCTCGCGTGGCCCGGGACAGGATGGCCGAACGATACGGGCTTTCAGCGGATGCCTTTACCGTCTATGCCGAGTTCTATCGCCTGGCCCGGGAGATCCTTTCAGCGGGCAGCGTGTAGCCGCCGGTAGCCGGCATCGATTGACGGTGTGAGTTTCTCCCGCACGAGCAGGCAAGCGTATCCGGAACGAACAGGCCCGTGGATCACGGCCGGGAACTAAAAAGAGTTGGGACCGAGGGGTTTGGAACACGCGTGAGGACAACCTTCGAACAGTGCAAAAGTCGCACCCGTTTCCCCTCGATCGCCAACTGGGAGAAGTGGGATGCCATGAAACGTCTTGCGCCTCTGGCACAAATACTAAAGCAACAACCGTGCCAAGCTCAAAAAAGCGGCGTAAAAGTGTATTCCTCTTCTGTGTATAGAATTACCGGAGCGGGCCTTTCCACGTTTGCGTGAACCCCGTGCTTTTGCTTACAGAATCGAAAGTCCGTTCCGATTCAGTTACGATCCCGTTATCGATCGTGTTCGCCAGACCGGAAACCGCTACGAGCGTCTCTGGTAATCTTGTCCGAAAGCTCCGGATCGTTGTGCCGGATCAGCTCGGGAAGTTCTCCGGCCACGCCCACCTTGTCCGCCTTGATAATGAGCACGCCACAGACTCCGGGAATCGATGAAACGCGCCGGAGCACCCCGGAAACATCGTGAGGGGTTTTCACCAGATTGCAGGCCAGGGTCGCGGCTGCATCGGCCAGGGCACCGTCAGGAGCAACCACCGTGGCCAGATCGCATGCACCAAAGCTCAAGCTGTGGCCCATGAAGCTGGAGGAGGAGCAGATCGCCAGGGGCATCCTCTGCGGGAGAACCGACAGGGCCAGTTTTCCGGACAGAGGGTTGTCTCCGGCGTATAGGGCTACGGTAACCGCTTCGGTGGAGAACAGAAAGATGTCGCCTCCGTTTTCCACGATGGCCTCTCCGGCTCCGGCAGCCCGGGCCGCCTCTACGGCCAGATGCGCCATGGTTCCGGCAACCGCGGCCATGGGCCCCACGCCGGTCAGCGCCGCCGCTGCCTGCATGCGCCGTGCCACCTCCGGGGCATCTGGCAGCAACTGAAGCGGCTCGAGGGAAGAGGCAAACTCCGGGTGCCCGTCTATGTAGTCCTCCAGCAAGCCGCGCTGCCTGCGGATCTCCCTCTGGATGACCTGAGCATGGGTCGAAGCGATGCGGAAGTTTGCCCCCCGGTGGGAATAGGCGTGATAGCTCCTCATGGCTGCATTCTGTCAAAACAATGGCCGAAATTCTATTCTCAAGCAGGTGTTTTTTATAGACCCCTGCAAGATTCCGTTTTCCGCAGGACATCGGAATCTTCCTTGCCATTACAATCCAAGATTCCGTTTTCCGCAGGATATCGGAATCTTCCTTGCCATTTTAATTGAAGATTCCGATATAAATTACAAACGATGTTTAACCCGGAAAACAAACTAAGAACCGCATGGGATTTCTTCGTTCTTGCGATTACGGTGTTAGGGGCTATCGTAATCCCGCTGTCGGTTATCTTCGACTTCTCCTCATCCACGGCCGCGGCTGTGTTGCTATGGGTCATTCCCATATTGTTCATTGCGGACATCCTGGTTCAGTTCAACACGGGATTCTATCGCCTGGGTAAAACCGTCACCAGACGCAGCAGCATCGCACTCCGTTACCTGAAAAGCTGGTTTGTCCTGGACTTGATCGCCGCCCTTCCCCTTGGGCTCATCATCGGCGTGTTGGTTCCCGACCCGGGAACCGTGCTGCTGCTGATCAGCCTCAATCCGCTTGTCAAGCTGATCCACTCGGGAACGACTCTCTACCGCATCGGCGGTACCCGTGTCAACCCGGCGATTCTCCGGCTGGTGCTGCTGGTTTTTTGGATCCTGCTGGTCGCCCACCTGGTCTCCTGCGCTTGGATTCTGATCTCGGGCAATCCGGATAGCCTGGATTCCGCCTCCCTCTACATCCGGGCCTTCTACTGGACCATCACCACGCTGACAACCATCGGCTACGGGGACATCGTTCCTATCGAACCGGCTCAGACGGTGTTCGTGATCTTCATCGAGCTTCTCGGTGCGGCTATGTATGGCATGATCATCGGTAATATCGCCAACCTGATCGCAAACATCGACGTGGCCAAGACCCAGTACAGAGAAAAGCTCGACAAAATCAACGCCTTTCTCAACTACCGCAACATCCCCCACGATCTGCAGCGCAAGATCAACAACTACTACAACTACCTGTGGGAAAGCCGCCGGGGTTATGATGAGTCCGCCGTAATCGAGGGTCTGCCCGTAGCCCTGAAAACAACCGTTTCCCTGCAGATCAATCGTGAGATCATCGAGAAGGTGCCCCTGTTTCAAACCGCCGGGGAGGATCTGATTCGCGAAATTGTGCTCAATCTAACCCCCGTTGTCTTCACACCGGGAGACACGATCGTCACGGCGGGGGAGGTCGGCTTCCAGATGTACTTCATCAGCCAGGGCAGCGTGGACGTGCTCTCCGCGGATGAACAGACGGTATACGCCACCCTTACTGCCGGTCAGTTCTTCGGGGAGATTGCCCTGCTGCTGTCCATGCCCCGCACAGCAACGATCCGGGCCCGCGAGTACTGCGATCTATACCGCCTGGACAAGGAAAACTTCGACAGGGTGATCCAGCGCTATCCGGATTTCGCCGAGCGCATCAATGAGCTGGCGGAAAAGAGACAGGCGGAGAACGAGGCGATGCAGAAGAGCAAAGAGAGCGAGTCCAAGGAGAAGGAGATCCCCGAGGAGATCGAAGAGATCCAGGGCGAATATACCGGCGAGGCGGTAAGCCTGCGCTGGAACTGGGTGCGGGATCTGCGCTACTACGAGGTGGTGCGGAAAAATCCGGACACCGGCAAGTGGATCTACATCGAGCGGAAGCTCTTGGAACCCAACACAACCGATCCTCACCCCGAAACCGAGCGCCCGACCACCTACCGCATCCGAGCCATCAAGACTTCGGGACCCGGTGCCTGGAGCGATCCGGTAGAAATCGAACCGGTGACTCCCGACAAAGAAGAACCGCAGGAATAGTGCCGCCTTAGTCCCTGACACTCCTCAGGTGAACGTTAAAAGATCGACGAACAGGCTCCGTAGGGACAGTTGGAGATACAGCTCAGGCACTCCACGCACAGGTCGCTGTCGTAGAGGACCTTCATCGTGCCGCGATCGGGTATGTGCAATGCCTCGGTCGGGCAGTGGGCGATGCAGTTTCCACAGCCGGTGCAGATCTGCTCGTCCCAGCGTACGCCCTTGTGCGCCTCGTCGACCTGCACGTTGAAGGTCTTGACGAACTCCATGCCCCGGTGAATGTCTTCATCGGTTCCGGTGACATCCAGAACCAGGTAACCGTACTCCTCCGGGGTGACTTTTGCACGAAAGATGTTGATCACCAGGTCGTAGTCCTTGACCAGGTGATAAACAATCGGTTTCTCGGTTTCGCTTTTGGGAAAGTAGAGCATGAGTTTCTTGGTTGTCATGGCCGCACCTCCCTGTTGTTCTGATCTACGATCTTCAGGGCTCCCATGCCCTGTTCCCGGGGAAGGGGCCTGTAGGGCCGGGATAGCAGAAAATCTCCCCGTTTGATCTCGTCCTTGAGCAGATGGGCGATCTCCAGCGCTTTAGAGTACGAGGACATCGAAGCGCTCTGGACCTTTTTACCCTTGATCTCCACTTCTCCGCTCTTCAGCTCCGCGTAGCTCAAGCGGCAGATCTCCTTACCCGTTTTCTGCGGGTAGTCATGGGCGTAGTCGATTACAGGAGCCAGGATATCCTGATCCCGGATTGTAGTGCGTTTGAGGATCTCGGGACTGAGAATGGGAATGGGGATACCCACACCCAGAGCCAGGGACACCCCGTAGCCGATCAGGCTGACCCCGCGGACGAACTGCGCCTTCATCTGCTTCATGTTCCCGGTCAGCGCCAGGGTACCGGCACCTTCGCTTGGCACGTCCCCCGGACCCCGCTCGCAGGTCGGGCTGTGCTGAGTGCCTTCGGAGTACACGTGCCCCTGGGCTCCGGCCAGCCAGACTTTGCTGCCGATGCCGATGGTCTGGTAGAGGGGATCGTTGAGAAGGGGGGAGAGTTGCCCCGCGGAACAGTAGCTGAGGTTCTGCATCTGCGGCTTGATCAGTCCCAGGTAGGTGTGGATGGGCCGATCGGAGCAATTGATGGCCACGTTGTAGTTCTGGTAGCAGTTGCGGGGATTGACCATAACCGCCTGGTTCAACTCCCGAATCGTCAGCCAGGTCCGGATCTCTCTCCGGGGATAATCGTCGGTGCCGTAGGACAAGCCGAACAGTTGAACCTTCTCCCCGGCTACCAGCTTCTCGATCACGTGCCCGCCGCCGTAGCGGAAATCTCCCGGGTAGTAGAGGTTCGCCGGGTCTCCCTGGCGCAACTGGGTGGCGCCGAGAAAGACGTCCACTGCGGCGATCCCGCAGTAAACCGGCACGTCATCGATCCAGGCTTCGCTGATACGCATCTTCGGCGTTGAGTGTCCGAAGTTCAAGAAGCAGCCGGAGGAGCACATCGGTCCGAAGGTCGCGGTGGTTACCACGTCCACCTCCTTGGCAGCCGCCTCCAGGCCTTTGCGCTCCACGTAGTCGATGATTTCCTCGGCGGTCAAGACCACGGCCTTGCCCGACTCGATTTTCGCATTGATCTGTTCGTAACTCTTCAGTACTTCCTCTTTCATCGTCCCCCTACTCCAGGTCCCTACAGTAGCACCTTTCGATGGAGTGTGAAAAGTTGTTATTTTTTTTGACGAAGCTTTCCGCCCGCCCTATATTGAACTCATGAGATCCGGGTTCCAGAATGTGCATACAGCCAAACGCAACCGAAGCACAGCTCTGCCCTGGAACGGAATCGTCCTGGACTTGGCTCTCTTCGCCTGGGCTGGAGTGCTGGCCTTCACCGCTCCCTGGATCCGAACCCACCTGCCGCGGATCTTCAACTGGATTTGGCTGCTGCACGCCCTGACCTTCTACAGCGTGATGCTGGGCTTCGTGCTGGCCGCCCCTTCGCCTGCGAAGAAGTTCAAACTCGATCGGGTGGTCGCATTTGTTTTGGTCGCGGGCTTCATCAGCATATTTGCTCCAATCTGGATGTTTGCCACACCCCTGGCCGGGGGCGGATCCTTCGTCGGCTTGTTCTGGAACACGGCGGCAATGATCGCCTCCAGTATCATCGTCTGCCTGATCGTGCTGGGCAAGTACTACAGCCGTCGCATCACCATGACGGAGAAGATCATCCAGTTCATCTTTCCGATTCTCTACCTGGCCGTGACTGAACTGCTGCTTTACGACACGGCCCGCAGCGCGGGAATCGGAGTCGGATTCGTATTGAGAGGCATGAGCCTGTCCTACATCCCCTTCCGACTGCTGATAATCCTGACGCCGCCGCGAAGTGCCTTCGAGATCATGACAGCTACGATCTCTCTGGGCTGGTTTCTGCTGATCCTGACGGGCGTCATACTATGATGAGAGACAAACGCAGGCATTATCGCCAGGACACCTTCAAAGCTGCAAGCCTGGCGGGCAACCCGCTGGGAAGCCCCGAAGAGCGGGGAATCCGCATCTACCTGCCACCGGGCTATTATGATTCCGAAAATATACGCTATCCGGTTGTGTACTTTCTTCATGGATACGGGGCGGACAGCAGCAAACCGGTTATCAACTCCCGCAAGGGCCTGCGCCACAGCTACCCGCTTGTGCTGAGAGTACCGTTTCGGAAGTTTTTCACCCAGGTTGTCACCTTCGAACTGCTGGACAAGCTGATCCTCTCCGGCGAGCTTGCCCCGTTCATCCTGGTGCAGCCCGACGGCAGTCTCCACAAGCCCAACATTCACCACACCAGGGGCCTGGACGGCAAGATCGGTATAAAGGGAAGCCTCTATACCGACTCACCCTCCAGCGGCAACTACACCACCTACGTATTCGAGGATGTGCCGCGCTACGTGGAGGAGCACTATCGAGCCATCGGCAATAAAAGCGGACGCTACCTGATAGGAGGATCCATGGGCGGCTACGGAGCTCTTCTGGGCGGAGTTCTCCACCCGGATCGCTTTCGGGCGATCGCTGCCCTGAGCCCCAGCATCAGCTGTCTGGATCTTCTGGATTTGCAGTTTGTCGTACCCTTCAACCGTACTCTCTTCGGGGAGGCCAAGGCCGAGGAGATGGGGCGTAAGGAACTGGGAGATATCCTGGACACCTGCGATCTGGTGTTTTCGAATGATCGCCGGCTTCTGCCCACGATCGAGCGGGACGGGGAAGGGCGAGCTGTCCGGATGGATGATCGGGCCCGGGAGAACTGGGCGCGGTCAGACCTGGGCTACCTCCTGGAGCGACATCCCCGTGCATTTGAAAACACCCGGCTGCAGTTCAACTGCGCTCGGGCCGACGAGTTCGGTTTTGCCGAACCCTGCCGGCGTTTTCATTCCCAGCTGCAAGATCGCCGGATCGAGCACAGCTTCCATATATACTCCGATCCCCAGACCGAGCGGATCTCACCCCACATCCTCGGAATCGCCCGGCACACCCTGCCGGCCCTGAGCTTCTGTCTGGGTACGCTCGAGCCGTGAGGAGAGGTCGGCACGGGCTACTCTGTTTTCAAAGCGGGCAGCAGGATCTGATTCGCTTCGTAGAACTGGGGTCCCAGCTCGGTTAGCACGGTCGCTACATCCCGTTCATCCCCCTCGATGCCCAGAACGGCAAAACCCCGTTCCCCCCTGCTTCCCAGCTGGAGATCCAATACGTTGACGCTCCGCGAAGCCAGGGCTGACAGCAGGATCAGCAGAACCCCGGGACGGTTGTTGTGAACCGTGATCACCATATGCGAAGAAATCGGAATGGGCAGGCTGATCCCATCCACCTCCAACAGGTACGCCGGAGCGCCTTTCAGGGGGGGAAGCTCGATGCAGGGATCCGTTTCGATGCGATAGAAACGGTCTGAGGCCGTTCCCATTACGAAATCCACAGCCTCCCGGATACGCTCCTGCGCCCCGCTCACAGTAAGGTAGGCCGTGGCCGTACCGTCGGACAGGGAGTACAGCTGCGTGGTCTCCACGTTGATCGCCTCCGAGGCCAGGGTATTGAACAGGATCGAGAGGGTGCCCGGGGTGTCGGTGTGGTGGGAGTACAGGCAGGCCAGCCCGCTTCCTCCCACGGCCTCCGCATAAGCCTCCTCCGAACTGTCGCTCAACGTGATGGAGTGCTCATCCCTCCGTACCCGCAGGGCGTTGTACTGTCCCAACGACACCGATCCATCGAAGATGGGAAGCAGCTGCCTGAATGAGCCGCCGAAGGAAAACTGGGGGGTTTTCTGCCGCAGGCGGGGCTCAAAGCGAAGCTTGAGTATCTCCACACCTAGGTTGAGAATCCGGAAATGCCCGTCCTCGCTTTCCAGCAAAGGCCTCTTTTCGGGGATTCCCCGGGAGAAGGTCACGTAGTGGCGGTACCCCGCCTCCTGGGCCAATTCTATCCCCCTGGCGTAATCCCGACCGATCTCCCCGATATCATGGGAATCGCTACCGATGGCAATGGGAATGTGCAGCTGCCGCGCCCGCTTGAGGAACTGCATATCCGGATACAGGCCGCAGCCCTTGCGCAGTCCCGAGAGGTTGACATCCAGGGCCAGGTTGAGATCGCTGATCATCTCCAGGAGGGTGCGCATCCTCCGAGCCAGGAAATGGGCCGAATGCTCCACGTCCTTCATCGCCTCCGGAAGGGGGACGTAGAGCTTGGGAAGATCCAGGTGTCCCACCACGTGGATCATCTCCCAGGAGGTGTCGATCATCTCGATCATCTCGTCGAGGTATTCGGCCCAGAACGGTTCCACCCCGCCCCGCAGCTCGACGAGCCGCTCGGCATCCTGTTTGGAACCGTCGTAGGGGATGCCCTGGTAGGAAAAATGCACGGAGCCGATGACGAAGTCCACGCCGAAAGCCTGGAAGAGCTTGGAGCGGTTCCACTGCAGTCCCAATTCCGGCCCCATCCACTCCAACTCGATCCCGTAACGCAGGCGGATACGCTCCCTGTAGCGGGCTTTGAGCTCCTCCATGGCGGCGGCGTATGAGAAGTAGGCTGCATCGCCGCGGATGAACTTAACCTCCGTATCCCTTTCGCTCTGGTAGCGAAAGGAGGTCAACCTGGGGGAATGAATCACGAATGAGAGGGAGGGAAATCCTCTGGCGATGGCCTGCTCGACCACGGTCCTGACATCGTCGATACCGTGTTTCACATGGTCCTTGCCCGTGCCCACATGGATCCCGTGGGTTTCCCAGATGAAGGGCACCGATTCTTCCGACATGCTGCGCGTCATGGTTGATTATTTTGAACTGTTCATCGAGGATAGTCTACAGCTACAAGCCAAGGAGGTTCTCCATGCGCCAGCTCCCACGAATCACGGTACTTGTTCTGCTGCTTCTGCTCCTTGCCGCCCTCACCGCCCAGGGAGTTGGGATAAGCCTATCCTACTTCCTGCCCCGAAACGGGTTGTTCTCTCATCCCGTTTCTCCGCTATCCTTTCGGAATATCGGCACCGACGTCGGTCGCTATCTTGGCGTTGCCGGTTCGCTGTCCCTGTATAGCATTCGCGGTATGGGCATCAAAGACCGGGAGGGTGAGCCGATCGATACCGGCGGGTCTCTGGTTGGTCCCTTTCTCTCCGTATTGGGCTCCGCCGTGGGCAAGATCAGAGTGCCTCTCAGGCAACTGGAGCTTGAAGCCCGCGGGGGGATCTTCGGCTGCTACAATATCGATCCGCCCCTTAAAACAGGTACGCTGGACCGGTATCTGGCTGCGGCGACACCGACAGATTCATACGAAGCGGTGACCTCGACGGTCAGCGCCGACGGTCGCTGGGCATGGGGATGGGTGTTCGGGGGAAAGATCATCTACTTTATCAAGGGACAGGTCGGTATTGCCGCGGGCGCCAACTACTACCTCGGCGGTGGAGATCTCAAAATCTCCGGTACCTACGATGCTTTCGACGAAGATGCGGTTCTACCGCTGCTGGACAACGAGCCGCTTCCAAACAGCCTGCAAAACGCCCATCTGGACTACAGCGGACTGGAGATCATTCTGGGCGTGGAGATCAAACTTTAGTCTGTCCGTTGCGCCGATGCAGGCGGGAAAGAAGGAAAGCGATCAGGAAGAACAGCAGCGCCGCATTGATGA
>CAZFMD010000006.1:24302-34481 GCA_964520025.1 uncultured Spirochaetaceae bacterium
TGCAGGCGGGAAAGAAGGAAAGCGATCAGGAAGAACAGCAGCGCCGCATTGATGAACACCGCCTTGAAATCGAAATAGGCGGCCAGGATTCCTCCCAACATCGCTCCCAGGGACCAGCCGATTGACCGGGCACTGCCGGTCAGGCCGAAGGCGGCCCCCCGCCTCTCCACGGGCACCTGCCGGGAGAGAAGGACGTTCATAATGGGGTCGATCCCTGCGGAGAAAAAGTCGGCGAACAGCACGAAGGGAAGCAGGCTCCACACGGTGGGTAGGAATCCCTGCGGCAGAAGAAAAAGTCCCGCCGCAGCGGCACAGACCATACCGATTACGAAGGGCCGGCCCCGGTCTACCAGCCTTCCAACCAAAACTCCCGCCACCACCGCGGCGGTGCCGGCCGTGGCGTTGACCAGTCCCGCCTGGGTAGCGATTCCCAGCCCGGCGGCGGCTATCCGTTTGACCAGAAGCGGGTACATCGGCCGGGGAGAAAAGCGTGCCACCCCGAAAAGGATAAACAAACCGATGAAGGGGAGGATACGCTGCTCGCGAATCAGGCGGGCCAGATCTCTGAAGAGCTTGAAGGACCCGTCGGCGGCCTGGGGAGTAAAGTCCTCTTTCACCCAGATCAGGGCGACCAGGAAGGCCAGAGACAGGGTGATCGAAGAGAGAAAGAAGGCTATCCGGAATCCGAACAGATCGGCCAGGTAGCCTCCCACCAGGGGGCCGACCGCGTTTCCCGTGAACACGGCGGTATTCATAATGCCGATGGCAAAACCGATGCGCCTGTCCGGAGTATTGGAAACAACCAGGGTCAGGTTGGCAATCACGGTCCCGGTGATGGCACCCTGGGCGATCCGCAAAACCAGCAGCAGCTCGGGAGAGCGGACCAGCCCCATGGCAAACAGAACAACGGCCCCTCCCAGGTTGGCCCGCAGGGTCATGGGCTTTCGGCCCAGGCGATCGGAGAGACTCCCCCAAATCGGCGTCATGATGGCCATGGATACTCCGGATCCGGCCATGAGCAGTCCGCTCCAAAGACGTAGAGATCCCGGATCGGTGATGCCCATCTCCTGGATGTACAGGGGCATGAAGGGCAGGGCGAAACTGTAACCCATCAGGGACAGAACCTGGCAGATCCACAGCACCGCCAGGTTCTTGCGCCAGTCGATCAAGCTCGCTCGCCTCCGGCTGACTCGCCAATGCGGGATAGGGCCCAGGCAGCGGCCCGGGCCACCAGGGGATCCGGGCTCGAACGGTGGCGGCTTACAGCCTGCAGAAGAACCGGATCCCGGCGGTTGCCCGCGGCCAGCAGGGCGTTGCGCAGCAGGGTGCGGGGCGGGATCCAGGATCTGGCCAGGGCGCTTCCCCGAAGAACCTCCCTGAACTGCTGCGCTGACAGTGACAGCAACTGCCTTATCGAGCGGCTGGGACCCAACTCCCCGCGCCGGGTAGCGGTTTGCACTTCCAGGTTCCTGTTGAGAGGGCAGACATCCTGACAGCTCTGACAGCCGTAGAGGCGGAAAGCCCAGGCCCGGCGGTGGCTCTCGGAAAACGGCCGGGGCTCGGTACACAGGGCCTGGAGGCAGCGGATCTCATCCAGACGGCCCGCCTCTTCCAGGGCGTTGACCGGACAGGCGTTCTGACAGGCCCGGCAGGAGCCGCAGAGGAGAAAGCGGGCAACCGTGGCAGCTGATTGATCGGTAACGGCGGGCGAGCTGTTCATCCCGACCACGTCTGCCGGGATGAACAGGCCGGCGATCACGAACAGGGATCCCATTCCGGGAATGAGGATCAGGCTATTTTTTCCGTAGGAGCCCAGGCCGCTCGAGACAGCCAACGCCTTCTCCGGAAGAGGGGAGTTACAGAATATTCGCATTGCCTGCTTGCTGAAACCGTGGGTTGTGCGCAGAGACCGGACCACCCTCTTCATGCGCGCCACCGCTTCGGCGTAGTAGTTCCTCCTGGCGAAAGGGGCGATCAGCGTGTGGGGATCCCCGGGCTCGGAGAGATCCTCCGCCTCCTCGCGGAAGCAGGACAGCGCTGCCAACAGGAACGTTCCCGGCCCCAGGGCGGCGATCTCCCCATGCCCGGCAACCGATTGCGGCAGATCGGCACTGCGGACAAAGGCTGCCTTCGAGAAGCCCTGTTCGAGGATCAGACCTTCGAGCTCCTCGGCATGGAGCTCGATCTTGGGATATGGCATGAGGCTTAGTGCCTCAGCACAGGCTGCGGGGTTCTTTCCCGCAGATTGCTGCCGGCCTGTCCGTCGGCGTATCCGCCGCCGTAACCGTAAATTTCGAAACCAAGAAGGGGAAAGGGCATCCCCTCCCCGGTGATTCCCAATCCGAGGTACAGATCAATGGGCAAGCCCTGGCTCATCGCCCCGGCTTTCAATTCCAGGTGGAGAGTGCCTCCGTAGCTCATCTGCAGCTCCCGATCCTGGTTGAAGGCCAAACTGAAGAAAGGTATGAGGAACATGTCTCCGAAGTACAGGCCCGGATTCCACAGACCGCCTCTTAGACGCAGCAGCGGAACGGACAGGGTGGAGGAAAGAGTTCCTCCCCAGCTAAAATCCAGATAATCGTCAGCACCATAGCCTGGCAGGGGAGGAATACGCCACTGGGCAAGTCCTTCCAGATCGTACAGTCCCGACGCTCTAACTCCCAATTCAGCCCCCAGGAATAGAACCGAGGCCGAGATCGCCGGAAGAACGAGATAGTCGAAGTCGGCGAAAGCTACATCATGTACGGCCTGCGCTCCGATCTGCAGGAGGGCTTGAGAAACGGCTCCCTGAAATCCGATCAGCACATACGGGATAAGGGTCCGATATTCCTCTCCTCCGGCCTTCCACTGCATGGATCCCGTGGTTCCGAGAGAAAAGTAGGACAATCCCCGTCTCAGGCTCTGATAGAGGGGCAAATCGAGGGTGAGGGCCAGGTCGAGCTCATCAACCGCCGAAGGCACGCCTGCAGCTGAGAAGTCGAAGGTGGCGTTCAAGGGGGCAAGGATGTTCGTCTGCAGGCTGGCCTGAACCTCCGGCCGTGAGTAGTAGGAATCGTAGTAGCCGAGCAGAATATAGCTGAAATCCCCCAGGGCGCTGGTTCCGGCGATCCCGGCACCGGCCTGGTAAGTCGATGGGTAGGAATCCAGGGAAAACACGGGGAAAAGCGCTCGGGGGCGCAGGGTCGCCAGGTTGTCGAAATAGCCGCCCCGGCGGATTGCGGCGTCCGGGATTTCCAGCTCTGCGGCCGTGGGCACACCGGTCGGCCCGTCACCCGGCACAGTGATCGGCCGGCCCAACGCTTTCTCCCTGTACAGATCCTCCCCTAGGGTGCTCAAACCGATGTAGTACAGATTGCCCCTGTCCGGATCCCAAGTCGGGGCGCGGGCGAAGTCACTGCTCACCCCGCGATACACCACACCGGTGTCAATCTCGTATTCATAGACGGTGCGCTTGGCCCCGTAGGTGGCCGAGTAGAAGAGCCTTCCCCCGGCCAGGCAGAGCTCGGCCTCCTGAAAGGGCGTGTCATGGAGCGGCTCCAAACGGATGTCCGCCGGATTCAGCCCGGAGAGAGACTCACCGGATCCCGCCCAGCCGGGAACCGAGACCCGATAGATCCGGGCGTTGTTCCAGTCGGCCCGTGCCGCCACGAATACATTGCGGTCATCCGCAACGATATCGGTGATCAGCAGGTCGGAGACAAGCAGGGATTCGCTGGTACCGGCGGCCGGATCGTGCAGCCGGATCACCGATCCAAAGGCATCCTCTCTGTCCACGGCCGTCAGGATCGTTCCATCGGCCAGAACCTCGAAGGTTCGAAACGGTTCCTTGAAAAGCTTGCGCGTGCCCCGGGTTGCCTCCAGATCCCTGCTGTACAGCACAGCGGTAATCCCAAGGCGATTGAGGTAGTGGTTGTCGTGGCCGCCTTCCAGATCCTGGAGCGCATAGTACAATTTACCGGCGCGTACCCGCATGCCAGCGGTGAAGGGGGCTGAACTGTTGAGCAGCACACTGCTCTGGCCGCTTCCCGGGTCCAGGTGCAGAAGTTGATGCTGCCAGTTCGTGGTAAACGGTGAGGGTTTGACCGGGAAGGTACGCTGGTAGTACAGACTGCCGCCAGCGAACACGGGACTGTGCAACCACCAGCCGTGTTCGGTGAGCGCTCCCTCGGGGCGTTTGAAGGACACGCTGGTTCGCATCAGCTCCAGCTGCCATTCCAGCCAGAGGCTGCGGATCGACTCTCCGAATATCATGCGGGCGCTGCGATCCAAGCCGGCGGCGGGCAGGGCCGGGGAGAGGTAGGAGAGGATCGAGGCGCTGTAGTGCACGAAGAAACGGGAGACCCGCTCTCTGCCGAACTTCCCGATCAGGAATTCGACAAATTGTCCTCCAAACAGACGAAGGCCCGTAGCCCCCGGAAAAACATCCATGTTATAAGTGGCCTGCACAATCGACGGCAGGCTTCCCCGTTGAGCCAGGACCGTGGCGTAAGCATCGAACATCCCCTCGTTCAATCTTCCCTCGTAGGGGGAGGCGCCCGATTCGGCCACGACACAGATCCCCTCTTTGAGCCAACTCGGGGTGTAGCTGCCCGGAGCCATGGTGTTACCGAACAGCACCGTTAGAAAACCGGGCAGCCCCTGGGCTGCACTGAGATGCCTCCAGTGGGTATACTCGTGCACCCCCACCAGGCGCCACCAGTTCTGATGATAGCCGAGCGCGCCCTCTGAGGGGGAAGAGCGGAACAGCAGGATGCGATGGAAAACTGCATCTGTGAGTCCGTTGCTCTCATTGCCGATATCTTCCAGAACGACGGCGACCCGACGCGCAGGAGCGCCAACCAGATCCCCAACGTAGTTGCGGTAATACTCGAGTACCTCGAGGATCTCCCGGGCTTCCCGCTCCCGCGCACTCGGATAGAATACGGTGAAGGCCTCGGTTTTGAGGGTTTTCCATAGGGTGAAGGCGGGCAGTGAGACGAACAGGCAGAGAAACAGAACCAAGGCTCGACGAAACATGATTCACCATAATAGCCGAATCCTCGGAGTGCAGCAATGTCCGGTGAATTGACAGCGGGTTGGGTTTTCTTTACCCTATTGCCATGAAGGGCGACAAATCCCAGGCCGGATTTATGAAGAAGCTGGCCGATCTCTTTGCGGGGACTCTCGATCCCCAAAAAGAGAAGAAGCGTATGCTCAAGGCCGTTGCCAAAACACTGCGCAAGATCGGCGCCAAGTACTACAACACGAAAACGGGAAAGGTCGAACCGGGGCTGGCCAAACTGATGTATGAGTTCTACATGGCCTTCGCTCCGGCGCAGAAGATACTGCAGCACGCCAAATCCTCCAAAGTTCTGAAGACCATTGTCATCGAAAGCGTGCTCAACAAGGATCAGCTGGCCCTGAAGGAACGGCTGAGTGAGGAGGTCATCCAGGAGCGGGCGAAAAGTACTGACTATCAGCTTCTGGTCACCGAGATAAACAACGAAACGCGGGATTTTTTCGCCTGTTTCGATATCAATCGCACCCGAGAGATCAATGAGACCTACCAAGCTCTGTCCATCCTGCTCAATCTGATCCACTTCGACTATCACTACTTCTTGAGGAAATTCGACCCGCACCTTCCCGAGGGAAGAAGCAACTACGCTCCGCGCTTCGAAAGCACAAATGCAGAGCACTTGAGCGATGAGTTGCAGGAGTTTCTCGAGATCCTGCCGGTTTTCGATCCCGCTCAGAATTGGAACGCCCTGTGGGATATGCTGCGTTCCTACCGCAGCACCGAAATCGTGGCCAAAGATGTCTGGCGGAAGCTCCTGACCATGATCCGTAAATTGCGCAGAACCCGAGAGTTGGAACTGCTGGTACAGCTCATCAAAGAGGATCCGTTCTATAAACCAAAGCTTAAAAGCGAAACGGCGAATATTGTCGACAATTTTCTATCGGGCACCCGGCGCCAGATCGACCTGACCCTGCAGAAGATCTCCAAACAGCAGCGCAGCAGCAAAATCCAGAATCTGTTGAAAACTCTATTCGGGACCGCCTCATACAACAGGCTTATCAACTACACCGAAGAGACGAACGATCTGTTCGCCAAAAAAGGTCTGGGAGGATATACCCTGACCCTGCCCCTGAACTGCCTGCAGGCCTTCCTAAAGGATATCATCCTGAGTGATCTCCGACAGCTTATGGAACTGCTGCTCATCCCGGCAAAGTGGACAGATAATGGCCCGTCGAAGCTGCTGTCCGACAGTTTCCATCAACTCCAGGATCTGGCGAAGGAGATCGACGGCTTCGACGCCAGGATCAGCGAGGAACAGGAAGAGGGGCGACGGCTGCATGGCATGGTCTCCCGGGCCGACAAGAATCCCCAGGCTCAATACATGGCCCGCAAGAGTCTGAAAAAGATCAACGATGGAGCGCGGAATATGCTGGTTCGCTCCTGCCAGGCTACGATTACCCTCGGCAAGGTATTGAAACAGCTGTATGAGGACTATAAGCGGCCAAATCCGCAGATGATCCTCAACTGGCGGGAGATCGGCACCCGTTCCAAGCGGGACATGGGGCAGCTGTTCACCCACAACTATCAGAAGTTGTACCACTTTGTTCAGTTCGTCAAGCTCTATGTCTAAATTTGTAGACGTAAAATCCTCCAGCAGAATGGAAAAAGCACTTCTCGTTGCCGCGGACATTCGTAACGGTCATCGCCTCTGGAACGCCGATGACTCTCTGGATGAGCTCGCCCAGCTGGCGGGCACCGCCGGCATCCAAGTGGAGGGAAGGATCGTTCAAAAAAGGATTCAGCAAGACCCGGTAACCTATATCGGCAAGGGAAAGCTGGAGGAGCTGCGGCAGGAACTCGCCTTCAATCCGGATCTGGGCCTGCTCATCTTCGATGATGAGCTGAGTCCGGGGCAGCAGCGGAACATCGAGAAGACCCTTGGAGATGAGACAAAAGTGCTGGATCGCACCGCTTTGATTCTGGATATCTTCGCCCAGCACGCCCACACCAGGGAAGGGCAGATTCAGGTCGAGCTTGCTCAGTACGAGTACCTGCAACCCCGTTTGACAGGCATGTGGCGACATCTGGTGCGCCAGGCCGGTGGAAGGGCCGGGGGAGCCATCGGCGTGGGCCTCAGGGGACCCGGAGAAACTCAACTGGAAACCGACCGTCGCTTGATTCGCAAACGAATCGCCGACCTGCGCAAGGAGCTGGAAGATGTACGCGGCGCCCGTCACCATCACTACCGCCAGAGAAAGCGCAAAGGACTGCGAACCATCGCCCTGGTCGGTTATACGAATGCGGGAAAAAGCTCCCTGCTCAACGCCCTCAGCTATCCTTCACAGTTTAGCGGTAACGGCCAATCCGCAAGTGAACCGCCCAAGGCTTATGTGGCGGACCAGCTGTTCGCCACGCTGGATCCCACTACTCGCCGGGTCCGATTACCCGCGGGCACTGAGGTGCTGTTCGCCGATACGGTCGGATTCATAAAGAAACTGCCCCATCATCTGATCGCCGCCTTTCGAGCGACTCTGGAGGGAATCGAGGAGGCGGATCTGCTCATCCACGTCGTGGATATTACCCATCCCCAGGTGGAAGCACAGATCGCAGCGGTTCAATCGATTCTCGCAGATCTCGGAATAGCGGACAAACCGACACTGCAGGTCTGGAACAAGATCGACGCGGTGCCCGTTTGGATGACCCGTTCCTTCCTCCCCGGCGCGCTGCAGGTCAGCGCGCTGAAGGCCACCGGAATCGGGGAGCTGCTGTCCGCTGTGGAGGGAGTACTTCGCAAGTCTCTGGTCTCCATGGACCTGATCATCCCCTATGCTGAAGGCGCCCTGCGCAGCAAGATCTTCAGTCAGGGCTCGGTGCAGTGGTTTCAGGAGGGCGAGGAGGGAACCCGCATGCAGGCCTTCGTTCCTCCGGAACTGGCAAAGACCCTGGAAAGCTATACCGTAGGGGCTAGCCGGACCGGCACACTCTCGGCGGGATGACCAAGCCAGGATGCTCTCGGCGGGATGAAGCGGATCCTTGGGCTTGGCGGTGTCACCACCGATCAGATAGGCGTTGTCGATCATATTCCCGGCAGCGATGAGGTGATCCGCCTGCAGGACTACCGGGTCGAACAGGGGGGAATGGCCGCCACCGCCCTGGTGGCGGCATCCAGGCTGGGAGCGCAAACGGAGTTTCTGGGTGCGGTGGGAGACGATGCGAACGGCCCCCGCGCCCTGGAGCGTTTTGCGGCCGAGGGCGTCATTACCACTTCCGTACAGGTTCTCGCCGGCAGGCGGAGCGCTTTCAGTTTCATTCTGGTGGAGAGCCACTGCGGAAAACGCACCATCATCCACGAACCCGGGGTCCAGAGAGACCGAACTTTGGAGATCCCTCAGGAGGATGTCGGGAAGATACTCTCCGGGGTCGGTTACCTGCACCTGGATGGGTTTTGGATGGATACGGCTGTCGATTTGGCGAAACAGGCTAAACAGATGGGAATCCAGATCACCCTGGACATCGGACAGAACCAGCGGGACCCTAAGATCGAAATCCTCCTGGGCCTGGCGGACTACGTGATTCCCTCCCTGCCCTTCGCTCGCAGATTCACCAACAGCGATGGGGTGCAACAGGCTGCCGAAGCACTGCTCGGCTACGGCGCAAGGGCCGTCATCCAGACCCTGGGTGAGCGGGGCGCCTTCGTCCTGGAGAAGGGAGGGCACAGCTTCTCGGTGCCGGCCTTTCCGGTCCAGGTTGTGGATACCACCGGGGCCGGGGACAGCTTCCATGGAGGCTTTCTATTCGCCCTCAGCCGTAACTATGCTTTGAGAGAAGCTGTCGTTTTTGCAAGCGCCGTGGCCGCTGTGAAATGCACCCGGCTCGGCGGGCAGTCCGGACTTCCCTCATTTCAGCGGGTCCGGGCCTTCCTCGCCGATCGGGGAACCGATCTTCCCTGATCCCACACTTCTGCTCAACCCACAATATTTGCCCTCAAGCCGCCCGGTCTCACATATCCTGGACGAGCACGATACCTTTACAGATCACTGGTTCTTGGATAGGATACCTCACATCCAGCAAAAACTAAGGAGAAAACCAGTATGAAGATGAAAAATTCGGTGTTTCGTTACGTCGGCTTACTCGGGCTGGCTGTCGCATTGATGGTTCTGACCGCAGGCTATGCCGCAGCAGGGGGGCAGACGGAGGAAGAAGATTACCCCGCCAGGCCGGTGACCTATATCATTCCCTTCAATCCCGGCGGACAGTCGGATATCACAGCTCAGTACCAGAAGACTGACCTGGAGGAGGCTCTCGGAACCGGCGTGGTCATCAAGCACATGCCCGGAGCCGGGGGAGCGGTAGCCTGGGCCAACCTGGTCAAGACCGAGGCGGATGGCTACACCATTTCCGGCAATAATATCCCCCACATCATCATCCAGCCGCTGGTACGGGACAACGCCGGTTACCAGACCGAAGATCTGATCCCGGTGTATTGCTTTCAGACCACCCCGATCGGGCTGGCCGTTCTCAAATCCAGCCCCTACAAGACCCTGGATGAGTTTATCGCCTTCGCAAAGGCCAACCCGGGCACGATCACCGTGGGCGGATCGGGAACCCACTCGGGGCACCACCTGGCGCTGCTGCAGCTGGAGTATCTGACCGGCGCAAAGTTCACCTATATCCCCTCCACCGGAGCGGCTCCGTCGGTGGCCAACTTTCTGGGCGGCCATACCCAGGCCCTGTTCGCCAACTCCGACGATCTGGTCGGGCACAGGGAGGAGATCATTGTCCTGGCCATCGGTACGGAGAAACCCTTCCCCGCCCTTCCCGGAGTCAAGACCTTCAAGGATCAGGGCGTCAAAATGACAGCCGGGATCGACAGAGGTGTGTGTGTTCCCCCGGGTACACCGGACAGCATCATCCGCACTCTGGAGGGTGCCTTCGACCAGGTCTGCCGCAAGCCGAGCTTCGTCGCTAAAATGGAAGAGCTGGGTTTCGTGATGCAGTACATGAAATCCGCGGAGTACACGCGCTACATCGCCAACAAGAAAAAGGAGATGGAGGACGCCCTGCGCACGCTGGGAGAGATCCAGTAACACCGGCATCCAATCCGTTGCAAAAGACTCGTGGTATGAGCAGCTCCCGAGGGAGCTGCCGTATCACGAGCGGAAAGAATCGGCATGAATGAGCTG
>CAZFMD010000007.1:0-27195 GCA_964520025.1 uncultured Spirochaetaceae bacterium
TACAATTGCCTAAACACTACCATGTGCCCTTTTATTTGTCAAATCACTTTTGAAGTGAATCATTATTGACTCACCCGGCCCGCACATGCTATCTTTAAGTTCTGGATTTTTCGCTGCACAATCCTTGAGTAAGTGATTCGGCTGCCGGCGACCCGGCGGCCGGCGACCCGGCGGAAATCAACCTCAAGAGTTTTTAAGTAAAAGTGGAGAGAAATGCGACTCTTCGATTCACACGCACATATTGGTCTCATTACAGAAGATCCGATCGAACAGCTAATGGTCGTTCAGGAAGCAAAGCAGGAAAATGTTGTTGGTATCGTGAGTATCTGCAACAATCTTCGAGATTTTTATCAGGTCTACGAGAATCTGAAAACCGAAGATCACATCTATCATTGCATTGGTGTATCCCCCTCGGAAGTCTCCCGGCCGGGGGATGATTGGGAAGCGAGCATTACAGAGGGTAGCAAACGGGATCGAGTGGTCGCGGTCGGCGAGATCGGTCTGGACTACTACCACAAGTTCGGAGATCGGGATTCCCAGGTGGAGTTGTTCATTCGCCAGTTGGATCTTGCCCAAAAACTCGACCTGCCGGTGATCATACACAATCGAGAGGCGGGCAGTGATGTCCTGGAGATCCTCAAGGAACGGTTGCCCGACCGCGGTGGTATACTACACTGCTACTCCGAGGACTTTTCCTACGCCGAACGCGCGTTAGAGCTGAATCTATACATCTCCTTTGCGGGAAATGTAACCTACCGCAACGCCAGGAACCTGCATGAAACGGCCAAGCAGATGCCCCTGGAGCGGATGCTGATCGAGAGCGAATCTCCCTTCATGGTCCCCGCCACCTACAGGGGTAAACGAAACAAACCCTCGTACCTCAAGGAAACGGCGGCCTTCATAGCCGAAATGAGGGATATACCGGTAGAGGAGTTTTCAGAAACCATCTACCAGAACAGCGTCAACTTCTTCAAAATCGGAGATTGATCGGAGATCAGCAGATATCCTATCTGAAAGCGATAGACCTTCCAGGACTCACAATCCCGGGTAACCTCTTTTTGGCACCTTTAGCCGGATACTCCGATGCTGCCTTTCGATCCATCTGCCTGAGGTGGGGCGCCGATCTGTGCTACACGGAGATGGTCTCCGCCGAGGGGATTGTCAGGGATAACGACAAAACCTTGGAGCTGCTGCAACGCGCGGACAGCGAGAGACTGTTCGCCGTTCAGATATTTGCCTCGGAGCCCGGCGTCGCAGCCCGGGCCGTGGAAAAACTGACACCCTTCCAACCGGATCTTTACGATCTGAACTGTGGCTGTTCGGTTGCCAAGGTTTTGAAGAGCCGCAGCGGAGCGGCTCTGCTGCGAAGCCCTGAGAAGATCGGGGCCATCGTGAAGGCGATGCGGGAGCAAACCCACAGCCCGGTAACCGTGAAGCTTAGAAGCGGTTGGGATCAGGATAGCATCAACTACCTGCACTGTGCTGAAGCGGCCGAGCGCGGCGGAGCGGCCATGGTTTGTCTGCATCCCAGAACCCGCTCTCAGGGCTTCTCCGGCCAGGCCCGGCTATCCGAACTGCAAGATCTGAAAACCCACTGCAGCGTCCCGGTCATCGCTTCCGGGGATCTATTTACCCCGGAGGATGCTCTCACCGTTTTCCGCGAAAGCGGATGCGACGGCCTCATGTTCGCCCGGGGTGCCCTGGGAAATCCCTTCATTTTCAGGGCAACGAAATCGCTTCTGGCCGGCGTGGATCCGGGCCCGATGCCGGTCGGGGTGCAGCGTTTGCAAACCGCGCTTCAGCAGCTCGAGGCTGCGGTCCGTTTCAAGGGAGAGCTAAGAGCCTGTAAAGAGATGCGAAAGCACTTCTGCTACTTCAGCAAGGGCATGAGCGGTGGCGCCGAGTTCCGCGCCCGAGTCGTTCGGGCCGAACGGGTTGATGATTACCTGAATCTGGTTGAAGAGATTTCCGCCTCCAGATAGTTTTAAGTACCGGCGTTTTCGGGGTATAATAGAATCCAAGGTGGCCGGCTTAATCGAGTATCTACAAGATATATTATTCAATCTATTCACCCGTAACCCCGAGCAAACAGAGAGGCGACGCCGCCTACGATCTCTCAACGATGAGTTGAGAAAGATACGCCCCCCGTACTACCGCCGTTCCAGCGCTCAGATCCTTCCCCCTTTTGCCGTCTCGGTACTGAAGTTGGCCCTTGTGCTGCGTCCGCTGCGGGAGGTATTCGATAAAACAATCCTGAATCCGGATCCGAAATTGGCCAAGAGGTACAGGGATTATCTGGTCACGGCCAGACTCCCCGAGGAGCTGCAAAATCTACACTCCTCTATGTCCTACTCCTCCCTGAAGAAACGGGTTTTCGATTCTGCGGATCCGGAAGGAGAGCTGGAAACGATCAGCAATGACATCACAAAGATTCTCTACGGGCTGAATACACCGGAGTTTCATGCTTTCGACAAATCCTACAACGTGCTGGTTCGTCTCATCAATCTCTGTCAGCACGACTTCCTGCCCATGCTGCGTCTGTTCGATCCTGCGTTGAAATCCTTGGACAGCGCCGATTCGGCGATTTTCCAGCCGGTCCCGGGACAGCAGATGCTTCAGGAGCTGTTGGATTTCTACTTCGTCCTGGCAGGCTTTGACTACTCTGAAGGCGTGGAAGACAATGTCGGCCTGCTGTTGGAGCGTTTGTCTCGAGAACGTGCGGAGGAGACCAAAGCACGGTTGAAAAAGGTTCTTCTGCGGCTCCAAAACCTGATCTCTGGAAGTCTTGGGTCGGGAACCGTTTTAATCATGCTCCGCTTGATCCAGAAAGATCCCCAGTTCGTTCCTCAATCGATCCACGAGGAGAGCCCTTTCTTGGAGGCGTACAAAAACCGCCTCCAGATCAACTATCAACGCAGCAAGGAACGGATTGCACAGCAACTGCGGGAGCTGGCCGTGGAGGAGGATCTGAAGCGGCTGTTTCCCGAGGGCCAGCCAGAACAGATCGAGGGGTACAGGGAGGATATCGAACAGGCATTGCAGGAACGGGAGTTCGACAGCTTTTTCCATATCCGCCCGTTGCATATTCTAAAGAATTATATTCGCATTCATTTCTACAGGGAGCTGAAAGAGCCTCTGAAACGTCTGATTGTGGAGGGGAAGTTCGAAAACAAAATCTTTCAGAACATGTTCACGAATACCTACTTCCAGTGCGAGGGCATAGAGGGCAAAATCACTCAGTTCGAAGAGGAACTCCAGGACTCGGGAGCCCAATCAATCAGGAAACTACCCAAGTACCTGGATTTGCTGGATAAGGGCAAGGCCGTCCAAAATATGGTCGCTACGATTATAGATAGGGTCGAGAAGGAATCGAAAAACCTGGTAGAAGAGGGGGCAAACTGCTTCTACAACCTCTGCGTAATTCTTCTGGAAATCCTCAACGATGCAAAACTCAAGACCCCGGTGCAGGTGAGCAATATTAAGAGCCTGTCGGGAAGAAAATCGCAGGAGTATCTGGCGCGAATCACATTGGGATACAACAACCTCTACCTGTTCGCCAAGATCATCAAAAACTTCACTACGATCAAGCAACTGACAATGTCCGAAGAATCTTAGGGGAAGCCCGGGAAACCCTGCTGACGGCGCACTTCATAGAGAAGAATCCCTGCTGCTACCGACACGTTGAACGAATCCACCCGGCCCCGAGCGGGGATACGAATCAGAAAATCACAAGCCTCTCTCACCAGCCGACGCAGTCCCCGGTGTTCTCCACCCATCACCACTGCTACTGCTGCGTCGAACTTCTGAGTCGCTAAACTCTCCCCCCGTACATCCGCCCCATAGATCCAATAGCTGTTGCGCTTGCACGTTTCCATGGCCTGAACAAGGTTCGATACGGCGATCAGCGGTACATAGCGACTTGCCCCGGCGGAGGCCCTGATTACAGCCGGGGTTTCGGAAACGCTTCGGCGAGTCGTAGTGACCACCAGATCCACGGCCAGCTGATCGGCAGATCGCATGATCGCCCCCAGGTTTTGCGGATCGTTGAGCTCATCGAGTAACAGGATCAGCGGCGAGGGCCCTTCAATAGCAGCCAGGGTGTCCTGCAGGTTTTTTTTCACGGCAATGCCGGATGTTTCGGACACAAGCACCACCCCCTGGTGGCGATCATGCCCGCAGATCCTGTTCAACTCCTTTCCAGAAACAATTCTGAGCTCAACTGCCCGATCATTTGCTAGATTTTTGAGTGAGTCAATCCGAGAATCGCTTCTGGATACAAGCAGGGAGCCTCTGGCGCCAGAGCGAAGGCTCTCCTCTACGGCATGAAATCCGCAGATGACCATGCTACTGTTCGTAATCTTTTACCAGATCGATCTCTCCGTCGAAATCGCTGTCCCTCTCATACTTCATGACGTACAGCCCATCCAGATATACCCAGATGTCCACAGCGCCGTCGAAGTTCGAATCGATCTCCTGGCGGATCAACTTGCCTTGTTCGTAAAAATAGAAGTCATCCATCTGCCCGTCATGATTGAAATCCATCTCTTCGTATATTTTCTGGTGTCCCAGGTCGTACTCGACATTGTAGTCGACTACCGTATCGAAGTTACGGTCCATGCTGACTTTTTCGATCCGTCCGGCCGATACTTCGTACCACTGATCGAACTTGCCATCACTGTTCGAATCCACCGCAGTGCCCGGAGAGGCATGAAGCATGCCGGCGGCACAAAGGCAGAGGATGAGAAAACAACTTAACTTCATATTTTGATAACGGTCGAAAATCTCTTAAAAATAACAAGATTTTCAAGACTCGGCTCTCGATCCCGCTTCGAAATACTCCAGGATCGGCTCGGTCCCGGCCAGGGCTCCCTGAGCGGCCAGCGCCAGAGCCTCCATCTCATTCTCGCCCGGGAACACCAACAACTGTCCGAGGAAACTCACCCGCTGCTCTATCTCCCGAACGATCCTCCGGTTCCAGGCCATTCCCCCGGTCAGGACCACGGCATCGATACGCCCGCCTACCACTGCCGCTAAAGAGCAGATTTCTTTGGCTACCTGGTAGCACATGGCCCGCACCACCTCCAGGCACTTGGCTCCATCCATATTCGACGGCAGCTGTCGATTTTCCAGATGAGCGGCAATCACCTCTTCGATTCGCTTGAGGTCGTTGCTACCCAGGTGGGCAACGATACCGCCCCGGCCGGTCAACTTCTTCTGCAGGCTCTGCGGATCTTCACTGTGGGAGAGAATGTAGCGCAGCCAATCCCCGGAGGGAAGTTGCCCGGCCCGCTCCACGGAGAACGGTCCGTCCCCGTCCAGGGCGTTGTTTACGTCGGTGATCCTTCCCTTCTGATGTATCGCTACAGAGGTGCCACCCCCCAAATGCGCCACAATCAGGTTGCACTCACTGTACGCCCTACCCAGCTTGGCCGCCGCTTTTTTTGCCGTTGCTTTCTGGTTCAGCGCGTGAAGAATCGACTTCCTGGCTATCTCGGGCAATCCCGTATAGCGGGCCAGAGGGCCCATCTCATCCACCACGATCGGATCGGCGATCAAAGCCTCGGCTCCGTATTCCCCTGCCAGCAGATCGGCCAGAAGAGCACCGAGATTCGATGCATGGGAACCGTAGCGGGCGGAACGCAGATCCCGCTTCATCACATCATTCACTCGATACACTCCTCCCTCCAGGGGGTGGAGCAGACCACCGCGGCCGATAACGGCACGCAGATCCTCCGACCGGAACCCTTGATTGCCACTCAGCAAACTGTGGATCACCTGTTTGCGAAACTCGAGTTGATCGAGAATCGAAGTAAAACGGCTCAGTTCCGCCATGTTGTGTACGAGACGTTCGTTGAACAGCTCGCTCGCTCCGCGATACAGAGCCAGCTTTGTCGACGTAGAACCCGGATTGATCACCAGAACCATCATCTTTCCTTCTGTATCATATCTCAATATTCAATTTCAACAACCGGGCAGTATCACCCGAAAACAGGCGCCCCGCTCTACCGGAATGTAGGCCAGGCTCCCCTGATTGCGCTCTATCAGAGCCTTGGCCAGAAACAGGCCGAGGCCCGTGGATTGCCTCCCGGAAACCGAAAGCTCGAAGAGGCGGTTTTGAAGCTCCGGCGGCACGCCGGCACCGGAGTCGATTACCTCGATCACACCCTGGTTCTCGGCAACCCGGGCGCGAATCATCACCTTCCGCTCTGCGCCTCCTGCCTGAGAGCGCACGCTGTCCATTGCGTTACGCGCCAGGTTGACCAGCGCCTGCTCGAGCTCGCCCCGGCGAACAGTTACTCGCACGGGATCTGGGATATCAATGCGAAGTTGGATCCCCTCCCGCCGGCAGCCGCTTCGAATCATCCGCAGCAGTATATCGAGATCGCTTCTCAGCTCCACGGCTACAGCCTGTTCTCTGCCCTGTATTAAAAGCTGATCGAGTAGCTCGGTCACGGCCTTCTGGCCCGCCCTGGCCTGTTCGCAGATGAGGCCTAGGGCCTGCTGTGTGCCTGCCTGCCCCTCTGTGCGGGCGGCGAAATCGGCGCTGGTCTGGATCAGGGACAGCGTGTTCTTGAACTCATGAGCCGCGCCCGCTGTCAGAATACCGGTGACGATCAGCCGATCCTGAAGCATCACCGTATTTTCGGTTTGGATCAACCGGGTGTAAGCCTCCCGGAGTCTTCTCTGCTGCTCCCCCAGACGAAGGTGCAGGCCTTGCCAACCCCTTCCCTGTAGATAGGCCTCTTGGGAAAGTAACAGCCCGCAGATCACGGCGTACAGCAGCCCGGAAAACACCCGCAAGCGGACCTCCGGGAGCCGGCTACCGCAGGACAGATAGTCATACAGCAGGGCAGCCAGCTGCACCGCCGCGGACAACAGATACAGGTACAGCAGGGGGTGGGGGTGAGACCGGCAAATACCTGAAAACAGGTACAGAGGGTACAGTGAAAGCAGAACAAACAGAAAGGAGTACAGGAGGTAGAAAGGCAACGTTTCCGCCACTGCTATCATACGCACGAAGAGGAATATCGACAGGACAATACCAACTCCCCCATGCCAGGCCCACACTACTCTGCGTTCCGCGCAGAGGGTGCGGGCATACATGCCAAAAGTCCACAGGATCACCAGTGAGGATATACCGACGGCTGTCGTCGAATCGGGCAGGAAGCCCGCTGCAATCACCACAATCAACAACCCTGAGAAGCACAGCAATTCCACCTTGCTCGGCGTAAAAGCAAAGCGTATTGTCAACAGAACCAGCTCGAAGAGCAGAAGTGCCGCCAGGGCAGCTCTGAACCAGATCATCCTGAGTTTTGCTGGGGTTATACTAATCGCTTATTGTAAATCTGACAATCGCACGGGTTTAGGATTGGACTTCTCACCGGTGAGGGAACCCAACTCTTGCAGCAGGGACCTGGCTCTTGCGGAAACCTTGGTGGGGATCTTCACGAGTATCTTGATATACAAATCTCCCCGGCGATCGGGGCTGCGCAGATACGGAACGCCCTCAGCCTTCAGGCGAAGCATCTTTCCGTTCTGCGTTCCAGGCGGGATTTTCACCTTGACCTTTTTGGAGTCTTCCAGGGTCGACACGTAGAGTTCAGTCCCCAAGGCAGCCTGACTGACGGAGATGGGAATGACACAGTACAGATCGTTGCCGTTTCTCTCGAAATATTCGTGGGGTAGTACCCGGATATAGACGTACAGATCTCCGGGAGGACCGCCGTTTGCCCCGCCGTCTCCCTGGCCCGGGATGCTGATACGCTTGCCCGTTTCGATCCCGGCAGGGATAGTAACCTTTATCGTACGATTTCGGGATAGCAGGCCCCTGCCCCCGCAGGCCACGCAGGGTTTTTCGATGATCTCCCCCTCCCCGTTGCAGGAGGGGCAGGTAGTGGCGATCGAGAAAAAACCGGAATTGCGCCGCACCTGGCCGGCGCCGCCGCAGGTGGGGCAGATCTTCTTCCCGCTGCCCTTGTCGGCTCCACTTCCCTTGCATTCCGGGCAACTCTCGTTGCGTTTGAAGGTGATCTCCTCCCTTTTGCCGAATACCGCCTCGGCGAAGGGTATCTCCAGCTCATAACGCAGGTCGGCCCCGCGGCGGGCTGAGCTGCGGCTGCCTCCCCTGCGGGTTCGGGATCGCCCCCCTCCGAAGAAGGAATCGAAGAAACTGGTAAAATTGAAACCGTCGAATATATCTTCGAAATCCCTAAACACTGAGGAAAAATCGTGGGCTTCGAAACCCATACCTTCCAATCCGGAAAAACCGAACTGGTCATAAGCCTGACGCTTTTTCTCATCCGCCAGTACTTCGTAGGCTTCCGTCGCTTCCTTGAACTTCTCCTCGGCGTTTTTATCGCCGGGATTCCGATCGGGGTGGAATTGCACGGCCAGTCGCCGATACGCCTTCTTGATCTCGTCCTTCGAGGCGCCTTTGGCGATGCCGAGGACTTCGTAGTAATCTCGTTTAGCCAATCCTAAAGGCTCTTATTCGTTCTTCGAATTTTCGTCGTCGACGACTTCATAGTCCGCATCTTCGACGGTTTCTCCGGCGGCCCCGGGTCCGCCTCCGTTGCCCGAAGAATCAGAGGCGTCCTGGGAGGTCGTGCCCCCAGAGGCGCCGGCACCGGCTTCCTGCGCAGCTGCCTCGGCGGCGCCTTCGGGCTGGGAAGCGGTACTCTTGTACACCTCTTCGGCGAGCTTGTAGGCTGCCTGCTTGAGGGCTTCGACCTTGGCTTTAATCTCCTCCAGCTGATCGGAATCCATGGCCTTACGCAGATCGGCGATGGCCGTCTCGATGTTCTTCCGGTCATCCTCGCTGATCTTCTCCCCGTAATCACGGAGAGATTTTTCGGTGGTGTAGATCAGATTATCCGCTTCGTTTCGCGTTTCCGCCTTCTCCCGTTCCTGCTTGTCTTCCTCCGCATGCGTCTCCGCCTCGTTGACCATGCGCTTGATCTCATCATCGGAAAGGCCGGAGGAACTTTCGATACGGATCTTCTGTTCTTTGCCCGTACCCAGATCCTTGGCCGATACGTGCACGATGCCGTTGGCATCGATATCGAAGGTTACCTCGATCTGCGGCACCCCCCGGGGCGCGGGAGGGATTCCAACCAGGTCAAAACGGCCCAGGGTTCGATTCTGTGAGGCCATCTCCCGTTCTCCCTGCAGCACGTGGATGGACACGGCGGTCTGGTTGTCCGCGGCGGTAGAAAAAATCTGACTCTTGCGGGTTGGAATTGTGGTATTGCGTTCGATGAGCCTGGTAAACACCGCACCCAGAGTCTCTATACCCAGAGACAGGGGGGTGACGTCCAGCAGCAGGACGTTCTTCACCTCGCCGCCCAGGATACCACCCTGGATCGCCGCTCCGACAGCCACGACCTCATCGGGATTCACCCCCTTGTGAGGATCTTTCTGAAACAGCTCTTTGACCAGCTTCTGTACCGCGGGAATCCGGGTCGAGCCGCCTACCAGGATAATCTCGTCGATGTCCTGGGGTTTGGCTCCTGCGTCGTTCATCGCCTGCTGACAGGGTCCCTTTGTCTTCTCTACCAGATCTTCGATCATCTGCTCGAACTTGGCTCGGGTCAGATTGTACTGCATATGCTTGGGCCCCGAGGAATCGGCTGTGATAAAGGGAAGATTGATATCGGTGGATTGGGTGCTGGACAATTCGATCTTGGCCTTCTCCGCGGCGTCTCTAAGACGCTGCAGCGCCATCCTATCCTGGGCAAGGTCGATCCCGTAGTCCTTCTTGAAGTTGTCCACCAGCCAATTGATGATCCGGTGGTCGAAATTATCTCCCCCGAGATGTGTGTCTCCGTTCGTCGATTTAACCTCGAATACTCCCTCGCCGAGCTCGAGAATCGAGATATCGAAGGTTCCGCCGCCCAGATCGTACACGGCGATTCGCTGTTCTTTGTCCCCCTTGTCCAAGCCGTAAGCCAGGGAGGCGGCGGTCGGTTCATTGACGATACGTTTTACCTCCAGCCCGGCAATACGCCCGGCGTCTTTTGTGGCCTGGCGCTGCGCATCGTTGAAGTAGGCGGGGACGGTGATCACCGCATCGGTGACCGTTTCGCCCAAATAATCCTCCGCCGTCTTTTTCATCTTCTGTAAAATCGCCGCCGAAATCTCCGGAGGCGTATACTTCTTAGCCTGTATATCGATGGAAACACCGTTCCCGGTGTCGGCCACCGAATAAGGGACCATCTGGATCTCTTCGGGTACCTCTTTGTAGCGGCGGCCCATAAATCTTTTGATGGAATAAATGGTATTCTCAGGATTGGTAATCATCTGATTCTTGGCCGGTTGCCCGACAAGCCTTTCACCTTTGGAGGTAAAGGCAACGATCGACGGGGTTGTTCGCTGTCCCTCAGCGTTTTGGATAACCGCGGGCTCTCCCCCCTCCATTACGGCAACACATGAATTCGTGGTTCCCAGGTCAATACCGATTATTTTGCCCATCTATTTCTCCTTGTTCTGTTCTTCATCACCAGCTTCCACAGGTGTTACCGGCCTGGCGACTTTTACTTTTGCCGGTCTCAAGACTCTATCATGGAGAAGATACCCCTTCTGGTAGTCCTCCAGCACAACCTCGCTTTCGTGCTTGTCCGTCTCCTCCACCGCGATTGCTTCGTGCTTTTCCGGATCGAAAGGCTCTCCGTTAGCGGAAAAGCGCGTAAGACCCCAGTTGCGCTCGAGCATACTGACCATCTGCTTCTCGATCATCGATACGCCGGTATGAAAAGCGTCGAAATCCTTGGAATCAGCCGCCGACTGGATGGCCCTCTCAAAATCATCGATTATCGGAACTATATCGCCAAGAAGGGCGGCGTTCGCATATTTGATGCTCTCCTCTTTGTCTCTGGACAGGCGTTTACGGGAATTTTCGAACTCGGCCGCTTTGCGCAACAGCTGATCGCTCGATTCCTTGACCGACTGTTCCAGTTGCTGTATTCGTTCCCGAAGATCGGTTTCCGAAGTGGCCGGAGCTGGCTGGCCGGTGTTATCCTGCTCTTTCTGTTTGTTATCCGGTTTCTCGGTTTCTTTCTGATCCGCTTTCAATTCCTGATCGGACATTCTCTCCTGCTTTGTTCTGCGGTGGTTTGTTCGCCCACTACCAATGTCTGGTTCAAGTAGAGACCTTTTCTAGATTGCTCCTGGTTAAAATAATAACCCCCTCATGAAGCAGTCAAGTCTTTTTTAAAAGGGTGAAGCCGGGTAGAGGCAGTCAGGTAACGTAAAATTTTATTATAGAAATAGTTATATATAGGAGATAGACCCCGACGAGAACGAATCCTTTCCAACGCGGCAGCGAATCACGCCAGCGGGCAAAGGCCAGCATCAGCACTACGATACCAAGCATCCAGGGAAAGGCAAAGAGAATGACTCGTTTTTCAACCCGAATCGGATTGGCGACCGAGGCAGCCCCGATGATCCAGAGAACATTGAGAATATCCGCCCCGATGATATCACCAAGAGCCAGATCTCCGTGGCCCCGGCGGCTTGCTACAATACAGGTAACGATCTCGGGAATGGATGTGCCGATGGCCACCAGAGTAAGACCGATTACCGCCTCAGAGGCCCCGAAGTATTTAGCCACAAAAACGGCCGAATCTATCAGAAACTCGCTTGCCAGGATCACTCCGCCCAGACCGATCAGGAAACGAAAAACCTGCAGGCTGATGCCGCCCGGCTTGATATGATCGGCCAGCTCTTCATTCACTGAAGCAGCGGATTTCCTTTTTCTGTTTTCGGTATGAACAACGTACACCAAGTAGGCCGAGAGGATGCCCAGCAGAATCAATCCCTCCCATCGGCTGATGATGCCGTTGAGGCTCAAGACAAAGGCGAGTATGTCGATTCCGATCAAGAATAAACCGAACAGGCGTAGAGAGCGCCGTTCGACCCGAATGGCCACCGGAGCGGTGATGATCCCGAGCCCCAGAGCCAGCGTGTCATCGACAATAACCGATCCGACGGCGTTTCCCAAAGCGATTTCGGGAAAGCCCCGAATCGCGGAGAGCACCGATACTGTAAACTCGGGAGCGGTCGTACCGAAGCCGACCAAAACCACCCCGATTACGATTTTCGGCACGTTCAGCTTGTAGGCAATTCCCACCGCTCCTTCGACCAGGAAATCGGCGGCTTTGTAGATCACCAGAAAGGTCGCCGCCAGAATGAGCAGATGCACTATTAGATTATCAGGAATGAAACTCATGGGTTCAAAAGGTCGGGATTTCCCGCAGGTTTGTCAACAACCGGCACTATTTCTTTGGAGTTAGCTCCTTCGGAGCCAACTCCATGATGAGTTCTACCTCACCGCGACTGAGCTTAGTGGTTCTGGCAATCTCCGTGGGCGTCCAGCCCAGATGAGCAAGCTTGATCACAGTCTCCCGCTTGTCCATCGGTGGCGCCCCCTCCCCCAATTTGGACTGCTTGTTGTCGGCTTTCAGGATGCTTTCCAGCAAGCGGACCTGTTCCTGAGCCTGCTTGCCGACATTTTCGAACCGGGTCTCCGTTTTCGCCAGCCACTCCCGAGCCGTTTCCAGTTTCTCCATCCGCTGCTCCAGCTCGCCGAGAATCGTATCCAGATCCTTGATCTTTTCGATCACGTACTCGGATTTCTCCCGGCCCGCATCCAACTCCGTGGTTTGGCTCTTCAGCTCCTTGAGGCTGACTGCGAAGTCCCGAAGATCCTTGCTTACCCCTTTCATCTGCTTCTCCAGTTGATCGAGGGCTTCGAAGTTCTTGTCCACGCCGGAGGTGGTCGCCTCGATTATGGCATTCTTCTTCTCCAGGCGTTCAAAACGACCTTCGGTAATCTTTTCCAGATTTTCCAACTCCCGAATCTTGGCCTGTATTTCCTGCAGGGCATCCTGACTGGAATAGACTGTTTCGATTCTGTTGTCCAACTCCTTGGAGATATTGAGCAGCTTCTTGAAATCCGAGTCCATGTCCTCCACACGGCCGCGCTCGGCCAGCAGAGCTTTCAACTTACCGCCGATATCGTCAACCGCTTTTTTCGCCGCGCCCACCTGGGAGGCCAATTCTTCCATCTCCTGTCGCTGGATCTGTAATTTTTCCATATCCCGTTTCATCTCATCGATACCCGCCTCCAGTGCAACCTTGAGCTGATCGGCTCTCTCGAAAATCTTGGTCTGGCTGACGAATCCTTTGATCCGTTTGTCCATCTCGTTCAGGTTGATCCTCAGCAACTGGTAACCCTCTTCGATCTTGGCCGACAACGATTGCCCCTGAGACTCGGCCTTCTCCTTCATATCGACAATACGCTGTTTGAGATCCCGCATCCGATTGTCCGTTTCAACCTGCAAATCCTTCGAGCGCTGGTTCAACTCTATCTGGAAGGATTCCACCTGGCGCTGGAACGCGTCTAGGGCGGATTCACTCTTCTCAACCAGCTGGGTTTCCAAATCGTCTACTCTCTCCTTGATGCCTTTGAACTCCTCCTTCAACTGCAGTCTTTCGGTATTGGTCGAGGTAATAAGATCCTCACTCTGGGATTCAAAATCCTCCCGAACTTTGGCGATGCGGTTTTCACTCTCCTGCCGGAGTCCGGAGTACCTCTCGGTGAACTCCAGTTCATAACCTTTGAGCGCCTGATTGACACGAGCTTGCCAGGATGCAATCTCGCCGTTGGTCGAATCGACGATCTCCTGCATATCGGCTCTGCTCTGATTCGCAGAAGCTTCCATCCCTCTCAGCCGTTCCTCTATCTGGTGACTGTAGTTCTTCACCGACTCATCCACGGAGTCCTGCAGCTCCTTGATCTGCTTGCTGAGGCTGCCGTGGGCCGCTTTTCGGATCTGTTCCAGCTGCCCCTCCAGGGATTCCTTATATCCCGCAATGAACTGCTCACTGCCTTCCAACCGCTCGCTGATCGTACCTTCAAAGGCAACGACCTTAGCCTCCAGCTGGCGTACATCCCTGAAACTCTCCTGCTTGGCTTTTTCCAGCTCGTTCTTGAGCTCCTCGCTGAAACGCTGCTCCAACCGCTGGCGTTCCTCGACCTGGGCCGTGGTCACCTCTTTCATCCTATCCTCGATCTCGCCCCGCCAGTCCTCTATCTTCTGCTCCATGGAGGCGCTGCGTTCCCTCAAGCCCTTGAAAAACTCGTCCTCGAAAACCTGCAGCTGAGCGGAAACGTTCTCGTAGGCCTTGGACTTCAGCTCGGTCAGGCCCTGCTCCAATTCCGCCATTCCGCCCTCCAACCGGGAGAACTCCTCCTGCACCTTCTGGCGCTCCGTCTTGCGCTCCTGGTCGAAATCCTTAACGAACTGGGCGAACTCCGCCCGCACTTTCTCACCGGTCTTCTGGATCGACACCTGGAGACTCTTCTCCATGCCCTCGATATCCAGATTGGAGGCTTCCAGCTTCTGGAACTTGTAGTTGATATCCTTTTCGTACCCTTCCAGCCGGTCTTCGATGCTCTGCAGGGCGGATACCTGCATCTGCTCCGCCGCGGCGGAGATGGTCTGCAGGCTCTCTTCCTTGAATTTGTCGCTTTCCTTCAACAGTGTGTTTACTTGAGCTCCGGCCTGTTGCCTGAAGGCGGCCATCTCGTCGACCTTCTTGCGCAGAGCCTCTCTCTGGGAGCTCACCGCTTCGGAATCCTTGGCTATCAGGCTCTTGAGATTCTCGAAGACCTTTCCCTCCAGTGCTTCTCCGCGCCTTACTGTCTGGCTAAGCTGTTTTTCGAAAGAGGCCAACGCTTCGCTGTAGCTCTTTTTCAACGCCTTGCCCTTGGCGTCCGCCTCGGAAAGCAGCTTGTTGAGGGAAGCGACGTACTGGTTGAGAAGTCCACTACGCTTGGCCTTGGCATCCAGCTCGAACTGCTGGACGCTCTTCTGCAAATCGGCAAGCACCTGGTTCTGCATCTGCTCGGCCCTGGATTCAAGACGGGTAACATAAACGCTTATATCCTTGGCCTTCTTCTCTGAAGCCTGGACGTTGGCGCTCATCTCCCGGACGCGTTGCTCGGTGCTCTTTGTTATATCATCCCGCAGGCTGCGCAGAGTTTTTTGGTTCTCATGGCGGAACTTCTCCGCCACCTGGGTGATATCCTGTTCGACCTGTTTCAATTTTTCCGAAGCCCCGGTTATCCGCTTGCCGACTTTGTCGACGAACATGCTCTCCGCCTGGATACGCTTGAGGTTCTCATCAACCCTGGTGGTCATACCGACCAGTTCCTCCAAGGCATGGTCGTAACCATCGATCTTCTTGCCGATCTCCTCTATCCCTCCGGCACGTTGTTGCAGACCGTCCTCCACCTCCCGGACGCGTTTGAGAACCTCCTTCCCCGCTTTCATGTTCACCTGCAGCTCTATGGCCAGGTTTTTCATTTCCGCACTCTTCTCTTCGACGGATTTGGCCAGTTCGTCCTTCATCCTGTCGGAGAAGCGCTTCACCTTTTCCAGAGATCGGTTGTTTCTGTCGATTTGCCTGTAGATAATGAGGACTATCAGTACTATGACGATAGACAGCAGATTACCGAATGAGAAAATCATCGTTCCCCTCCCATAAATCTTCTCACTGGTCGCGCAATGTGAGCTCAGTATACCTTAATCATATCCTCCCGACCCGGGGTTGTCAATTGTTTTCCTGATTTAGTTTTAGCGGCACCTGGGGCACAAAACGTTCCCCCACCGGCATCCGGACCAGATGGATATAGGCGCCGGAGTAGCGATCTGCGGTGCCTTCGAGGGTCACTTCACGGTTTCTGTCGAAAACCACGACCCGCAAGGCACCGGTGGGTGTGAAGTAGGGGAAGAGCACGATCATATGGAAATGCTGGCGCAGAACCGGCTTCGAGCCATACTCCCGGTTCAGCGACCCGATGTAGAAGTGTCCCGGGTTCGCAGCCGCCTCTAGGAACATCAGCACCTTGAGATCTTCCACGGGGTAACCGACATCTTCCCGGTAGGCCAAAAATTCGATGCGGCGTACGTCGAAATCTTCCGGGCTCAGCGACTCATAACCCCGCGCCCGCCAGAGAGAAACCGCCAGATTTCTGGACCAATCCAATCCGAAATATGGATCCCGTTCATCTTCGAACCGCAGGCTCCAGCGATTTCCACGATAGTCGAGATGCTTCTCCTTCAGCGCTTCGATCTCCAGGTACCGTCCCGTGAGCCCGTAGTAGAACCCGTCGCTGATCCACTTGGCAAAACCGGAACAGTTCAACCCACCCGCAGCTGCCTGCAGGTCTCCACTCTCGATGAACACATACCTGCTGTCCGCATCCAAAGCGCCGTCATCCCGATCCCCCAAAGCCGGCAACATCCGCCGGATATGTTCCACGTGGGTGAAGGCCAATTCGTCCAGAGGACCGGCGCGTCTGTACAACAGCCGCTGCCAACGTACAGTCGATTCGGAGAGATCGATCACTTTGGCGAAAGGCTGAGTCAGCAGGTCCGCGAACTCGACGGGCAGTATAACCCCTCGGGCCATCTCGTTATCAAAAAGAAACACATCCATCGAGGTTCGGTTCCCCTCTGGGAACAGGCGGACGAAGCAACCCGGATCGCTGCGGTAGAAGATCTTTATCTGCACGAAGCGGCCGTTTTCCAGCTCCCGCTTGAGGATGTAGCTCCCCCGGCCATAGATCGAGAAAGATGAATGCTCTTCGTTCTGAAACAGGTAGTAAAGATGTCCATTCTGACGGCGGATTTCGAATTTCACCCGGGTTCCGGTGGATTGCTGTTGCAGGAAGCGTTCCTGCCCCGCGGGTAGCGCCGCGATGGGCGCATAGAACAGCTCTTGGAGATTCCTCCGTGCCTCATCATTTTCCGGCATACTGCCGAATATCCGGGGAGCCGTATCGGGATTTCCCACCTCGGTGGTCTGCGCGAAGGCGGAGACTGTCAGGGCTGTCAGCGTCAGGCTAAGCCAGTAGCGTATCCTCATCAATTCTATTTACGGTAGATGGGAGCCTCTGTATTAGTGATTCCCCGAGGGATTGCGCGTCCCAGGCCACGGTAGGACTGATCTCTATCCGGTGCAGCGGCGTTCCCTCCTTCATGGGAACGAAGATCCCGTTTTCCCGCAACCACCGGGCATAGAGGTTCATCATGCCCCGCCTGCAGGTCTCGATGGAATCCGCGCCGGCTCTGTTCTTCAGCGGAGCGAACTCCTCCTCCCTGGGAATTTCGAAGAACAGGGGGTTTTCAGCCTCGGCCAGAGCGTCGAAGATAAACATCTCGAACTTGATCGCCGTCCGCTCCTCCACCCTTCCGCCGCCTTCACTCGGGATCCAGGTCCGGGTGCTTTTTTCGGCAATATGCAGGGGGAGCCTCCCCGAGAGGGAACGCAGAAACTCAACGTTTAAGATGTGAATCGCTATCGAACCGTGAGAGTACAGCAGGGCGCCCCGCCGGTCCCGGGCGTACTGCTGCTCCTCGCCTATATCCGAGTACTCGATCACACGCGGTTTCCCATCCACGGTTCCGATCACGCCGATCTTTTCTTCCGGGGATGACTTTGCGATGGCCTTGCTGGACATCTGGGAGCCTGCCAGGGAATGCATGCCGAGAAAGGGGGGATCCGGTATCCGTACCAGCGGATTATCTACCTGGAAATAATGCAGCTGCTCCACGCCCAGACCGGCCATATGATCCAGACACCCCGAGTCCTTCAGGGCCGAGATCGTGCCCCCATGTCCATTCGGATTTTGAAACAGTCCGCCGTCTTCGCCCAGCAGGAGCTTGCCGTCCCGGTCGAGGCTGGGCAACAACCCTTGAGAAAAAAACAAGACCTCCCCCTCCGGAAGCCCGAAATAGTCCTTGGATTCGAAGAATCTGCGAGTCTGATCGAGGTTCAAAGGACTGGTCATGATATACCAGTATAGGGGGCAATCGCAGCGACTTCGGGCGGCAAGGATTTTTTCCGCCAGTATCTGGAAGAGAGTCGCTTTCCTGATCGGTGAAATGGGGAAGCAACCCTTGGGCCCGTCGAAGCCGAGCCTTGAACCCTGCCCTCCCGCCACCGTACAGAAGGCGACCTTTCCCGCAGCCAGCAGATCCTCCCCCTTGGCTCGAGCCTGGGAATCTCGCCTCCACTGCGCTTCGGGGATATGGGCGACGGGCTCGATCCGCCGCCGCTGGCTGTCGCCGGCCCGCTCTTCAAGCCGGCGCTGCAACAGCTCGTACACCTCGATATTCAGGGCCCGGAGATCATCCAGAAGAGCCTGCTTCTTATCCTCCGAGCGCTGGCGCCAGAAGGCGAACAGGTGATCCTGACCACGCCGCTTCCACCGATCCAGGATCCCGGGATCTGTTGCTTCCCTCACTTGCCTTCCTTGCCCTTGATTTTCTCCCAAACCAACAGCAGATCGCTGCGCACCGCCGCTATCCGGGCCGTGAGATCCGCCTTGGAAGAGGCGGTTTCCTTCCAGATTCTCTCCCGGGCGCCCTCGATTGTATAACGTTTCTCGTACAGCAGGTGCTTGAGGCGCATCAGCAACTGCAGCTCCCGATCCGTGTACACCCTGCGCCCCGATTTACTCTTCTTGGGGGCGATAAAGGGCACTTCCTCCTCCCAATACCGGATCACGTGCTGTTTGACCCCCAGGAGTTGACTGATCTCTCCGATGGTGTATCGTCGTCTCATTCTAATCACCCATCAGGATTCTCTCACCTCAATGAACAGGGGAATCTTATCGAAGCCCAAATCCCTGCGAATCCTTCCGGTCAGATACTGGTTGTACCGTTTCGGATAGCCTTTCAGGTTGTTTACAAAGAACAAAAAACGCACCGGATTCACCCCGGTTTGAGTAGCGTAGCGGATTTTCACATTGCGGCCGCGCACGGGAAGCGCATACTCTCCGATCCACTTCTTGAGCAACTGGTTCAGCTTTGCCGTGGCAACTTCGCGATTCAGCTGCCGATACAGGGCCAGGACCGTCTCCAACAGTCCTTCAGCACCCCATCCGGAGAGTGCGGAAATCCTTATTGCTGGGGCAAAGCCCAAATTGGGAAACAGAAAACGTGTCCGGTCCCGCAGTTGCTCCCATTTCCTCTGCCCCTCTCTGTCGTTTTTGCCCTCCGCCAGCCTGTCCCACTTGTTGAGCACCAGGATGATTCCCCTTCCCCGGCGGGCCGCCAGGGAGGCGATCTTTTTGTCCTGATCGCTGATGCCCTCCTCTGAGTCGATCACCAGCAGAACCACATCCGCTTGTTCGATGCTCTTGATGGAACGGTTGACCGAGTAGTACTCCACCGCCTCCCGGACCTTGCTCTTGCGCCGGATTCCGGCAGTATCCACAACCTCCAGCGTAAATCCGCGGTAATGAAACTGCCCTTCCACAGGATCCCGGGTCGTACCGGGTAGTTCCGTGACCAGGGATTTTTCAGCTTGCAGGAATTGGTTCAGCAGCGTGGATTTGCCGGTATTCGGCTTGCCGAGAATAGTCAGCCGGATTCTCTTTGCGGCGACGGGTTGCTGCTCATCTGCAGCCGTGTAGCCGGCGTGCACAGCCGACTCGTAGATACTCTGCTCCAGAGCTGGAATGTTTCTGCCATGAGCCGCCGACACCTGGACCAGACGCGAGAAGCCCAGAGTATGGAACTCTCCCAGGTTCAAGGCTTGATTTTCCCCATCCACTTTGTTGACAACCAGGATCAGCTTCTTCTCGTAACGCCTCAGCCTCTCCACGAAATCAAGATCTTCGGCTCTCAACCCCTCAGCTTCGACCAGAAGGAGTATCAAATCACATCCCTCGGCGATAAGGCTCACCTTGTCCGCAATCTGTTTTTCGATGATCCCCTGTTCACGGCTGTATCCGCCGGTGTCGAGAAGGATGAACTCCAAATCCTTGATGCGAAGCCGTCCCTCCACCGCATCCCGGGTCACCCCTGGAGATGCGTGGGTGATAGCCCTGCGTTTCCCGAGCAGTCGGTTGAATAGGGTTGATTTGCCGACGTTCGCTCTGCCGAGTATGGCGATCTGGAAGGCCCTGCCTTCAGTACTGGGAGATGAAATCAAAACGTTCCTCCATCCAGGTCCGTACACACCTGTCGATTTCTTGGGAGGACTTCATCTCCATGATCGTTCCCACCAGCTCCTCGGCCTCGGCAATAGTGACCGAACGGATGATCCTCTTGATCATCGGAATCCCGATTGCGCTCATACTGTACTCATCGAGACCCAAACCCAGCAGGATGACCGCCGCATAGGGATCTCCGGCCATCTCACCGCACATCCCCACGGGTATACCGTTGTTGTGAGCGCTATCCACCACCACCTGGATGAGTCGAAGCACCCCGGGGTGAAAGGGCTCGTACAGATAGGCGATTCTTTCGTTTTCCCGATCCACGGCGATCATGTACTGGATCAGGTCGTTCGTCCCAATTGAGAAAAAGCTCACCTTTCTGGCCAGGATGTCCGAAGTGAAGGCCGCCGAAGGAACCTCTATCATGATCCCGACTGGGACGTTCTCGTCGAAAGGCTGTCCGAGCCGCCGAAGTTCCTCTTTCGCTTCCTCCAGGATGCCGAGGGTAATCTCCAGCTCTTCGACCCCCGAAATCATCGGGAACATGATCTTCAAGTTCCCGTGCACCGAGGCTCTGAGAAGAGCTCTGAGCTGGGATTTGAATACATCTGGTTTAGACAGGCAGAAGCGGACCGCCCGCCAACCCAAAATCGGATTCGACTCGCCCCCCGGAACAACGCCGGGAATGATCTTGTCCCCTCCCAGGTCCAAGGTGCGGATGGTCACGCTTTTGGGCTTCATCGCCTCCAGGACCCGGTTGTAGGCCTGGAGTTGTTCCTCTTCATCTGGGAACTTCTGTGGAACGATATATAGAAACTCCGAACGAAACAATCCGATGCCGTCCGCGCCATGCGCAAGTACTGAGTTGATTTCGTCTGGAACCTCAATATTGGATTCCAGCTGAACGAGCTTCCCATCCCTGGTCTCGGCACGCAACTCGTTCAGGTTGAGCAACTGCAACTCGTGCTGCTGCCAGGCCTTCCTGCTGGTTACATAGTCGTTTAGCGTGGCTTCATCGGGCTCGACGATCACCAAACCCCGGTTGCCATCTAGAATGATCCTCTCATCGTTGCGCACGAAGGCGGTAACTTCCGATAGTCCGAGAACCGCGGGAATTTCAAAGGCTCGGGCCAGGATGGCAACATGGGAGGTCTTACCGCCGAAATCCGTCGCAATACCGACGATCTTTTCTCGATTCATCGCGATGATGTCCGAGGGAAGAAGATTATGGGCGACCAGAACGCATTCCCTGTCGATATCCATGAGGGCTCGGCGTTTGCGATACAAGAGGTGAGAGAGCAAACGGTTGGAGATATCCCGAATATCCAGACTGCGTTCCTGCAGATATTCGTCCTCACTGGATTCGAGCTTCTTGGCTAGCGTTTCCTCCACCTCCCGAAGCACGTACTCCACGTTCTTTTTGCGGTCTTTAAGTGTCCGGGTAACCTCGTCATGGAACTGAGGATCGTTCAGCATCAGACGATGGGAGTTGAGCAGCTTCCTCTCCATCTCGCCGAGCTCGGGCTTTCCCCTCTGCAGGAGAACTTCGATATCCTGCACCGCTTTGGCCCGGGCGCTCTGGAAACGCTCGAGCTCGTAGGATATCTGTCCCGTAGAGATGTCGTAGGAAGGAACGGTGAGACTGTCCGGGGCGTGCAGACAGGCCGGTCCGATCGCTATCCCCGGTGATACCATGATCCCTTCGACGACCTTCATTTCGAGGTAACTATAAGAGCTTTTTATAGCACTGTCAAACGCGCTTCGCCGTGCCTGGGTATCAAACCACGCGACCGGAATGCCGATGAAGAGGATAGAAGTATGGCAAAAAAAAGACGCACCCTCGGCTGCCTGTTCTACATCGCGCTGGTTCTCCTGGTTCTGGTAGTGTTTCTGTTCAATCGCGGGCGAGTTCAGGAGGTATTGGAAAAAACGGGTTTCACCAAGCTGTTCGACAGATCCGTGGAGGAGCCTGCGGAGGTGGTGATCACTCCTCTGGAGACCGAACAGCCGCGGGAGCAACAACAGGGCCCATCAACCCCGCCGGCGGAGACCAAGGATGAATCCGAGGAGATCGTGATCACCGTTGAGAAGGAACCTGAGGCGGAGAGGATCCCCGAAGAGAGAGAACAAGAACCGGCCAGAGAGCCGACCCGCACCCGCCAATCTCGACTGTTCTTCATCTCGGTAACCGAAGAGGGACAGATCAACATGAAGGGGGTAATCAGGCCCGTGGAGTATGTGGACGCGCCTCTAACCGCCACCCTGGGGGCTCTGCTGCAAGGCCCAACCACGGTCGAAGTCAATCAGGGCCTGATCTCCCTGATATCCCCGCAAACCCGCATAAACTCCGTGTACATCAAGGGGAACACGGCTTACCTCGACTTTAATGAGGCGTTTCGGTTCAACTCGCTTGGCAAAGAGGGAATGATCGCTGAGCTCAAACAGGTAGTCTACACAGCCACCGAGTTTTCCACTGTACGCTCAGTCCAGATTCTGGTCGAGGGAGAAGTTAGCAAATATCTGGGCCCGGAGGGCGTGGCGATCGACAAACCCCTTGGGAGAGATTCCTTTCAGTAGATCTGTTTGACAGCCTGGTCGATCATCTTTCTCAGGCCCGTGCCCCTCTCGGCTTTCTGCGAGGTCAAGAGGCAGAAAAACTCTCGGTTGCCCTTTTTCCCGGGCAGCTGAGATGCTGTCAGCCTGGAGACAAACGCTCCTTCCCCCTGCAGGTCCTGCAAGAGCTTGGTCAGAATCTCCCGCAAAGCGGGTCCGTCGGAAACGACGCCGTCGAAGTCCGCAGGCGGCTGGTGCCACTCGTACTGCGGCTTCACCAGAGCGATCATCCATTTTTCGGATACCAGGCTGAGGATGTGCAGCGCTGCTTTCCGCAAAGACCTCAATGACAGATCCGCCACCGCAGCTTGCGGTTCAAAGGGAAGAGTCCGTACGTGCATAATGTTGGTCTTTTCCAAAATACGCACCCGGGGATCCCGGCGCAGGTGATAATCCAGTTGATTTACTCCCGCCTCTATGGCGATAACCCGTGAGGCTCCGCGTTGAAGCAGGCAATCGGTGAATCCTCCGGTGGAAGCTCCGGCATCGATGAAACTCTTACCCCGGACTGTGATCTGCCACCTGTCCAAAACACCCGCCAGTTTCTCCCCGCCCCTGGATACATATGCTCGCCGAGGCCTGTATTCGACGGATGCCCCCGTCTCTACCGGTTGACGAGGATCCCTGACACACTGCCCGTCTACGTATATTTCCCCGCAGAGAATGCGGGCATAATGGTCCTTTCTGGTCAATCGGCAATCCCGGGCGCAGAGCAGATCCAGCAGGGATGCTTTTTTCATTGCCTTTCTTCAGGTGCCGAGTTCGGGCAGGTCGCGGCGCACCCTCTCTATCGATAGAGCTTTACCACTTTCCACGGCCACTGTCAGAATTACACCCATGACAACGGCGGCGGACTCTTCCACCTCCATCTTGTAGGGGATCTGCATCAGGCTGCGCCTGATAGATATGTCCCGCTTCATCCCAATAACCCCGCCTACAGGCCCGCTCATCCCGATGTCGGTGATGTAGGCGGTACCACCGGGAAGTATCTTCTCATCAGCGGTCTGCACGTGGGTATGGGTCCCCACCAGGGCGCTGATTTTGCCGTCAAGATGCAAGGCCAAAGCCTCTTTCTCTTCCGGAAGCTCGGCGTGGAAATCCACAACGATTAGTTTTGTCTTTTTCCGGAGTTGTCGAACCAGGCCTTCCCCGACTTTGAAGGGACAGCGAATACTGTACATGTTTACCCGGCCCTGGAGGTTAATGACTGCTATGGGAACCTGTTTCTTGGTAATCAGGCTCAAGCCCCCCCCGGGAACACCGCTGGGATAGTTTTCCGGCCTGAGGATACGGTTATCCCGCTCCAGCATGGGGATGATTTCTTTTCGCTGCCAGATGTGATTTCCGGAAGTAATTACGTCGACCCCCGACTTGAACAGACCTTCAGCGGCCTCCGGGGTAATGCCCAGCCCATCAGTTGCGTTCTCACCGTTTGCAATCACAAAATCCGCCCGGGTCTCTTTGATGAGACTCTGCAAGGAGGTAAAAACGGCACGACACCCCGGTTGACCTACGATATCACCTATTACGAGGACTTTGACTGCGTCTATCGTTGCTCTCTCTTCCTAAGCGAAATCAGCCAAAAAGGGGCTAGCGAAGCTAGCGAAGCTAGCAAAGCTAGCGGGCGTACTCAACGATACGGGTTTCGCGAATGATCGTGACCTTGATTCTGCCCGGGTACTTCAGCTCCGATTCAATCTTCTTTGCTATGTTCTTTGCCAGGCTCTTGGCCCCGTCATCATTGACCTCATCGTTGTTTACCATAATCCGAACTTCCCTTCCGGCCTGGATCGCATACGCCTTATCCACTCCTTGGAATCCCTCGGCGATCCTTTCCAGATTTTCCAGGCGCTTGAGGTAGTTATCCAGGGTTTCCCGGCGCGCTCCCGGTCTTGAAGCCGATATGGCATCGGCTATCTGAACCACAACCGCTTCCAGGCTCGAGGGTTCGACATCGTTGTGATGGGCACCGACCGCATTCACAACCTTCGCATCTTCTCCGATTTTGCGGGCCAGCTCCATTCCGATTTCCGCGTGATTGCCCTCACCGTCGGTTTCCACTCCTTTACCGATATCATGCAACAGGGCTCCCCGCTTGCAGATATCCACATCGGCTCCGACCTCGGCAGCCAGGACACCGGCAACCAGAGCAACCTCTTTTGCATGGGCAAGAACGTTCTGGCCGTAGCTGGTGCGGAAGTGCAGTCTACCCAAGGCCCGCACCCCCTCGGGAGTCATGTTGTGAATGCCCAATTCGAAGAGGACCTTTTCTCCCTCCTCATAGATCGTCTGACTGACCTCTTTTGTTACTTTCTGGACGATTTCCTCTATCCGGGCCGGATGTATCCGGCCGTCGGAAATCAACCGTTCCAGGGACACCCTGGCGATCTCTTTTCGAATCGGATCGAAACAGGAAATTACTACGGCTTCCGGTGTATCGTCGATGATGATATCAACCCCTGTGAGGGTCTCCAAGGTCCGTATATTCCTTCCCTCCCTGCCAATGATTCTCCCTTTCATTTCATCATTCGGCAGGCTGACCGTGGATACGGTTACCTCGGAACTTACATCGGTGGCGATACGCTGAATTGTGGAAACAATGATATCTCGAGCTTTTCGCTCCGCCGTGACCTGGGCTTCTTGCTCGATCAGATTGATTTTAACCTGGGCTTCGTGCTGAGCCTCGTTTTCCAGGCTCTGGATGAGTAGTTTCCGGGCTTCCGCCGCGGTTAAGCCGGAGACCCGTTCCAACTCCTTTGTCCACTTCTCCTGTTCGTGATCGAGTTCCTTTTCTCTATCGAGTAATCCTCTCTCTCGGTTTGCTATCGATCGTTCCTGATTCTCTACGGTTTCAAGCCGCTTTTCTAGGTTTTCTTCCTTCTGCATGAGGCGCCTTTCCAGGCGCTGCAATTCAACTCTTCTCTCTTTCGTTTCCCGCTCAAGCTGATTTCTTTCCTTGATTATCTTGTCTTTTGCTTCCAGTAAAGCTTCGCGCTTTTGCGCTTCCGCTTCTTTTTGTGCTTCCTGAATGACTCTGTCTGCTTTTTGCTCCGATGAAGACAGTTGAAATCTTGCATACAGCCACCGGATAAACCAACCTAGAATCAAACCGATGAGAGGAATAATTACGAACAACGCTATGCGCATAATATTCCTCCATCTCTATTGTCAAACAATACCGCAATCTTCCCTTTGCAATGGACAGCAAGACTGCTCTTTCTCTCGCATAATGTACCTTTATATTTAGTGGTTTGTCAAGAATTTATACAATTTCCATCCGCCGGAATAGCTGGACGGTGTTTTTGGGCTCAGTAGATATCCAATCTGGTGATGATATCCTCGATATCCAGATCCCACCGCACAGGAAGCCCTAGAAGGAGGAACGATTCCCGAGTTCGAAACACAACGGGAAACACAAGCGCCGCCTGCATATACTTGAGATCCTCCGGGTGCATCTTCTTTGACAGAGCTTTGATTTTTTCGACGGTCTCACCAATGTATACTGTGTGGCGTGGTTTGACGAACATTTCCACGAATGGTTCCTCGGGAGTGAAATACACTTCAAAACCGGGATCGTTGAGACCGACTCTCAACACCAAGGAGTATTTGCCATTGTCCTTGCTGAAAATAGCGGCGTTTACCGCTTTGAGCTTCCCGGAAAGTTCCACCAGGGAGCGCAATCTGTCGGTCTCCGTTTTTCCCCCTCGAAAACCCTTCAGGTACTCGTCATAGTCTAATCCGTCATCAAAGAAGTGGATATTCTTCGCTTTTCTCAAGGACGCATAATCTATCTCTGTGCTTCGTTCACGAATCTGGCCGATCTCGGTCTCCAGGTCCAGAATCGATTCATCTCCGAGCAGCGCACCGATGCCGGATTCCAAAGATCCGGCTGTTTTAGCCGGCTCCGATAGAGACGCCTCGGCCATGGCCAGCAGGCCTTTGCGATGAGGTTCGCCCTCTACTTGGGCGACGATCCCCTCTTTGATTCGATACACGCCATCCTCCATGACAACACTGGATCTCTGTTCCATGATGATGGCTTCAATGGCTTGCAGAGAGTAGGTGCGGATGGTTTTCGAAGCCAGGAGCTCCTCCAGCTGCTTTTTTTCATCAGATTGCTGGATCTTTTCGATTTCTTCAGGGCTCAACTGCCCGGCCTGTTCTTGTCCGGGCATGGCTTCCATGACCAGCTCTTCCCCGGCACCCAAAATAGACTCGATGGGAGCAACTTCATCCTCCGCCACTTCGAGCTCTTCCATGGTTTTCCCCGCAGGGGCAACCGCCTCTTCGGTCACAACTTGCGGTTTCGCTGGTTCGGCTTCTTCGGGTAGCGCAGAACCCTCACGCTGCGCCGCATCGGCGGTAGGAAGCTCTTCGAGCTGTTCCTGTGGCAGGGGAGGAAGGGGAACGATTTCCTTCAATCCTTCCAGTTCCTCCACCATTTCCTGTCCCTCTCCCTCGAGAAATACGGATTCCTCTACCGTCGCAACAGCCTGCGCCTCTCTCAACTCTTCGGCTTCGGCTACCTCTTCTGCTTCCTCCAGCTCCTCGGCTTCGGCTACCTCTTC